>JBKJOK010000052.1:0-3242 GCA_046595595.1 Candidatus Limnocylindrales bacterium
ATCCGGGCGTAGTCGGCGGTGGCCCGCTTGATGAACTTGCCATGGCCCTTCCGCCCGGTGAACGCGCCGTCGCGGACGATCACCGATCCGCGCGACAGGACGATGTCCGAGCGGCCCTGGACCGAGCGTCCTTCGTAGCACGAGTAGTCCACGTTCATGTGGTGGGTCGCTGCGCTGATCGTCCGGGTCGCGTTCGGGTCGTAGATGACGATGTCGGCGTCGGAGCCGACCGCGATCGCGCCCTTCTTCGGGAACATCCCGAACAGCTTGGCCGGGGCGGTCGAGATGATCTCGACCCAGCGCTCCCTGCTGAGCCGGCCACCGACCACGCCGCCGTCATGCAGGAGGTCGACCCGGTCCTCGACGCCGGGCAGGCCGTTGGGGACCTTCCGGAAGTCGCCCTTGCCGAGGTCCTTCTGGCCCTCGAAGTCGAACGGGCAGTGGTCGGTGGCGACGAGCTGGAGGTCGTCCTTGATCAGACCGGTCCAGAGCTCGTCCTGGTGATCGGCCGAGCGGAGGGGCGGCGAGCACACGAACTTCGCGCCCTCGAAGCCGTTGCCCATGTCGTCGATCGAGAGGAACAGGTACTGCGGACAGGTCTCGGCGAAGACCTGGGAGCCGCGGTCGCGCCCCTCGCGGACGGCGTGGAGGGCATCGCGGGCCGACAGGTGGACGATGTAGACGGGGACCTGCGCGGCCTCGGCCAGGCGGATCACCCGGTTCGTCGCCTCGCCTTCGAAGATCGGGTAGCGGGCGATGCCGTGATAGAGCGGATCGGTCTTGCCGGCGTTCACGAGGTCCGCGGCGACGATGTCGATCGCCAACCCGTTCTCGGCGTGCATCATGATCAGCCCGCCGTTCTTGCCGGTCTGCTGCATCGCCCGGAAGATCGCCCCGTCGTCGCTGTAGAAGACACCCGGGTAGGCGGTGAAGAGCTTGAAGTCCGGGACGCCCTCGGCGACGAGCTGGTCCATCTCCTTGAGCGTGTCGTCGTTGACGTCGCTCATGATCATGTGAAACCCGTAGTCGGCGACGGCGTTGCCCTCGGCCTTGGCGTGCCACGCGTCGAGGCCGGCCCGGAGCGAGGCGCCACGGCTCTGGACGGCGAAGTCCACGATCGTCGTCGTTCCGCCGAAGGCCGCCGCCTGCGTGCCCGACTCGAACGTGTCCTTGGCGAAGGTGCCGCCGAACGGCAGCTCCATGTGGGTGTGGACGTCGATCGCGCCCGGGATCAGCCAGCGCCCCGCCGCGTCGATCGTCTCGTCGACGGTCGCGCCGTCGGCGGCGAGGTCGGTCCCGATCCGGACGATCGTCTCGCCATCGATGAGGATGTCGGCGGCGGTCGAGCCGTCCGCGGTGACGATCGTGCCGTTGCTGATCAGGGTGCGCATCGATCCTCCTCCAGGCCCAAGCCGGCCGCCCGGACTGGCGGGCGGGGCTGAGCGTCGAGGATAGCGAGCACGAGCGGTCAGGGTCGGCGCCGCTGGCGCAGGGGCGGTCAGCCGTGGTTCGGAGTTCGCATCTTGCCGAGCGCGAGCAGGACACTGGCGGCGAGGAGGGCCAGGATCGCCCCGCCCAGGATCGGTCGGCCGGCGCCACTGGTGAGGAACTCGGCGTCCACGGTCGGCAGGCGAGTGGCGACGATGGCGAGGACCAGCAGGGCGATCAGCCACGTCGCGTAGCGCGCGAACCGGCGTTGGGTCCGGGACCTTCGGGCGCCGGCGCCGTCCATGTCCCAGAACGGATCATGGCGGCGGGAAGGGAGCGACAGGCGAGACACGGGATGGTCCTCCGGCGGTGGGTTCTGGGGGCTCGTCGATCGTGATCCGGATCGGCCGCCGCCGCCAGTCCCCCGATCCGGCCAGGGACCCTCATCCAACCGCATGAGACTGCACCGCCCTGATCGCGCTCGGTGCGTCGCCGCACCACGGCTGCGCCACCGACGTGGTCCTCCCTCGCGACGACCGCCGGCCTAGGCGACGACCGCCGGCCTCGGCGACGACCGCCGGCCTCGGCGACGACCGCTCGCCGTTCAGCCGGTCATCGCCGGGATGATCTCCCGGCCATAGACCTCGAGGACCGCCTCCTCGTCGCCGTTCATCAGGTAGATGTTGAACTGGTCGACCCCGGCCTCCGCCAGCCGGCCGAGCTTCGCGATGTGATCGTCGACCGAGCCCAGGACGCAGAACCGATCCGTGACCTCGTCGCCGACGAACCCGGCGTTCGACGACCCGACCTCGGCGTGGTGGAGGTAGTCGTAGCCCTCGCGGTCGCGGACGTAGCCGGTCAGCGTCTCGGGCAACTCCTCGCGGGGATACTTGTTGACGAGGTCGACGACGTGATTGCTGACGAGCGCCGGGAACCAGCGCGTCCGCTCGCGGCACAGGGCGAGGTCCCCGACATGGGCCGGCGCCGCGGCCTGGATCCGGACCGAGCCGACAGGCCGACCGGCGGCCACCTCGGCCTGCCGGACCTGGCCGACGAACCACGCGATCAAGTCCGGGTCGGCCAGCTGGAGGATCACCCCGTCGGCGACCCGGCCGGTCATCGCGAGGGCCATCGGGCCGTAGCCGGCGACCCACACCGGAAGGTTCCAGCCCGACGTCCACGGAAAGTGGAGGTCGCTGCCCTCGTAGGCGATCGTCTCGCCCGCGACGAGGGCCCGGATCACCCGGATCGCCTCCTCGAGCGTCGCCATCGTCGTCGGCGGCTTGCCGAGGACGCGCCGCGCCGAGTCGCCCCGCCCGATCCCGAGATCCATCCGGCCACCACTCAATTCGTTGAGGGTGGCGAGGGTCGAGGCCGTGACGCTCGGCTCGCGGGTGGCGGGGTTGGTGACGCAGGTTCCGAGACGCATCCGCTCGGTCGCCTGGGCCATCAGGGTCAGGAGGGGATACGGATCGCGCCACAGGACGTGCGAGTCGAACAGCCAGCCCGAGGTAAAGCCGGCCGCCTCGGCCTGGCGCGTCAGCGCGACGGTTCGCTCGAGCGAGCTTTCCGGCTTGAGGGTGAACCCGAAATCCATCGGTCAGGGTCGGACGAGGTCGGCGTAGGCGTCGGGCCGGCGGTCGCGGTAGAACTGCCATGTCTGGCGGACCTCGGTGATCAGGTCGAGGTCCATGTCCCGGATGATCAGCTCCTCGTCGTAGGCCGAGCCGAGGTCGCCGATGAACTGGCCGCGCGGGTTGACGAAGTAGCTCTGGCCGTAGAAGTCGTCGTCGCCATAGTCCTTCTCGATCCCG
>JBKJOK010000202.1:0-30159 GCA_046595595.1 Candidatus Limnocylindrales bacterium
TTCCGGGCGGCCTTGGCCGAGACCGTCTCGCCGTTGTCCGCGTGATGAGCCTTCAGGAGCGCGGCGACCGTCAGCGGCTTGCCGGCCCGTCCGAGGATGGCCGCGAACGCATCGGCCATCGTGCCGCCCTTGGGCGCCTCGGTTGAGACTCCGATCTCGCCGTTTGAGTAGAAGGCGAACGTGAGGTGTTGCGGTTTGGGCTTCCAGCCGTTGTTCCGTTTCTTGTTGCGGAGTTCGAGTCGGAGGACCTTCGGCTGAAGCTTCCATGTCAAGACGTCGAGCTGGCCCTCGTCGTCGTCCGAGAGGGACTCGACCGCCCACGTCTCGCGAGCGAAGTTATGGACGAAAACGGTCCCGAACGGCCGGTCGGGCCATCGGCCTGAAGCACCGGCGACGTGGGCGATGGTGAGCGACGGCAGCCCGACAACCTTGATCGCGGCGAAGAACTCCTGAGCGCCCGCCTGCCCTCCCATGGAATCGCCCGAGGATGTCGCCGCGGTGTAGCTGTCCACGATCATGTAGCTGAAGCCATTGGCCTCCACGTCGGCCCGCAGGAGAGGCGCCACGGTGTTCAGGTCACCCTTGGCGGCCGTCCATGCGTCATCGAATGGGGCGCGGTAGCCGACGTTGGCTAGCTCGTTTTCGCTAAATCCCATCCCGCGGGCGCGCTGGCCCCACTCGCGCGAGTTGCTCTCATAGTCAACGAGCAGCACCTTGTGCCGCGCTTGGACCAGCAGCCACGTGAGGTACGTGGAGTCCATGCCCTTGCCGACACCGCCCGGCCCGTACAGAACCGTGGGACCGTCAGGCGTCAGGAACTCGCCGGCGAGTTGCGCGGGCGGATCGCCCCACGGCAGGTCTGCCAGCGTTTCGGAACCGACGACGCCATCGGCCGGCGCCGCTGCGCCGGCATCGCGCAGCCTCTTGGCGTGCATCCGCTCGGTCTGAAGCCGCGCGGCATCGGCCATGCCCGCTGCGTACGCCATCTGCGCGATGGTTGCCGCGTCGGCCGTTGCCGCCCGCTCCGCGGCCCATTCCGGCCGGTCAGGTGGCAACACAACCGGCGTCTCGGGGCCGTTCAACGTTCGTCCTCGTCGCCGGTCAGGCGATCCGGTGCCAACGCGTTGCCCTTGGCGCCGCCGAGCACGGCGAATGACCATGCGACGCGCACGGCGTCGCGATCCACGCGAGGCGGGTCCGTGACCAGCCGACGGGCCGCCACGAGGCCGACCCGGATGGTGCCCGGGTAGTCGTCAGTCCCGCCCTTCAGCCGGGCCGTGGCCCACCGGACGGCGTCAACCTGTCGGGCGACATGGGGTTCCTGAATGCCCCCGACGAGCGGCACGCCGAGCATGTCGGACATCCAGCGGCCGGTATCGGTCTCCGGCGCGGCGACTTGGCGCGCGGCCAGTTCCGCGGCCAGCATCCCGAACCTGACGTCTGCCGGCCCGGCGGAGTCGCCGAGCGCATCGCGCCGATCCTGAACGAGGCGCAGGAACTCGGCCACCACCGAAACGGGAGCGTCCATCATGCACCCGCCTTTCGGCGCCGAGCGGCGGCAGCGGCTCGCTGCGCACGCGCGTAGTGGGCGGTCTTCAGGCTGGCGGCCCGGAGCGCAATGTCCTTGCCGGTGGCGCCAGCCGCGACGGCCTGAAGACGAAAGCGGTCGGCGGCTGCGGCGCGGCCGGCCGCGGTCGCGGCTAGCCTGTCGGAGTAATCGAGTCGGCCCCAGCGCGCGGCGGCGGCGCCGCGGGCTCGGAGGTGTTTTTCTTCGGGAGACAACATCGGGGTAGCACCAAGCGAGGTGCTCCTGTCCGGTTCTTGCCTTCCCGGTCGCGGATCGTGGGGCGCGCTTTGTGGTCTGGCACCGCGCCGACCGGGGGTCTCCCGGCTTGTTCGATCATTGGAGTCTTGTTGTCGGTGGCGGTACGTCTAGGTGTCAGCTGAGGCGGGGTCTCTCCGCCGATGATCTAAAGACCTGCTGCCGTTGGGCCGTCGTCTCACGCCACGTCTATTGGGTTGTGTGCCCCTGATTCTGACGGTTGCCGTGGCGCCTGTCTAGACCCTCCACCATCGGCCGGGCATGGTGCGAACAGGGGTAGCACGGTGCAAGTTCGGGAGTGTTCTAACTGGCTGCACGGAAGGGCCGTCGCCACGGTCACGAGCACGGCGCAAACGCCAGATTGGTGCTCGATTATCCGAAGTCAGTCGCTCTGATCCACTGAGCTACGGGCGGAAGGTCGCGATCATACCCGCCCGGAACCGCCCACGGCCCTGGACCTCAGTCGCGGCTGAGGAGCGCACAGCCCGGGACCGCGGATCGCCGCTCGAACGGGCCGGTCGGCTCGGGATGGACGGTGCCGACGTCTCTGGGCGGAACGGCCGTCAGCGGTCCACGATCGTGGACGTCGCCACCGCATGGAGGCGCCCGACCCGTGTCGAAGAGGAGGCCCGATGAAGATCGTCGTGTACGAATCGCACTGGGGGAACACGGCCGCCATCGCTCATGCAATCAGTGAAGGGCTCGGCCCCGATGCTCGGGCCATGACGACCGACGAGGCCGTCGGCCCCGACGTAGCGGGCGCGGAACTCGTCGTGGCGGGCGCGCCCGTGATCGGCTTCCGTTTGACCACCGACAAGGCGCGTCAGAGCCTGCTCGACGAGGACGCTGCGCCCGGCCCGGCCGACCTGTCGCATCCCTCCATGCGGACCTGGCTCGAGCACCTGCCGACCGGCTCTGGCCGATCGGTCGCCTTCGAGACCCGAATCCGCTGGTCGCCGGGCGGCGCCACCGGGACGATCGATCACGGGCTGCGGCAGGCCGGCTTCCAGCCGATCGACGAGCCCCACCGATTCGTCGTCATGAGCAAGTACGGGCCGCTCCGCGACGGGGAGCTCGAGCGGGCGCGCGCGTGGGGCCGGGAGCTGGCCAGGGTGCTCGAGGCCGAGGCCGAGGCATCGGCCGCGGGCCCGGTTGCGGCGGGCACCGGCGAGTGATACAGATTCGCGGTGCCCCACTATCACCGTGACCGGACGAATCATGCGCGGCCTGCCCCCGCGATCCAGCCCGGCTCCTCGTTCCTGCCCCCGCAACCGCTGAGCGATCGCGAGCGACGCCGGCCGGTCAGCCGGCGCGTGGTCGCGGGGCTCGCGATCGCAGCCGGGCTGGCCGTTGCCCTCCAGCTCGCGATCTCCGCCCTCGGCCCGGCCGGCGCGCCGCTCATCCCCCTCGGCGGGGTGGTCGCCGGAGCGGTCGGCGTGCCCGCATCCGCTGCGCCCGGGGCGTCGCACCTGCCCGCCCGGATCGATCCTGCGTCGGTCCCGCCCCGCCCGACCGATGCGGACGGCCCCCGCCCGATGATCGCCCGCGTCGCGCCGCCGGTCGCCTCCCTGACCGGCTACCAGTGGCCGATCCGGGCCGGCCGGATCTCGCTGCCGTTCAAGGCGATCCCGGGTGGATCGCGGATCAAGAACGGGAAGCTGTTCCACGACGGCGTCGACATGGCCTCGTTCTGCGGCGCGCCGGTCCGGGCGGCCCACGACGGGGTGGTCCTGGCGGCCGGCCGCAGGTTCGACGAACAGGTCGGCTGGATCGGCGATCTCCAGCCGTATTTCGACCTGCTCGATCGAAGGAAGATGTGGAACGACCTGCCGATCGTCGTCGTGATTGACGACGGCAACGGCTATCGCTCGATCTACGCCCACTTCCGGGACGTGACGGTCAAGCCCGGACGGCGGGTCGAGGCCGGCGACCTGATCGGCCACGAGGGCGCCACCGGCCACGCATCGGGCTGCCACGTCCACTACGGCCTGTTCAGCCCGCTCGAGACGAAGACGTTCGGCGTCCGCGCCGACATCCTCAAGCGCCTGAGGCTGCCGAAGCTCGAGATCGCCCGAATCGATCCGCTCCAGGTCCTGCCCGGGGGCGACGTCGCGCTCAGGACGCGCCAGATCGCCATGGCGATCAAGGCGGCCGCGCTGGCCGAGGCCGCGGCAGCCACGGCGGCGGGCGAAGCGACCCCGAACTAGCAACGACCGAGGCTGTCCGTGCCCGCGACGGACATGGCCAGGACTTGCTTCCACCGAACGTGTGGCGCGCTGCACGACGCGCTGCCGGCCCGGCGCATCGTCCGCTGAGCGTGGCGAGCCGGCGCCGACGCGGCCCGCATCGCCGAATCCGGGTCCGAAGCGGTCCTGACGGTCCGGTGGTGGCAAAGTGGCCAACTCGGGCCGCCCGCGAGCCGCGCCCCCTACCGATCCGCCAGCCGCCGGTAGCGCCGGGCGATCAAGGCGTAGGCCGGCAGCCGTCCCAGCGAGCGGGCCAGCGAAAGCGAGGATCCGTCCCGGCCCTCGACGGCGAGCAGCGAGTCGGTCGCAGTGGCATCGGCCGGCCGGGCGTCGACGACCGCGAGGTCAATCGCCACCCGCCCGGGCTCGGGTTCACCAAGGGCGGCGATCTCGGCATCGGGCCGGGCGCCTGCCTCGTACTCGACCCGGACCTCTGCCTCGGACCGCCAGCGCGGCCGCCGGAGCAGGACCGCCCGCCACGCGTCGGCGACCTCGGCCGTGACGTGCCCGTCTCCGGCGGCCGGCGACGACGACAGCTCCTTGCCGCGGGTCCAGCGGGCAGCCTGGTGAAGCAGTCCGTACTCGTCGAGGTCGGCATACGCAGAGAGCGCGTCGGCCGGCGATCGGTCGCCGAAGATCGCTCGGATCGACGGCCCGAACACCTCGGCCAAATCCAGGTCGATCGCCCGGACCGTCCGGTGGAAGTAGACCTGCTGGTACAGGAACAGGCGCGACGTCAGGAACATCTCGAGCGCGCCGAGCCCCGGTTCGTAGAGCGTCAGCCCGCGCTTGCCGACGAACGCATAGCGGCGCAGTCGCTCGACGTCGACGTCGACCGCCACGCCGGTCATCCACGCGTCACGCCGGACGTAGTCGAGGTTGTCGACGGTGAACACGCCCGACAGGAGCGGCTGGAGCCAGCGGACCCAGGTCGGCATCGCCGGGTCGTCGAGGGCCGGCTTCGACACGAGGAACGACACCCAGCGCGGGTCGATCGACTCGCCGTCGGCGAAGCCGTCGCGCTCGGCGACGCTGCCCGGCGCCCGGCGCAGGCCGCGGATCAGCCCGCCCAGCTCGCGCTCGATGATCAGCTGCGAAAGATCCTCGTGGGCCAGCCGCTTGCCGGCCGGCCGACGCGGGTCCGGAGGGGCGGGGAAGCCGGCCAGGACGTGGTCGTCGAAAAAGTGGGCGAACGGCCCGTGGCCCACGTCGTGAAGGAGCCCGGCGACCCGGAACGTCTCGACGACCAGGCCCTCGCTCGGGATGAGCTCGCCGCGCGCCCCGAGCTCGCGGCGCATCGACGGCACCAGCTGGCGGGCCCAGAGCCCGGCCTCGTGCATGACCCCCAGGCCGTGGGTGAAGCGCGAGTGCTCGGCCGTCGGGAAGACCCAACGGGCGCTCTGGAGCTGGCTGATCCGGCGCAGGCGCTGGAGCCAGGCCGTGTCGAGGAGGTCCTCCTCGGCGGCATCCTCGGGCGGGAGGTCGGCGGCCCGCGACTCCTCGGCCGTCAGGCGCTTGGTCAGCTCGACATAGCCGTGGATCGGGTCGCTGATCAGGTTGACGGCGCTGAACGGGTGACGGGCCATCAGGTGCGGGCTCGCGGCGCGGCCGCCGACGCGCCGCCGTAGCGCGCTGCCGCCCGGGCATGGGTCGCGGCCACGTCGTCGCGCAGGTTCGCCGGCTCGATGACCTCCACGTCGTCGCCCCACGACAGGATCCAGAGCCGGATCTCGATCGGCCCGGCCACCGTCGCTCGCCACGTCAGCGCGCCGTCGGCCTCCTCGGCGACCCGCTCGGTCGGGTGCCAGCGCGCTTCGCGGACCCGGCTCGCGACACGCGCCGCGAAGCGCAGCTCGACCTCGACCGGCTCCTGGTCGGCGATGATGTCCCAGGCCCGCTCGAACATCCCGTCCACCTCCGCGCCGGCCGGAGTGAACGAGTCCGGGGTCAGCGCCACGTCCCGGATCCGCTCGATCTTGAACGTCCGCATCGCGTCCTTCGTCTCGTCCCAGCCGATCAGGTACAGAGCGTGGGTCTGGAGCGACGGCTCGATCAGGTACGGGCGGACGCGCGCCTTGCGCGGCGCCGCCTCGGGCGCATACGGCGCGGGGGAGTAGTCGAGCGAGACCACCCGCCGCTCCGCCCAGGCCTGGGTGAGGAGCCGGACATGGCGGCTGAATTTCTCGTCCGTCGGGCGGCGCGACAGGTCATCGAGGGTCCGGTCGACGTGCTCGCGGAGCGCCGCCGGCAGCACGGCGGCGAGCTTCTCGAACGCCGACGCGAGGTCCGGGTCGTACTTGTCGGCGTAGCGGACCATCAACCGGGCCGACAGGACGACCGCCATGGCCTCGCTCCGGGTCAGCTTCAGGGGCGGCAGGAACGCGTCGGCCTCGACCCCCCAGCGACCGCCCTCCGACCACAACGGCAGCCCGAGCTCGCCCTCGATCGAGCGCAGGTCGCGATACACGGTCCGCACGGACGAATCGACGCGGTGGGCCATCTCCGACGGCTTCATCCCATCCGGGTGGGCGCTGAGCAAGGCGATGATCCGGGTCATCCTGGCCAGCCGGTCGCGCTTCGCCGAGCCGCGCTCCTCCCGATCGTCGTCCATACCCGCCATCATCGCCCGCTCAGGCTCGGCCCGTCACGACTGGCTCGGCCCGTCACGGCGCCGGCGGGGTGACGCGCACGACGCCGCCCCGATCGGTCGCGGTCAGGTCGACCCGGATCGTCGCCTGGAGCGCGCCGACGTGGATGTCGGCCGCCTCGCCGTTGACGCTGCCGGCGATCCGCCCGATCTGGCCGTCGAGGAAGACCCAGTAGTCGAGCTGGCCCCACCAGTGGGCGAGATCCGCGTCGCCGATCAGCCAGCCGACCTGTGGGAACGCAGCCCGGAATGTCGGACCGTCGACCGCGACCCGGCACTGACGCGCGCGAGCGCCCTCGATGACGACGACCCCGCGCGATTCGGCCGCGGCCCGGGCTTCCCGCGACAACGCCGCACGGAACGCCGTGAGGTCGAGGTCGACCGCACCGATCTCGACCGGCGTCACTCGACGCCAGCCCGCCACCGGCCGGCGGAGCCACGCTGCATCGCCGACGAGCGCGGCGCCATGGAGGCCCAGCTCGCGCGAGGTTGCCACGTAGGCAAGCCACCGGACGTCGGCCGCGGCCCGCTCGCCGGCGAGCTCGATCGTACCCATCGCCCGGCCGTCGAGCGTGCCATCCAGATGGATCGCGAGGCGAGCGGTTGGCCCGATGCCCATCGGCCCGTCGCAGCTCGGCGGCTGGCGATCGACGTCAGTCGGCCCGAATCGGGACGACGTCGCGATCCGGTCGCGGAGGGCCAGCTCGTTGGCCATCGCCACCGCCGCGAAGAGCAGCCCGCTGGCCATGGCCAGGATCGTCGCGAGGACCAGGCCGCGGGCCAGGCGCCGGCGGCGCATCGCTGCCTGGCCCAGGCGCCGCCGGGCCAATCCGAACCCCGCCAGCAGGGACGTCCCGAGCAGGGCCAGGACCCACGGATACGCGGCCTCGACCGATGGCAGGAGTGTCTGCGCGCCGCGCGCCCCGAGCTGGCCGGTCAGGTCGGCAATCGACGGGACGAGGACCAGGAGCGAGACCGCGGCGAGCGAGACCATTCCGGCGAACGCCCGATCGCCGCGCGCGACCGGTGGCCAGGCCACCCCGACGAGGGCGACGAGCGCCGGAGCGAGGGCAGCGAGGCCGACCCCGACGTCGATCGGGCCGCCGGGCCGATAGCCGACGAGGACGATCGCGGCCGCGGCCGTCCAGCAGCCCGCCAGGACGAGGGCGATCAGACGCAGTTCGAAGGTCCGGACCCGCACGGCCGCAACTCTACCCGGCCGCCGTACGTCGTCCGGGTGAAGTCATCGCCGCAAGTACCACGGGCCATGGGACCGACGGGTCATCGTGTCGGCCCCTTGGCAGGTCGAATATCCCGCTAACCACACCAGAGCGACCCGATCGACGGATCCGCTGATCCACTCGACGGGAACCGACGAACCAACAGACAACAGGCACGGGCATCCCTTCGGGGAAGACAGGACAGACCGGTGATCCATGGCAGGTCAGGCGCGTCGAGAGCATCGGGGTCGGGGTCGCTCATCTCGCGGCGGCTCGTCCTGGCCGGTTATCGGAGCGGCCTCCGGGGCCGGGTCTGGATCGGCCACCGCCACCACGACATCGTCGGACAGCCAGGCTTCGACGGCGGAGCCTCGCACCCGGGCGACCTACCGGAATCTCCTCATGCGGGGTCTGGCGCCTGACGAGGCGGCGAACCTCACCGCGTTCATGGCCGGGATCGCCATCGGCGAGGCCCGCTGGACTCTCCGCCAGATCAACCAGCTCCTCTTCCTTCGTCAGATGAACCGGACCGGCCACTTTGCCGAGCCGGGCGCCCCGCTTCCGCACTGAGCCTCGGCCGGATCGCCGGCCCCACAACTGAATCCTCCGTCGCGGCGACGATCCTCCTCCCGTCACCGCGACATTCCACTTCGAAGCGGCGCCTGGCCTCCTCCGGGCGCCGCTTCGACGTTCCGTGCCGTACGATCGCCGGCGTGACCGGCCCCCTGATCTCGCTTCTGTCCGACTTCGGCTCGCGCGACCCGAGCGCCGCGATCATGCGCGGCGTCGTCCTCGGCATTGCCCCGGACGCCCGGATCGTGGACATCAGCCATGAGGTCCGGAAGTTCGCGATCCGCGACGGGGCGCTCCTGCTGTGGTGCGCTCTGCCGTACATGCCGGTCGGGTTCCACGTCGCGGTCGTGGACCCGGGGGTGGGCACCGCCCGCCTCCCGATCGCGATCGCGACCGGCCGGGGCGATGTCCTGATCGGGCCGGACAACGGGCTCCTGGTCGGCGCCGCCGCGCGCCTCGGCGGCGTGGCCGCGGTCCACCTCCTCGACGCCGCTGCCTACCGCCTGGCGGTGATCAGCACGAGCTTCCACGGCCGCGACATCTTCGCTCCGGCGGCCGCCCATCTCGCGAACGGCGTGCCGCTGGCGGCGTTCGGCCCGGCTGTCCAGCCGGCCGCCCTGATCCCGTCGCCGATCCGCGAGCCGCGGGTCGAAGCGGGCCGGCTGCGCTCGAGCGTCGTCTACGTCGACACGTTCGGCAACGTCAAGCTGGCTGGCCTGCGGGCCGATCTCGAGGCCGCGCTGGGCGCCATCCAGCCCGGTGACGCGCTCGTCCTGACCGTCGCCGGGGGAGCGACGATCGCGACGACGTGGCAGGCCACGTTCGGCGAGGTCGCGCCCGGCGGGACGCTCGTCTACGAGGATTCCTACGGCCGGATCTGCCTCGCCGCCAGCCAGGCCGATGCCGCGGCGAAGCACGGCCTTGTCGAAGATCTCGAGGTCGTCGTCGCGCGGGCCAATCCCGACTGATCCAGTCGGACATCCGCTACACTCCGCGGGCGTTTGCCCCCGATCACGAGGTCACCAGCCATGCGTCGAGCCCTTCCCGTCACCGCCCTCACCCTCGCCAGCCTGGTCCTTGCCGCGTGCACGAGCGGAGCCACGCCGGCACCCAGCTCGGCCGCCCCGTCGCTCGCGCCGTCGACCGCCGCGAGCGACCCAGCCAGCGTCGCCCCGAGCCCCTCGCCCGATGCCTGCGCCAAGGAAAGTCTGGCCGTGAAGACCGCCGGCAAGCTCACGATCGGCACCGACAATCCGGCCTACCCGCCGTACTTCCAGATCCCGGCCGGAACGGCGACCGCGCCGTGGGAGCTCGGCGACCCGACGAACGGCGAGGGCTTCGAGGGCGCGTTCGCCCACGCCCTGGCCGCCAAGCTCGGCTTTGCCGAGGCCGACGTCGTCTGGACGGTCGTCCCGTTCGACAACTCGTTCGCGCCCGGCGCCAAGGCGTTCGACATCGACATCAACCAGGTCTCGTTCTCGGCCGAGCGGGCCCAGGCGGTGGACCTGTCCGACGGCTACTACACGCTCAACCAGTCGGTCGTGGCGCTGAAGGCGAACGGCCTTGCCGCAGCCAAGACGGTCGCCGACATGAAGGGCTCGAAGTTCGGCGCCCAGGTCGGGACGACCAGCCTCGCGACCATCAATGATGTGATCGCCCCGACCGCCGCGGCGATGGTCTACAACACCAACGACGACGCCGTGGCGGCGCTCAAGGCCAAGCAGATCGACGGCCTCGTCGTGGACCTGCCGACGGCCTTCTACGTCACGGCCGCCCAGGTCGAGAACTCCGTGATCGTCGGCCAGTTCGCGCCGCCGGCCGGCGCCGACGCCGAACACTTCAGCGTCGTCCTCGCCAAGGCAAGCCCGCTCACCGCGTGCGTCAACGCGGCGATCGCGGCGATGAAGAGCGACGGCTCGCTCGAGGCGATCACCAAGGAGTGGCTGTCCGACAAGGCCAGCGCTCCGGTCATCGCGCCGTAGCCGCCGGCCGCGGCGCGGCGTGACGGCATGTCCCTCGCGGGAGGCCCGCTCGACACCGGCGACCTGATCGGTCTGCGCGGTGGCAGCGGGCCTCGTCGTGCCCGGCGCCGGGTGCCGCCCGGCGAGGCTGTCCGGTCGACGCTGATCGCCCTCGTCTCGACGGTCGTCGTGTTCGGCGTGCTGGCCGTGCTCATCACGACCGCACCGAACTGGCCGGAGGTCCAGCAGGCGTTCTTCGACGGCGCGATCTTCGAGCGCTCGCTGCCGAAGATCATCGACGCGTTCCGGACGAACGTCGCCATCTTCCTGATCGCCGAGGTCTTCATCCTGTTCTTCGGCCTGATCATCGCGGTCCTGCGTGGCCTGCCCGGTCCGGTGTTCTTTCCGATCCGCCTGATCGCGACCGTCTACGTCGACCTGTTCCGAGCCGTCCCCTCGATCGTGATCATCTATCTGCTGGGCTTCGGCGTGCCGGCCCTGGGAATCGAAGGCGTGCCGAATGACGTGTACTTCTGGGGCGGCGTCGCGATCACCCTGGTCTACTCGGCATACGTCTCCGAGGTCTACCGGGCCGGCATCGATTCGGTCCATTGGAGCCAGGAAGCCGCTGCACGCTCCCTCGGGCTGAGCCGTCTCCAGGCGCTTCGGTTCGTGATCGTCCCGCAGGCCGTGCGTCGGGTCATCCCGCCGCTCCTCAACGACTTCATCGGTCTCCAGAAGGACACCGTGCTCCTGTCTGTGGTCGGCGTCGTCGAGATCTTCCGGCAGGGTCAGATCCTGAAAGCGGCCACGTTCAACTTCACGCCGTTCATCGCGATCGCCCTCGTCTTCGTCGTGATCACGATCCCACTCGCCCGACTCACCGATTGGCTGGTCGCGCGAGATCGCGCGCGACAGGTGGCAGGCGCCCGATGAGCGGCATCGCGGCTGGCCCGAGCGCGACGGCAGCGGCCCTCCGCATCGAGGGCCTCCACAAGTCGTTCGGCGACCTGGAGGTCCTGCGCGGGATCGATCTCGCCGTGGCCGAGCACGAGGTGGTCTGCCTGATCGGGTCGTCGGGGAGCGGCAAGTCGACGCTCCTGCGCTGCATCAACCTGCTCGAGCCGATCGACGCCGGCCGGATCGTCGTGGCCGGCGTCGAGATCACGGCGAAGGGTGTCGACGTCAACCGGATCCGGCGCCGGATCGGGATCGTGTTCCAGGCGTACAACCTGTTCCCCCACATGCGCGTGATCGACAACGTCAGCCTCGCCCCGCGCAAGGTCCTGGGGCTGAGCCGGGCCGACGCCGAGGCGCGCGCGACCGAGCTGCTCGAGCGAATCGGCCTCGCCGACAAGGCCCGCGAGTACCCGGACCGGCTGTCGGGTGGGCAGCAGCAGCGTGTGGCAATCGTCCGGGCCCTGGCCATGGAGCCGGACCTGCTCCTGCTCGACGAGATCACGAGCGCCCTCGATCCGGAGCTCGTCGCCGAGGTCCTGAACCTGATCCGGGAGCTGGCTGGCAAGGGGATGACGATGCTGATCGCCACCCATGAGATGAGCTTCGCCCGGGAGATCGCGAACCGGGTCTGCTTCCTCGACGCCGGTCGGATCCTCGAGATCGCGGCACCGGCCGAGATGTTCAGCACGCCACGCGAGCCGCGGACCCAGCAGTTCCTCCAGCGGGTGATCGACGCCGGCCGCCTCTGAGCTTGTTGACGGTCGGCACTCAGCTCGCGGTCGGCAGCGGTGGCACCTCGTCGTCGGTCAGGATCACGTTCGGGATCAGGAACAGCGTCCAGCCGAGCTTGAGCAGGTCTGGCCGGTAGGCGGGCGACTCCGGATCGAGCGATGGATAGGTCGAGCGGTTCCAGAAGGCGATGCTCCGGGCCGACGTCCCGTACTTCTTCGCGATGCTGTTGAGGTTGTCGCCGGAGGCGACGGTGTGGACCGCGAAGGTTGGGGCGGGGGTCGGGGTCGGCGGGACGAACGAAGGGCGCGGCGTCGGGCCGGTGGGTCCGCTCGTGGGCGCGACCGTGGGCGCGACCGCGCCACTCGTCGCGGAACCGGATTCGGCCGGACCGCGCGACACCGGGGGCAGGCAGGCCGTCGCGAGGGCCGCCAGCGCGACCATGAGCACAAGAGTCCGGGCGGCGGTCGTGGCAGGCCTGCGGATCGTCATCGCGCGCGGTGGGACGGGCCGCGGCTCGAGGACGTTACGAGACAGGCGTTGCATCGCCGGTCGGGCGGCGCGCTCGCGGAGTCGGTAGAGCCCTGGCGGCGGGTGGCGCCTTGGCGACGGGCGGGTCGGCCGGCCCGGGATCGGCGCTATCGTCGATGCCGCCCTGGATCGTGTCGATCGGCGTCGGCGCCTTGAACGAGAATTCGCGGGCGATCGCGAGGCCCTCGTCGGCGGTCGCGATCAGGCCGCTGCCGGTCCGCTTCGCGACGAAGCAGGCGCGGTCGGCCGCGAGCAGGATCGCCTCGGCGCTGAGGCCGTCGCGCGGGAACGTCGCCACGCCGATCGACACGCTGATCGGCATCCCGGCGGCGGCCCACGTGGTCCCGGTCTGGCCGAGGGCGCCGATCGCCGCCCGGACCCGCTCGGCCACGCCGAGCGCCGAGGACGCATCGGCGCCGGGCAGGATCAGGGCGAACTCGTCGCCGCCGTAACGGAAGACTCGATCCGACTCGCGCCCAGCCGCCTCGATCGCGCGGGCGATCTCGGCGAGCAGCCGGTCACCGGCCTGATGGCCGAGGTCGTCGTTGACGCGCTTGAAGTCGTCGAGGTCGAGCATGATCAGGCTGAATGGGTCGTGCGACTGGACGCCCCGGCCGAGCCACTCCTGGAACGTTCCGTGGTTCAGGAGGCCGGTCAGGCCGTCGGTCTGGGCCCGGATCTCGACCGCCCGATGGACCTCGGCGTTCTGGAGCGCGATCGAGACCTGCGCCGCGAACAGCTTGACGAGCTCGAACTCCTCCTCGCCGTAGCGCTGCTCGAGGCCGAGTCGCTCGAGGGTGAGGATGCCCGTCGCCCCGTCGCGACCGCGGAGCGGGACGCAGATCAGGCTCCCGTCGACCGGACCCACGTCCCGGAACTGGCGGACCCGGCTGTCACGGGTCTCGTCGAGGACGAGGGCCGGCTCGTTGTGGGCCACCACCCACGTCGCGAGCCCCTCCTCGCCGGGCAGCCACGGCTCGAGGTATTCCGCGGCGTGGATGCCCTTGGCCGTGATCGGCCGGAGCAGGCCGGTCGTCCGGTCAAGGAGCTCGATCGACAGGTTGTCGTAGCCGACGAGGTCGGACAGGCGTGCCGCGACCTGGTCCAGGATCGAGCGCGGATCGAGCGTCGTCAGGATCGATTCGGTGATCTGGAGGAGGGCCCGCTGGTTGGCGAGCTGGCGGCCGAGCGCATGGGACTGGGCACGGAGCAGGCCCGTCGCGTCGGCGTTGGCGAAGGCCTGCGCGGCGAAGCTGGCGTAGATCACCAGCAGGCGCAGGTCGTCCTCGCTGAACTGGTGGAGGCCGAGCTTCGAGAGCACCAGCACGCCCAGGACCTGGTCCTCGTAGACCATCGGCGCGAGGAGCATCGACTCGTCGAGGTCGTCTTCCGTCCCGGCAATCGTGTTCGCCCGCGGATCGGCGCTCGCATCCGGCAGGTTCTGGGCCAGGCGATGCTCGGCGACCCAGCCGGTGATCCCCTCGCCGAACGTGACCATCAACTGCTCCGGGGTCTCGTCGACGTACTCTCCGACCTGGCCGCGCATCGCCACCGGCATCAGGTCGTCGCCCCGGAGGCGGTAGACCCGGACGTTGTGGTAATCGATCAGCTGGCGCAGCTCGGTCGCGATCGTGACCCCGATCTCCTCCTCGGTGCCGAGCCGCGACAGGCGCGCGCCGAGCTGCTGGATCGACTGGAGCTGGGCCGCCCAGGTCGCCATCCGCTCGAAGTTCTGGGCATTCTTGATCGCGATCGCCGCCTGGTCGGCCAAGGCGGCCATCGTGTCGAGCTCATCGGGCGTCCATTCGTGGCTGGAGTCGTGGTAGACGTTGAGATCGCCGAGGACGCTGGCCCCGTCGAGGAGCGGCGTCGTGCAGATCGTGTCGAAGCCCTCCTGTACGACAGCCGCCCGGATCGGACCGACCCGCGGGTCGTCGCGGAACCGGGTGGCGAACAGGGTCTGGCGGGCGGCCACGGCCATGGCCGGCAGGGAGCCGTTCTCCGCGCCCAGCACCGCGTCGAGATAGCGTTGCGACAGCCCGCGGCTGTACTCCGCCAGGGTCCGCCCATCCGGGCTGCGCAGGAACACGGCCGCCCGATCGCCGTTGAACAGGACCATCGCGTGGTCGACCAGCCCGGACAGGATCTGGTCGAGCTCGAGGCGGCTGCCGATGTCGGACGCAACGCGGCGCAGGGCGTCGGCCCGATGAACCTGGTGCGCGACCAGGGCCGCCCGCCCGGCCGCCTCGACGATCATCCCGACGGCCGCCGCAATCTCGATCAGGAGATCGGGGTCGAGTGCGCTCTGGTCGCGGTTGGGGTCGACGCTGACGGCGAGGACGCCCCAGGCCTCGTTGCCGCCCGGGATCGCGATGGCGATCTGGTGGTTGTTCGCAGCGAGCCCGCCGGCTGAGTCGAAGCCGTCATCCTCGACCGGTCCGGGATCGCCGGCCGCGAATCGGTCGAGGGCCCTGCCGGACACACCGAATGAGCAGGGCACATCGACCAGGCGCGACGGGCCGGGGGTGACGGCGGCGCGCGGCTGGAGACGCTCGTCGCGCAGCTCGTGGATGGTGACCGATCGGAAGTTGCCCCGGTCGCGGATGACCGAGACGGCCCGGCGTAGAACGTCGTCGAGCGTGTCCGGGTCGGCGGCAATCCGACCGAGCGCCGCGATCACCGCGAGGTCGGCCCGGTGCCGGTCGGGCCGGCGATCGACCGGATGCGAGTCGTTTTCGACGGCTCGGTCGGGCCCGGCGCCAGTGCGTCGCAGACCGACTTGCCCCTTGGACGCGGTGACGGGCCCTGGCGCGGACGGCGCTGGCCCGAGTTCGGGCACGCTCTCCGCGGCCGCGAGGAATCGCTGGAGGTCGCCGATCCGATAGCGCCGGTCGCCACGCGGGTTGATCCGGTAGTAGCGGAGGCGGCCGGCGTCGCTCCACGCCCGCACCGTGTTCGGATGGACGCCGAGCAGCCGGGCAGCCTTGGTCACCGAGAGGGTGGCATCGATGGGGCGGGTGGGAAGCGCGCTCGGCACCGGTCGCTCATGGAGGAAATGTCAAGTCGACGGACGGAGCCTACCAATCTCACAGTTCTTGCCAATAGGACGAAGGTACGGGAACGCGCCGGGAGGGTCGTCTCAGCGCCGCGGGCGGGCCGAGCCGGAGCCTGATCTCGGCCCGGCGGGCCGGGTCAGTCGGACATACACGGCCGTGACCACGACCGCGATCAGGCCGATGGTCACGACGCCGAGGATCGCCAGCCCGGGCGTCCCGATCAGGCCCGGGCCCTGCCCGCTGCTGCGCGGATCGCCGCCGACCGCGACCGACGGCTCGGGTGAGGCGGCAAGGACCGACTCGACGAGCCCGGCGGCGCCCGGCACGAGGGCGATGACCGCCGGCAGCAGCGCCGCGACGACGGCCCAGACGAGGGCTCCGGCGACGAGGATCGCGCCGGCGCCGAGCAGGGCGGCCGCCAACCGGGTGCGTCCGGCGTCGCCGCCGGCGAGGATCCGCATTGCCTCGTCGGCCTCGAGGACGGTCACGATCAGGGGCCGGCCGCGACCGGCCGTGAGGCGCGCCGCCGGGGTGGCGTCCTGGTCGGCGGCGATCTGCCCTGCGGCCGCCGTCGCGGTGCCTGCGGCCGCCGTCGCGGTCAGCCCGGCCGGTACTGTCGGCGCGGTCGGGGCGGGCACCGGGTAGCCGAGGACCGTCGCGTGCTCCACTGAGGACAGCTGCTCGATCCGCGCCCGGACGGTCGTATCAGGTCCATACGGTTCCGGGACGCGGTCGGGCAGGTCGGCGGCCCGGCCCACGGACTCGCGCGGGACGACGATCAGGCCGTCACCGAGGGCATCGATGTCGATCGCGATCGAGTCGAGGCCCTCGGTGATTGCGAACGGAACCACCTGGCGATGGTCCTCGAACGGCCGCCAATCGCGCCCGACCCGGGCTTCGAGGCGAACCCGACGCAGGACGAGCGGGCGGTGGTCGGCGTCCTCGAACTCGTCGGCGGCGTCGATCCGGCCGTCGACCCGGACGTAGGTCCGCCGGCCAATGGCCGCGAGCTGGTTCGCCTCGGCCACGCTGACCCGGGGCGTGGTGGCCAGCAGTCGCCCCATTCGGTACTGGGCGCCGAACGTCCGGAGGACCATCCCGCCGGCCACCAAGGCGAGCAGACCCGCGGCGCCGAGGAGGAGGGGAGTCACGGCCCGGATGATAGCCGTCAGAGGCCCGTGGCCCGCTCGCGGATCCGGAGCGCCAGCCTGCGGGCATGGAAAGACCCGAAGGAACCTACTCGCGGCGTGGGCGTTGATGTGATCGCTGCCGTTAGCCTGCGCTCGGCCCCTCCGGGCTGCCGTCAACGCTACGGCTCGGAACCGGACGGGTCAATGCGGTTATCCACGAACTTGGCGGGCCGTCGAACGGTTGTCCACCGTCCGTCCCCGGCCCGGAGCCCGGGCGTCAGCCGTCGGTGGCGCGGCCGGTCGCCGGGTCGAGGGCCATGACCTGGCCGGCGAAGCTCGTGAGGACGAGGCTGCCCCCGATCAGGGACGCCTCGGTGACGACGTCGCTGTGGGCGATCCGCCAGCCGACCGTCCCGTCCGGCTCGATCGCGAACGTCTCGATCTCGGACTGGACGAGGAGATGGGCAAGGCGCGGCGAGCCGAACACAGCGAGAAGTGGCGACGCCGAACGGTGCGACCAGCGCAGGACGCCGGTCCGGCTCTCGAGGGCCCACGTGTGGAACCCGTACTTCACGACGAACAGCCCGGAGTCGTCCCAGACGAGGCCGGCCGGCTCGTCCTGGATCAGCGATGCGAGCCGGACCGTCCAGGCGCCGGCCGGCCCGTCGATCCGGAGCTCCGCCCGGCACAGGTGCTCGAAGTCGGTCGAAACCAGCGGGCCGAGGTCCTCGAGGGTGCCGCCGGCCTCCGAGAGAGCGAAGACCGCCGCTCCCTGGCCGCTGCCGGCCCAGCGCCAGCGCGCTCGCAGGCCGCCGGGGTAGGCGATCGTCGCGTCGCGCGGCAGGGCCGCCGGGCGGCTCGGGCCGTCGGCCGTCACGCCCCTGCGTTCGATGGGGTTGCGCCGCCGCCGACGAAGCCGCCGACCCCGGCGGAGTCGTCGTGGTCGCGCTGGGACTGGGCCTCGGCCTCGATGTCGGCCGCGCGGCGCTCCTCGGCGATCGGGGCGACCATCGCGTTGGCAAGGATCCGGAGCGTGGCCGGCGGGACGGGGAAGACGGCCGTCGCCGTGCCGGCCGCGGCCCACACGACCTGGAAGCGGCCCAGGTCGGGATCCATGATCGTCCGGACTGGCTTCGCGTGGCCGAACGGCGGAATGCCGCCGATGACGAACCCGGTCAGCTCCTGTGCCTCGCGGGCGGTCGCCCGGCGGATGTCGCGCTCGCCGGTGACGGCGGCCAGCCGGGCGAGATCGACCCGGTTCGGGCCGGACACCAGGCAGATCAGCGGCTCGAGCGAGCCGTCTTCGGCCGGCGCGACGAACACCAGCGATTTGACGATCTGGCCGAGCTCGGCATCGACGGTCGCGGCGGCTTCGGCGGCGGTGTGGGTCGAAGCGTCGAAGACCCGGACGTCGAGCTCGACTCCCTTCCGGGCGGCTGCGTCGCGGACCCGCTGGATCCCTGCGTGATCTGTGGCTTCGGGCACGGCCGGAGTCTACGGCATCGCTCCGCATCGGGAACGGCCCATGGCTGCGTTGCCGCCTGCGCGCGTCGCTCACGGACATCCGAGTCCGCTCGCTTCCGTGCTCGGCGGCGCCTTGCCCTGGAACCGCCCCCGCCGCCGAGGCGTCGGGGACGGAGACCCCGCGCGGCCGGGGCGCTAGCATCGAGTCGTGAAAGCGATCCTCTTCGATTGGGACGGCACGCTCGTCGATTCGCTCGGTGCGTTCCATCGCGCCAATGCGACGGTCATGGAGTCGTTCGGCCTGCCGTTCGACGTCGTTCGCTACCGCCAGCACTACGCCCCGGACTGGCGTGAGATGTACAGCCGTCTGGGCGTCCCGCACGACCGGCTCGACGAGGCGAACACGCTCTGGTGGGCGACGTTCGAGGCCAATGGCGACGAGGTCTTCGCCTTCGCCGGCGTGCCCGAGGCGTTGCGCCGCCTGCGGGCGATGGGGATCGCGATCGGGATCGTCACGGCCGGGCACCGCGAGGTCGTCGAGCCCCAGCTCGAGCGGACCGGGCTGGGGCCGCTCCTGCCGATCCGCGTCTTCGGCGACGACCTGCTGGTCCACAAGCCGGACCCGGCGCCGCTCCGGCTCGCCCTCGAGCTCGCCGGCGACGGGCACGCACCGGAGACGTGCATCTACGTCGGCGACGCCCCGACCGACATGGCGATGGCCGTCGCCGTCGGCGCCCGCGGGGTCGGGATCGAGTCGGTCCTCGGTGAGCGGGCCGAGCTCCTGGCGGCCGGCGCAGCGGAGGTCGCCTCGTCCGTGACCGCCTGGGTCGACGCCCACCTCGCGTTGCGCTCGGCGCGCTCGACCGACGGGTCATGACCGGGATCGGCCATGCCCTGGTCCTCGCCGACGGGACGTGTGGGCCGGTCGAGGCGCTCGATGCCGCCTGGCCCGGTTGGTCGGACGGGATCGACTGGGTCGTGGCCGCCGACGGCGGGGCACGCCACGCCGCGGCGCTCGAACGCCGCCTGGATCTGTGGGTCGGCGACGGCGACTCGCTGGGTGAGGACGGCGTCACCGAGCTGGCCGCAGCCGGGATCCCGATCCGACGGTTGGCGGCGGACAAGGACGAGAGTGACACGGAGCTCGCGCTCCTGACGGCCATCGAGGCCGGCGCCCGGCGGGTCACGATCCTCGGCGCGCTCGGCGGCGCGCGGTTCGATCACGGGCTCGCGAACGTCTGGCTCCTCGCCGACCCGCGCCTGACCGGCTGCGCTGTCCGAATCGTCGACGCCGCGGCCCGGATCCGACTGGTCGGTCCGGGCCGGCACGATCTCGGCGGCCGGATCGGCGACCTCGTCTCGCTCATGCCGTTCGGTGGCGACGCAGGCGGCGTGACGACCGCCGGGCTCCGCTACCCGCTCCGCGGAGAGCCGCTTCCGCTCGGTCCATCGCGCGGCCTGTCGAACGTACGCGATGCCGGCGACGCCTCGATCGAGCTCGAGGCCGGCCGGCTTCTCGTCGCGGAAACCCCTGCTACGCTCGTCGGATGAGCACCCCCGACGTCGGCGTGACCGCGCCAGAGATCGCCCTTCCCGACCACACCGGCAGCGTTCATCGACTGGCCGATCAGCGCGGCCGCTGGACGGTCGTCTACTTCTATCCGACCGACGACTCACCCGGTTGCACCGTGGAAGCGTGCGAGTTCCGCGACGCGAACGACACGATCGTCGAGCGCGGCGCCGACGTGTGGGGGATCAGCCCGCAGGGCGCGTCGAGCAAGAAGGCGTTCCGCGAGAAGTTCGGCCTGCCGTTCGTCCTCCTCGCCGACGCGGACCACGCCGTCGCCGAGGCGTACGGCACCTGGGTCGAGAAGAGCAATTACGGGAAGACGTACATGGGCGTGGCCCGCACAACGTTCCTCATCGATCCCGAGGGCCGGATCGCCCGGACCTGGTCGAAGGTCAAGCCGGAGGGTCATGCCGCCGAGGTCATCGTGGCCCTCGACGAGGCCCGGGCGGCGATGGCGGCCACGGCAGCGACCGGTTGAACCTGATGCCGATCGGCGCGCGCGCTGTCGAATCGACCGCCCCGGGCAGCGAATGAGGCTTCGCTCGTGGGGGGAGACGAGCGAAGCCTCGGCGGTGATCATATCGCCGTCGGACTCGACGAAACAAGAGGACCATGGGACGGAACGCGCAGCCTGTGAATGACGTAGCCCACACCTGGCGTCCAGATCGATTCATGGTCATCGCCGGCCATCCCGACGACGCCGACTTCGGGCCTGCCGGAACCGCCGCCCGCTGGATCGACGCTGGATCGACAGGCTGGCTGGTGTGCTGCACGAGCGGCGATGCCGGCGGTGAGGACCCGAACGCCGACCCGCTCGAGCTGGCCGCCCTGCGCGAGGCCGAACAGGAGGCCGCCGCCGCGATCATCGGCTACGCCGGCATGTCGTTCCTGCACATGCCCGACGGCGCCCTCGTCAACGACCTGATCCTGCGCGAGCACCTCGTGCGCGAGATCCGGACCTTTCGTCCCGACGCTGTCCTCGCCACCGACCCGAGCGTCATCTTTTACCGCGACGGCGGGATCAACCACGCCGACCATCGGGCGGCCGGCCTCGCGGCGGTCGACGCGGTCTACCCGGCGGCGCGCAACCCGATGGCCTTCCCGTCTCTCGCCCGGAGCGGCCTCGCGGCCCACCCGGTCAAGCGCCTGTACCTCTTCTGGCCGAACGAGCCCAACGTCCGGGTGGACATCGGGGCGACGCTCGGCCGCAAGATCGACGCCCTCCGGGCCCACGCCAGCCAGATCAAGGAGCCGGTCAGGCTGGCCGAGCGGATGACCGCCTGGGCGGCCGAGGAAGGGGAGCCGATCGGAGTCGCTGCGGCCGAGGCGCTGCGCCTGGTGGTGATCGACGACGATGACGACGAAGGACCCGATCCCGAGGCCGGGGCCGCGACCCAGGCTGCGGCGGCCGGATCCGCCTGACGGGTCTGGAGGTCAGCCCGCCTCGAGCAGGATCGGGCGAACGGTTCCCCACTCGTTCCAGAGCTCAGTCAGGCCGTCGGCTCGCCGGCCGAGCAGGGTCACGAGCTCGCCCAGGGTCATCCCGCCGGCGGCACCGGCGACGTACTCGTCGGCCGCGACCCGGACGTCACGGAGGAGGTCGCGCGTCTCCGCCTCGGTCGGCCAGTGCCGGACGCGCATCGGGTCGAGGCCTGCGTAGCCCACGGCCATCGCGAGGTCGCGCTGGCTCGGCAGCCGCTCGTCCACCCAGCCGCCGAACCCGTCGAAGCGGAAGCCGATCGATGACAGGGCGGCCGCGATGTCGCGGTTCTGGCTCTGGTTGAACGCGCCCCAGAAGGGGTGGTCCGGTGGAAAGTCGAAGGACGATGCCTCGATCGAGCGCGCGATCAGAGCCTCCGCCAGACCGCCGAGCCGGCCCTGCCACGTCCGGCGGGCATCCGGATCGTCGGCGGCCAGGCGAGCCACGGCACCGAGCATCGCCTCCCGGTCGCCACGCAGGATCCGCAGGATCCGAGCGTCCTGGCCCGAGCGCGAGGCCATCGGCGTCGCGAACTCGAACTCGTCCTCGGCTTGCGGGGTGGCCGCGACGATCCGGCCCGGCTCGCCCGCGACGCTCTCGTCGGCCTCTCCGTCCGGCCGGGCCGCAGCCGCGGCCTCATCGAGAATTCGGGCTTCGTCGCACTCCGCCACGGCTTCGCGGGCGGCGATGCACGCCTCGTCGGCTCGCTCGCCGGCAATCCGCGCAGCGTCGGCTTCGACGGCCAGGCGCTCGAGCTCCGCCGCCAGAGCCGTGGCGGCCGCCCGATCCCGCTCGGCGGCGACAGCGGCCTCCCGGGTGGCGTGATTAATCCGGTTGATCTCGGCGAGCCACGACCGCGCACCGGTCTCGACGTCGTCGCGCGTCCGGGCCGATCCGCGCGCCGCGTGGAACTCGCGCTGGGCCGATTCCTTCGCGGCCCGGACGGCTCGTGGGTCGGCGGCGAGCGCGGCTTCCTCGGCGCGGGCAGCGTGCTCGTCGTGCGTGCGCTGAGTGCGCCGGAAGGTCTCGTACGCGGTGTCGGCCCCCTGCCGGGCCCGGAACGCGACGGCGCAGCGCTCGTCGGCAACGCGTCGCTCCTCTGGACACGAGCCCTCGCTGACGGAGCCGGCGGCGGTGTCGCCGTCGACGCTCGCTCCGGCGGCGGCCGGTGCGCCGTCGTCGCCGGTCGGGGCCACGCCCGGCGGCTCGTCGCCGGCCGTGCCCAGGCCGGTCGAGGCGCGCGGTCGCTCGGCGGTCGCCGCAGGGGCTCGATCGGCCATCGCCGTGGAAACACTTCCGAGGCGCATGGCGGCGACGGCCGACGCGGCGGCGCTCGCGCGCAGGGCGGTCGTGATCGGGTCCGGCTCGAGCGACATCGGCACCGCGACCATCAGCGCTGGTCCGGCCGACGGTCGCAGCCAGAGCGGCTGCGGCCGGTCGACGCCGGTGACCGGAGCCGGTGCGGGAGCCGATGCCGGTGCTGAAGCGGGTGCCGGCGAGGGCGTGGCAGCCCCGGCCGCGGCCGGCGTCGGAGCCGCGTCGCGAGCGGTCTCGCCGGCCGACTGATCCCGAACAGGTGTTCCGAATGGCGGATCGACCGGGGCGCCATCGATCGTTCGCCTCAGGTCCTGGCTCCGGCGGCCGGTCGTCGCCGGTTCGCCCGTCGCGACGAACTCGTCGCGCCAGCGTCGGTCGCCGGGCCCACCAGCCGCCGGGCCGACCGCGTCGCGAGATGCGCCCGGATCCGCCAGGGTCGACGACATGCGCGACTGGATCGCGTTCGGGGAGACGGTCACCCGGACCTCACGCGAGGCGGGGGGACGGGCTCTGAGGACCTCGATCAGGGCCGCTCCGGTGGCGACCCCGAGGACCAGTCCAAGGGCGAGGAACGCGAACTCGCTCGCGGTCAAGATCCTGCTGTCCCTCCTTGGCCGCCGATTCGGCCCCGACGACCCCCGGGTGAGCGTAGCTGCGCGCCGCGGCCCGGTCAACCCGGAGGTCGACCGGACGGTCGGATCGCCGACCCGTTGGCTTTGCGAAGGCCGAGTTGCGGATGGTAGATTGCAACCATCGGCCGCGCCCCTGTGCGGCGTGCCCGGTGCAGGCTCGTCCCCTGAACTCCCGACCAATCGAAAGGCACGTCCTCGACCTTGGCGATCGACCCCCTCCAGGAATTCCTCGTCCAGCCCGTCGACGCCTCCTGGCTCCAGTGCAACATCGAGTGCCAGGAAGCGTGCCCGGTCGGGACGAACTGCCGCGGCTACCTGAACCTCGCCGCCGAAGGGCGGTTCGAGGAGGGCTACATCCTGTCGCGCGAGCCGAACCCGGTCGCGGCGATGTGCTCCTACGTCTGCTCCGCCCCGTGCGAACGGGCCTGCCGCCGCGGCGACATCGACCGGCCGCTCGCGATCCGGGCGATGAAGCGCTTCCTCGTCGAGTGGCACGAGGCGTCGGGGATCCCGGACGTCATGCCCCGGATCACGCCTCGCGCCGAGAAGGTCGCCGTCATCGGCGCCGGCCCGGCCGGCATCTCGGTCGCCCGCGAGCTTGCGACGAAGGGCTTCCAGGTCACGGTCTTCGACAGCCTGCCGTACGGCGGCGGGACGATGCTCATCGGCGTTCCGGCCTTCCGCCTGCCGCGCGAGGCGATCGAGATGGACGTCCGGCTCGTCGAGCGCCTCGGGGTGACGTTCCGGTTCAACACGACGATCGGCAAGGACATCCCGATGGAGGACCTCCAGCGGGACTACGACGCGATCGCCCTGACCGCGGGAGCGATGGACGCGGTCGCGCTCGACATCCCCGGCGGCGACCTCGACGGGGTTGACTATGGCGTCGACTTCATGAAGAAGGCGAACCTCGGTCAGGAGCTGTACGTCGGCAAGGACGTCGTCGTGATCGGCGGCGGCTACACCGCGATGGACTGCTCGCGGACGAGCCTTCGCCACGGCGCCGAGCGGGTCTCGATCGTCTACCGCCGGACGCGTTCCGAGCTGGTCGTCGACGAGGAGGAGCTCGGCGAGACCGAGCGCGAGGGCGTCCGGATGGAGTTCCTCGCCAGCCCGGTCGAGGTCCTCGGCGAGGACGGCCACGTGACCGGCGTGAAGTTCATCCGCAACCGCCTCGGCGAGCCGGACGCCTCGGGCCGGCGCTCGCCCGTGCCGATCGAGGGCAGCGAGTTCGTCATCCCCGCCGACGTCGTCATCCCCGCGGTCTCCCAGGCGGCCGACCTGACGTTCCTGCCGGTCGAGGCGTCGTTCGAGATCAACCGCGGCCGGGTCAAGGTCGACCCCGCGACGTACGCGACGAATGTCCGCGGTGTCTTCGCCTGCGGCGACTTCGTGACCGGCCCGACGACCCTGATCGAGGCCGCCGGCCACGGCAAGAAGTGCGCCTACGCGATCGATCGCTACCTCGCCGGCCGGACCGACGTGACCGTGACCCCGAACGTCAAGATCACGAGCTCGTGGCGTCACGACATGCCTGAGTTCTACGACGTCCTGCCCCGCCAGCACATCCCGATGGCGCCGGTCCAGGTCCGGATGCCGTCGACCGATCCGGAGGTCAACTTCACGACCCCGGTCGAGTACGGCTACGACGCCACGGCCGCGGTCACCGAGTCGACCCGCTGCCTGATGTGCAACTACAACATCTGGTTCGACCCGTTCCGCTGCGTCCTGTGCGGCGCCTGCGCCGATGTCTGCCCCGAGGGCGTCATCCACATGGTCGACGTCAACCAGCTCAAGACCGAGGCGCTCCTGCCCGAGATCGAGGAGTCGTACGGCTGGGAGAACGGGGCGGCGATGATCCTCGACGAGGAGCGCTGCATCCGCTGCGCGCTGTGCGTCAAGCGTTGCCCGTTCGACGCCATTACGATGGAGCGGTTCGAGCTGCAGGAAATCTCGACCGACGGTCGGCTCTACAAGGAGTCGTACCGGGACGCGCAACTGGCCGGGACCCCCGGCGTCGCAGGAGGAGCCCGGTGAGTTTCCTCGAGCGAGTGGATCAGACCATCCGCCGAAGCCCCGTCTGGCGCTCGCTGTTCCGTCAGCCGTACCCCAACGACGAGCGGTCGCGGGCGTACGCGGTGATGAACAACGTCTTCCTGCACATCCACCCGGTGCGGGTCCGCCAGCACGCGGTGAAGTTCGCCTACACGTTCTGCCTGGGCGGCCTGTCGTTCTTCCTGTTCCTCGTCCTGACGATCACCGGCGTCTACCTGATGTTCTTCTACGTGCCGTCGGCGACGCTGGCGTACACGAACATCCTCGACATCCAGAGCCAGGTGACGTTCGGCCTGCTGACCCGGAACATCCATCGGTGGGCCGCCCACCTGATGGTCTTCTTCGTGTTCCTGCACATGATGCGGGTCTTCTACCACGGGGCCTACAAGCCGCCACGCGAGTTCAACTGGGTCGTCGGGGTCGTCCTGCTCTTCCTCACGATCATGCTGTCGTTCACCGGCTACCTCCTGCCGTGGGATCAGATCGCCTACTGGGCGATCACGATCGGCACGAACATGGGCGGCTACGCGCCGCTCCTGAACGTCCCGGTCAACCGGCTCCTGCTCGGCGGGCTCGAGGTCGGCCAGAACACCCTTCTGCGCTTCTACGTGCTCCACATCATGGTCTTCCCCCTCGCAGCCGCGATCTTCCTGGCCGTCCACTTCTGGCGGACCAGGAAGGATGGAGGGATCAGTGGCCCCCTCTGATGCAGAGCCGATTCGACCAGCACTCGTTCACCAAGGTCCGAGGCGGAGCTCCGCGACGCCATCGGCCCGCGGTGGAATCAGCGGGCCCCTCTGAGCCATGACCGACACGAAGCAACCCACAGAGAAGCGGGTCGTCCTCCCGGTCGATCCGACGCGGCGGACGGAGATCGACAAGCAGCGGGTGCCGATGTCGGCCCGGCCGTACCGGTTGCTCGCGCTGGTCAAGCAGGATGCCGTCGTCCGGGTCCAGAAGGAACCCGACGACACGGTCATGACCTGGCCGCACCTCCTGTCGATCGAGTTCTTCGCGGCCGGGATGATGAGCATCTTCCTGCTCCTGATGGGCCTCTTCATCAACGCCCCGCTCGAGGAGCTCGCGAACAGCAACGTGACCCCGGCCGTGGCCAAGGCGCCGTGGTATTTCCTCGGCCTCCAGGAGCTGCTCGCCTACTTCCACCCGACGGTTGCCGGCGTCCTCACGCCCCTGCTGGTCCTCGTCGGCGCCGCTCTGATCCCGTTCGTCGATCGCGGCAACCTGACCGCGACTCGACCGTCGGAGCGCAAGACAGCGGTCGTCCTGTTCACGATGTTCTGCGCGCTCGGGCTGGTCCTGACCTTCGTCGGGATCTTCTTCCGGGGCCCTGGCTACAGCTTCGTGATCCCGTACCTGCCCTTCTTCGAGAACACCTCGCCCGGCCTCCACTTCTCCCTGTGACCTCACGAGAATGTCGATGAACCCGATGAGCGATCGACCATGAGCAACTACCACCTCGAGCCGGCCGACCGACCGAAGGCCCTCGCGCCCGAGGCGATCAAGTCGCTCCGCCGTTCCCAGGTCAAGGGCATCTCGCGCCGCCAGCTCCTGCGCTACTCGATCGGCGGCGGCGTTGGACTGTGGCTGCTCGAGGTCACGGCCGGCACGATCGGCTTCATCTGGCCGAACCTGACCGGTGGCTTCGGGAGCAAGGTCCGGATCGGCACCCTCGAGGAGATCAAGCTCGCCAACAGCAGCCTTCCGATCTCGGACGGTTTCCCGGCGTACGTGCCCGAGGCGCGGGCGTACATCGTCCTGATGGACCCGGGGCGCCAGCAGTTCGTGCCCGGCGCAGACCCGAGCGGCGACGGTGTGGCGCTCAACGTCCGCGGCCTCTACCAGCGCTGCCCGCACCTCGGCTGCAAGCCGAACCCGTGCCTGAAGAACTTCTGGCTGGAGTGCCCCTGCCACGGCTCGCGCTACGACCGGCTCGGGATCAAGGCCGAGGGCGCCGCCTACGGCCCGGCCGCGCGCGGGATGGACCGCTTCTCGGCCGAGGTCGACAGTGCCGGCGTCCTGACCCTCGACACGGGCAAGATCACGCTCGGCCCGCTGCCGGTCGCAATCGGCCAGCCCGGGATCATTCCCCCGCGCACGCCAACGGGCTGCATCTGATGACCGACCAGACACCGTCGACGCCGGCGCCCGTGCCGGACGGGACCGACCCGCCCGCCACCGAGGATCGCCTCCCGGCCACGGTGCCGCAGCAGAGCCTGAGCGCGGATCGATTCAGCGCGACCCCGTCGGTCAAGGCGATCGCCGGCCTCACCCCGCAGCGCTCGGCCGGCATCGTCCGCCAATCCGCGGCCGCCCGCTGGGTCGGGTTCCTGACCGTGATCTTCGTCAGCCTGTTCATCGTCGGCTACTGGTTCTACGAGCTCGGTGCGCCGGCGGGGATCTCGACCGCCCGGCTCCAGAGCGAGATCGAACGCCAGCAGGTCGTCGACGTCCAGCGCGGCTACAACCTGTACGAGGCGAACTGCGCCCGCTGCCACGGCCCGAACGGCCTTGGCCCGAACGAGCCCGACGCCGCCGCCAAGGCCACGGCCGGCCAGGGCTACATCGGTCCCCAGCTGAACTCCCAGGAGAAGCTCTTCGCCCACCTGAGCGAGGCGTACCTCGAGAACGTCCTGCTTGTCGGCGGGCGCTACGTGTGCGGCAACGCGAAGTCGGCGATGCCGGTCTGGTCGGACCAGGCCAACCCGCCGGGTCCGCTGAACTACCGCCAGATCGAGGAACTGATCACCTTCCTGCGGGCGACGAACGACACGGAGTACGAGGTCCGCAATCCCGAGACCAACGAGCCGGTCATCGACCCGGCCACGGGCGAACCGAAGACCTTCACGCCCTGGCGTGACAAGGACTACAAGCCGGCCGCCGGGGCGACCCCGTATCCCGATTGCTACCTGAACGCCCTGTCCGGCGCGGGCGGATCGGCCGCACCGGGCGCCTCGATCGACCCGAGCGCGCCGATCGTGACCGTCACCGCCAAGGATGGCGCCGCGACCGGCGGCTTCGAGCCGGCGACCCTCGAGGCGAAGGCCGACACCGCGTTCACGCTCGTCTTCGACAACCAGGACGTGACGACCAGCCCGCACAACGTCGTGATCAACGATCCGTCCAACGCTCCCGTCGCGATGGGCGACACCGCGTTCTTCAATGGCCCCCTGAAGAAGTCGTACGCCGTGCCCGCGCTCAAGGCCGGGTCGTACGGCTTTGTCTGCCAGGTCCACCCGACGACGATGACCGGCAAGCTCGAGGTCAAGTAGGACGACGATGGCGCAGCAGGCCCTCCACCCGGGAACGACTCAGACGCGCGGACGGGCGTTCTTCGGCCTGCTCGACGCGAACGGCTGGGGTTGGGCATCGCTGAAGGCGACGTTCTGGTTCGTCCTGCTGATCTTCATGCTCGGCTACGTCCCGGATCGGGCGTACTACTTCACCGTCAACAAGACGATGGACCTCGGGATTCTCGCCTGGAGCCCCGTCAACTTCTGTCCGGCGAACAACCAGACGCTGCCGTGCCCGGCTCCGGCCGGGGCCGTCGTGCCGTGGGCTCCCTCACCGACGGAGATCTCGCTGCCGGCGCCCCGTACGGACGGGGCGATCGTCCAGTCCGGGACCTCGATCCTGTACGTCGGAGGGTCCGACGGGACGACCGCGACCGACACGACGTTCGTTGCCAAGGCATCGGGCACGGGCAACTTCGACACATGGACCGAGGGTCCGAAGCTGCCCGCTCCGCGGACGAATCTCTCGGTCCTCTACTCGGGCGGCAAGATCTACGCGGTCGGCGGCGCCGACGCGGCGGGCAAGCCAACGACGACCGTCTATGTCCTGACCCCGGACGCCGCGACCGGGTCCCTCGGCGAGTGGCAGACGACCGAGCAGGCCAAGGTGGACCTCGCCCTGCCCGAGGCCCGCTCCGGGGCGGCGATCGTGGCCGCGTCCGACGGGATCCTCCTGGTCGGCGGGGCGAACGGCACGGGGCCCGTGAACACGGTCCTGAAGACGACCTTCGATCTCAAGGGCGTGCCGAGCAAGTGGGAGGCCCAGACCGGCACCCTGTTCACGGCGGTCACGGACGCTTCGGCTGCCCTGGTCGGTAGCTATCTGTGGGTGTACGGCGGAACCGCCGCCGACGGCAAGGCGATCGCAACGGTCCAGCGCGGCGAGTTCGGCGCGACGTCCGCCGATGCGACCAGGATCGTCCGGTTCGGGGTCCGGGGCGGAGCCACCGACCTGCCGGCCGCCCGCACGAATCTCGCCGGCTTCACGGCCAATGGGTCGCTCTACGCGATCGGCGGGTCCGACGGCGCGACCCCCCAGGGCACGCTCTACTGGGCGATTCCGAACGCGGTCGGCGATATCGCCGAATGGAAGCACCTCGACGTCAGCGACCTGCCGGCCAGCGGCAACGCCGGCGGCGCAGCGATGATCCTCGGGCCCAACGCGGTCATCGTCGGCGGCACCACGACCGACGGGCCGATCGCGGCCAGCGTCCGGGCAAACATCGCCCCCGAGGCACCGTTCTTCCAGGTCGGTCTGGTCGGGGCGACGGTCCCGGCCCTCAAGATCGACGGCGAGGTCGGCCAGCAGCTCGGCTACCTCAACGCGAACACGATCGGCATCGTGAACTTTGCCCTCTTCGTGGTCATCGGCTGGGCGTTCGCCCACAAGCAGCAGATCCGCGAGTGGCGCGACCGCCGCCGCCGCGAGAAGGACATCCGCAAGCGCGCCTGACG
>JBKJOK010000251.1:0-1227 GCA_046595595.1 Candidatus Limnocylindrales bacterium
GAGGCCCGAGCCGCACAGCCGGTTGACGGTCAACCCGCCGACCTCGACCGGCAGCCCGGCGAGGAGCAGGGCCATCCGGGCGACGTCGCGGTTGTCCTCACCGGCCTGGTTGGCGCAGCCGAGGATCACGTCCTCGATCAACGACGGGTCGATCCCGGAGCGGTCGACGACCGCCCGGATCGCCGCCGCGGCGAGGTCGTCCGGCCGGACGGATGCCAGGGCGCCGCCATAGCGACCGATTGGGGTCCGGACGGCCCCGACGACCCAGGCCTCCCGGAGCGGACGATGCAGGTCACGTGTCACGCCGCCGATCGTAGCGCGGCCGCTCGTCTGTCATCATCGCGACCGTGATCGAGCGCTCCGTCCGCCTCGCCCGGGCCACCTCGTCGACGACGTCGGTCGTGCTCCTCGTCGCGTTCAACGTGGTCCCGCTCGTCGGCGTCCTGCTGTGGGGCTGGAACGTGGCGACGCTCCTCGTCCTGTACTGGGTCGAGAACGGGATTGTCGGCCTGCTCAACGTGCCGAAGATGCTGCTCGCCTCGGCGCCCGAGGGCGGTCCGGTCGGGGTCGTCCGGTCCGGCGGGCTGGCGATGGTCTCGAAGGTGGGCCAAGTCGGCTTCTTCCTCGTCCACTACGGACTCTTCTGGTTCGTCCACGGCATCTTCGTGTTCACCCTGCCGTTCTTCATCGGCGATGCCCTGGGCTTCGACGGCGGTGGCTTGGACGGCGCGTTCGAGGTTGTGCCGGGGGCCTTCGGCCCGGGGACTGAGACATTCGTGCAAGGCCGCCCGACCGGCCCCGACCTGTCCGCCGTCGCTCTGGGTGCGATCGGGCTCGCGATCAGCCACGGTGCATCGTTCGTGATCAACTTCCTGGGCCGGCGCGAGTACCTGCGGGTCACGACCGCGCGCCAGATGTTCGCTCCGTACGGCCGGCTCGTGATCCTCCACGTGACGATCATCGTCGGGGCGATGGCCAGCCTCTTCCTGGGGACGCCGGTCGGAGCGATCGTCGTGCTCGTAATCCTGAAGACGGCGCTGGATCTGACGTTGCATCTCAAGGAGCACGGCACGATCGGGGCCGCGGCGACGGGCTGAGCCACGAGCCGAACCGGGGTCAGCCGATGGTCAGCCGCCGTTGGCGAGGGCCGCGGACGGCGAAAGGCTCGGATCGTCCACCGCGAGACGAGTCAACCGCGCGGCAACCGCCGAAGCGCCACCGAGCTCA
>JBKJOK010000050.1:0-13987 GCA_046595595.1 Candidatus Limnocylindrales bacterium
GTCGCGGATGAACGCGGGAAGGTCGGCGAAGCTCGAGTCGGCCCAGACCGCGGCGACCCGCGGCTCGTGACCGGTCGCGATCAGGCTGGTCGCCGCGCCCAGCGAGATCCCGGCGAGGCCGATCCGCTCGGGTGCGACGCCACGGTCCGCCTGGAGCCAGTCCCAGACGCCGAGCAGGTCACGAAACTCCTCGGTGCCGCCGGCGTAGTGGCCGTCCTCGATCGTCGAGTCGCCGTGCTCGCGGAGGTCCACGAGGAGGACGGCAAATCCGTTGCGATGGAGCATGCCTGCGGGCAGCAGCACGGTGGGATCGCGGCGGCAGGCGGACAGGCCGTGCGCGATGACGACGACCGGGGCACCGGCCTCGGCGGCCGGGACGAACCAGCCGCTGATCTCGATACCGGCGTCGCGGCTCGGGATCGTCACGTCCTCACGCTCGGGCATGAGGTACGGCCTCGTGTCGAAGTCCTCGTGGCCCGGGATCGGCGCGCCGTCGGCGGCGAGGACCCGGAAGGCGGTCGGGACGTTCGACGCCCAGGCTGCCGGGCAGGCACCGATCTTCGTGAGCCGGTTGTAGACGACCACGCTGGCGATGCCGTAGCCGGCGACCAGCAGTGTCGTGGCAGTGACGCCGACTCCGACCAGGATTCGTCGTGTATTCATCGATCCGATGGTGCGGCCTCGCGCCGACCGGCGCACGCGCCGCGCTGCAGCCGCACGGATCGCGCCGTGCGACGATGACGCCATGCCCGATGCCAGCGAGCCCGCCGTTCGCGTCAACCCCTGGACCCGACGCTCGCGATCGACCGGCTACGCCAACCCCTGGATCACCGTCTGGCACGACGAGGTCGACCGACCCGACGGGAGCCCCGGCATCTACGGCGTCGTCCACTTCGAGAACCTGGCCGTCGGCGCGGTTGTCCTCGACGACGAGGATCGCATCCTCCTCGTCGGCCAGCACCGTTACACGCTCGACGCCTACTCGTGGGAGATCCCCGAAGGCGGCGTCCCGCCGGGGGAGTCGGCCCTCGAGGGCGCCCGGCGGGAGCTGCGCGAGGAGACCGGCGTCGAGGCCGACGACTGGCGCGAGCTCGTCCGGTTCCACCTGTCGAACTCGGTCAGCGACGAGGCCGGGGTCGTGTTCGCGGCCCACGCTGTTGAGTACCGCGCCGCTGCGCCCGAACCCTCGGAGGAGCTCCAGACCCGGTGGATCCCTTTCGACGAGGTCCTCGCGATGACGACCGACGGCCGGATCACCGATGCGATCACGATCATCGGCGTGCAGCGAGTGGCTCTTGATCGGCTGGCCCCGAGATGACCGCGCTCCACGTCCTGCGCGTGTTCGTCGGCCCGGATGGCCGCGGCGGCAACCCGCTCGGCGTCTTCCTTGACGGCGCCGCGATCCCGCCCGATCGCCGCCAGGCCGTCGCACTCGACCTCGGCTTTTCCGAGACCGTCTTCGTCGATGACGCCGCCGAGGGCGCGATCCGGATCTTCACGCCCGGCCGTGAGCTACCGTTCGCGGGCCACCCGACGGTGGGCACCGGCTGGCTCTTCCGCGAGTCGGGCGCGCCGGCCACGACCCTCCGGCCACCGGCCGGCGACGTCCCGTTCCGGCATGACGCAGAACGCACGTGGGTCCGGGCGCGGCCTGAGTGGATCCACGAGTTCCGGCGCGAGCAGCTGGCCTCGGCGGCCGCCGTCGAGGCGTTCGTGGGGCCTGCCCTCGGCGCGCCCGGGGTGTACGTCTGGGCCTGGCTCGACGAGTCGGCCGGGCTCGTCCGGGCGCGCTACTTCGCGACCGACTTCCTGATCGCCGAGGACGAGGCGACCGGCGCCGCCGCCGTGAAGATGGGTTCGCTGCTCGGCCGGCCGCTCACGATCCGCCAGGGCGTCGGCTCGGAGATTCTCGTCCGGCCACAACCGGACGCCACGATCGAGATCGGCGGCCGGGTGGAGTTTGTCGAGATGCGCGAGTACGCGATCGGTCAGTAGGTCTGAACTGGCACCGGGGTCAGCGAGAAGTCGCGGAGATTCCGAGTGAGCACCGTCGCACCCATCGAGTCGGCCGCAGCGGCGATCAGCGCGTCCGCGAGGCTCAAGGTGCTGCCGCGTGCGCGGAGCTCGGCACGCCAGTGACCCGCGCGCATGGCGGTCCCAGGATCGGGCTGCACGAATTCCATCGGCTCGAGCAGGGCGACGAGATGACGCTCGGCCTCCGGCAGCAACCCGGCCCGGACCTCGCAGACGATGATCTCGGTCACGATCGGCTCGTCACCGAACTCGAAGATCCGCGCAAGCTCGGCGACCGCGGCCGCTTCGCCGCGGAGGTGATCGATCAGGAAGGTCGAGTCGAGCACCAATCGCACCTCAGGCCTCCCGTCCGGGATCGGTCGTCTCCGCACGGCGCGCCCGGACCCACTCGACGACCTTCTCGGACGTCGACCATTCGGGATAGTCCTCCGCCTTGAGGACGCCGGCGGTGCGTGCGATCGCGTCCTGCAGCCGATCGCGCTTCAACTTCGCCCGAAGGGCCTCCGCGACATAGCGGCTCCGGCCCCGTTCGCCGGCGAACTTGTCGACCTCATCGACGAGCTCCTTGGGCAGCAACAGGTTCGTGCGCACGTTCATGCGCACAACATGGCGCACGGCGTGGCGCACGTCAAGAGGCCAAACTCGGGAAGGGCGGTACGGCACCCGTATCAGATCCGGGCACAGCGAACGTGGCGACGCTCGAGGCCTGACATGGCCAAGCGTGCTGACCGTCGATCCGGTACCGCAGCCGTATCCGCCGGTTGGGCGAGCAGCGTCGGAGGCCCGCAACACGGGGCCCCGTGCGCGCCCCGCGCTGCGCGACGGACGGGCGACCTGGGCCCGCGCCCGGCTACGATCGGGAGCGTGCGCAACGACTGGGACGCGATCGTGGTCGGGCTCGGGGCGATCGGCTCCGGGGCGGCCTACTGGCTGAGCGCGCGCCTCGGCGATCGCGTCCTTGGCCTCGAGCAGTTCGAGCTCGGCCACGGCAACGGCGCCGGCCAGGACCACAGCCGGATCATCCGCCTCTCCTACCACCGGCCCGACTACATCCGGCTCGCTCGCCGTGCCTACGAGAGCTGGGCGCAGGTCGAGGCCGAGAGCGGGACGACGATCGTGACCCGGACGGGCGGTCTCGACATCGGCCCGTACGATGCTGCGATCCCGCTGTCGGACTACACCGAGTCGATGACCGCCGAGGGCGTCCGCTTCGAGCACCTCACCGGACCGGAGATCGCCCGGCGCTGGCCGCAGTGGCGGCTCGGCGACGAGCACCACGGGCTCTACCAGGCGGACGCGGGCATCGCCGATCCGAACCGCGGCAACGCCGCCCACCAGCGCCTCGCCCGCGCCCACGGTGCGACGCTCCTGGAGCGCACGCCCGTCGCTCGACTCGGCGCGCTCGCCGACGGCACCGTCGAAGTCGAGCTGGCCGACGGCACCGTCCATCGCGCGGCGCACGTCGTCCTCGCCGCCGACGCCTGGACGAACGACCTCCTCGCGTCGTTCGATCGCCGCCTTCCCCTGACGATCATCCAGGCCCAGGTCACGTACTTCGCGCCGCCCGATCCGGCCCGCTTCACGCCGGACCACTTCCCGATCTGGATCTGGATGGACGACCCTTCGTTCTACGGCTTCCCGACCTACGGCGAGGCGGGCCCGAAGGCCGCCGAGGACGTCGGCGGCGACGAGGTGACGCCCGCAACCCGGACGTTCGAGCGCAACGAGGTCGGCTTCCGGCGCCTGACCGACTTCCTCGAACGCCACTTGCCAGAGCACGTGGGGCCCGAGATCTTCACGAAGACCTGCCTCTACACCCTGACCCCGGATCGCGATTTCGTCGTCGACCGGCTGCCCGACGTGCCCGGCGTCCAGGTCGTGCTGGGCGCAGCCCACGCGTTCAAGTTCGCGTCGGTCCTCGGCCGGGTCCTGAGCGAGCTGGTCATCGACGGGGCGACCCCGTCGGCCGGTGAGATCGAACGGTTCACAATCGACCGGCCGATCCTGCTCGAGACGAACCCCGCGACGAGCTACCTGGTATGAGGGTTCGATGAGCCGCCACGCTGACGACGCTCCGCGCAAGCCGCGTCGCCTCCGCCCCGGCGACACCGTCGCGATCGTCGCTCCGGCCAGCAGCTGGGAGAGCCGGAGCGAGCTCCTGCGCGGGATCGCCGGCCTCGAGGCATGGGACCTCCAGGTCCGGCTCGGCGCTCACGTCAACGATCGCCACGGGTACATGGCCGGCACCGATGCGGATCGGGCCGCCGACCTCCACGCCGCCCTCGAGGACCCCGACGTCGCGGCGGTCGTCTGCCTCCAGGGTGGCTACGGCAGCCCGCGCCTGATCCCCCTCCTCGACGAGGCGCTGTTCCGGAACAACCCCAAGGTCCTGTGCGGCTATAGCGACCTCACGACGCTCCACCTCGCCCAGCAGGCGTGGGCCAATGTGATCAGCTTCTATGCCAACGGGGCGACCGGGATCGGTTCGCCCGAGGTCACCGAGTTCTCGAAGGCGAGCCTGAAGCGGGCGCTGTTCAGCGCCGAACCGTACGGCCCGATCGGCCCGAACCCGGACGACCCGTACATCCGGACGATCGTCGGCGGCCGAGCGACGGGGCGCCTGACCGGCGGTTGCGCCGGGCTCCTGAGCAGCGCGATCGGAACCCGCCTCCAGCCCGACTTCCGGGGCCGGATCGTGATCCTCGAGGAGATCGACAACGAGGGCTACGTTCACGACGGGATCCTGACCCAGCTCCGGAACGCCGGCCTCTTCGACGGGGCGGCCGGGATCGTCGTCGGCGACATCAAGGCGAAGTGGTCGGGCGGCATCGCCGAGCTGTCGGCCGAGGACATCGTCGAGGAGGTTCTCGCGCCGCTCGGCCTGCCCCTGATCTTCGGGCTGCCGATCGGGCATAACAAGCACCACGCGACGGTACCGCTCGGTGCCATGGCCACGCTCGACGCCGACGCCGGCACGCTCGTGGTCGAGGAGGTCGTCACCGCCGAGTGACCGAGCGCCGCAAGCGCTGACCCATGATGCGGGCCGACGTTGCACCGCGCGGTCCGACCGTGCGACAGTTCCGGCCTTCGTGACGGGGAGCGGAGGAGTGGAGGTCGGTCGTCCGGGGTGACGGCCGAACAACGAGGAGGAGACATGCGACCAACCCTGCGCAGCCGGCTCGGCCGGGTGCTCGTCGCCGGCGGGCTGATCCTGTCGACGATCCTGCCGGCCGCGTCCGTGACCGCGGCCGAGGGCGACCTGATCCTGCGGACCGGCACCGATCAGGACCTCCAGGTCCTGAACCCGTGGAACTCGGTTGTCGTCGCGGACTTCGAGGTCTACACCCTCAATTACGACCTGCTCGTGAACTTCGGAGCGGACCTCGAGCCGTCGCCCGGCTTCGCCGAGTCCTGGACGGTCTCGGCCGACGGGAAGTTCTGGACGTTCAAGATCCGGCCCGGGATGAAGTGGTCCGACGGTCAGCCGGCCACTGCAGAGGACGTTCGTTGGACGTACCAGCTGGTCCTCGATGCGGTCGCCAAGAGCGACGCCTCGGAGGACGGCTACTACCTGGGCCAGGGCTATCTCGAGCCGTACCTCACGAACGCCGGCATGACCAAGGTCGAGGCGATCGACGAGACGACCCTGACCGTGACGACCGAGTTCGCGAATACGCTCCTCCTCCAGTCATACGTTCCGATCCTGCCGAAGCACATCTGGTCGAAGTACTCGATGGACGAGATCGCCAACGCTGCCGACGTGACGCCGTTCCTGAACGAGCCGACGGTCGTCGGAACGGGACCCTACCAGGCGGTCGAGTGGAAGCCCGGCGAGTTCATCCGGTTCGCCCGGAACCCCAACTACTGGGGGACGCAGGGCGCCGTCGACGAGATCGTCCTGACCAAATTCGCCAGCACGGACACGATGGTCCAGGCGCTGAAGACGGGCGAGATCGACTACGCCCGGGGGATCCTGGCCGACCAGTTCAACGCGCTGAAGACCGAGCCGAACGTGGCGGTCGTCGAAGGCGTGGCCAACGGCTACACCGAGCTCTCGTTCAACACCGGCGGCAACAAGAAGGGCTACGGCGGCTCCACGTCTGCCCTCGCCGACGTCGCCTTCCGCGACGCTCTCGGGTACGCCATCGACAACCAGAAGCTCGTCGACGCGACCCTCGGCGGTTACGGCGCGCCGGGCTCGACGATCATCCCGCCGTTCCACACCCGCTGGCATGTCGATCCGGCCAAGCCCCGGACCTTCGACATCGAGCAGGCGAAGACCCGCCTCGACGCGGCCGGCTACAAGCTCGACGCGGCGGGCAAGCGCGTCGACAAGGACGGCAAGGTCATCAACCTCCGCCTGACCTGGCCGGACTCGGAGTCCGAGAACGCCACGAACGCCCAGTTCCTCGTGGAGTGGTTCGGCCAACTCGGGATCGCGGTCACGGCCGCGGTTACCGAGGAGGGCAAGCTGATCGACGACGTCACCGGGCCGCCGGGCGGGCCGGCCAACTACGACATCTACATGTGGGGCTGGGTCGGCGACCCGGACCCGAACTCACTCCTCAACTTCTTCCGGTCCGAGGAGATCGGCGGGTCGAGCGACAGCTACTACAACAGCCCGAAGTACGACGCGCTGTTCCTCGAGCAGCGCGCCGAGAGCGACGAGGCCAAGCGCAAGGGCATCCTCGCCGAGATGCAGAACCTGGTCTACGACGAGGCGCCGTACCACATCCTCTATTACGACGCCGAGCTCCACGCCTACCGGACCGACAGGTTCGGCGGCTGGACGAACCAGCCGACGGTTGGCGGGACGCCGCTCTTCGGCTACGGCTCGCGGGGCTACACGCTCCTGACCGACGCATCCGTTCAGCCGTCCGCCGCGCCGTCGGCCGACGCGTCGGGCAGCGGCAGCGCCGCGCCGGGTGGCAGCCCGGCGGCCTCGGCCACGCCGAGCCCGGCCTCGACCAGCTCGTCGAGCTCGTCGCTGCCGCTGATCCTCGGGGTGATCGCCCTCGTCGTCATCGTCGCGGTCGGACTTGTCGTGATGCGCGGCCGGAGTCGGAGGGTCGAGGAGGAATGACGGCCGCGGGCGGCGTGCCACCCGGCATCCGTCCTCGCCGTCGGCCGGGGAGCGCCGTCCGGCGCTCCCCGGTAAAGCCGCTCCGCCCGTGAAGGGCGGGTACCTCGCGCGCCGACTCGTCTCGGCGTTCATCACGATCGTCCTGATCACGGTCGTCAACTTCGTCCTGTTCCGGGCGATGCCGGGATCGCCCGAGCGGGTGATCCTGCGGGGCACGCCGAACGTGACCCAGGCCCAGCTCCAGGCGGCCCGCCAGCGCTGGGGCCTCGACAAGCCCGTGTTTCCGGACCAGTTCGTGGCCTACATCGGCTCGACTGCCCGGGGCGATCTGGGCTACTCGTTCATCGCCCGCGGTCGAACCGTCACCGATGTCCTGGGTCAGCGGATCTGGCCGACCGTCATCCTGTTCGGGCTGGGTGAGCTGGTCGCGATCGTCCTCGGGCTGGCCCTCGGGGCGTACACCGGCTGGCGGAGAGGGGGGCCGGTCGACCACGTCGGCAACAGCCTCTCGCTCGTCCTCTACTCGACGCCCTACTTCCTGCTCGGAATGTTGTTCCTGCTGATCTTCGCGACGACGCTCCGCTGGTTCCCGACGTTCGGGATGCTCACCGCCGGGATGCAGTACCCCGGATTGTGGGAGCGGGCCGTGGACTTCGTGGCCCACCTCACCCTGCCCCTGGCGACCGTCGCGCTGGGCCTGGTCGGGCAGTACGCGATCGTCATGCGCTCGTCGATCGTCGAGACCCTGTCCGAGGACTACGTGACGACCGCCCGGGCCATGGGCCTCCGCGAGGGCCGGATCCTGCGCCATCACGCCCTGCCCAACGCGCTCCTGCCGACGGTCTCGCTGATCGCGATCAACCTCGGCTACGTCGTGGCCGGTGCGATCACGGTCGAGGTCGTCTTCAACTGGCCGGGTCTCGGGACGTTGGCGGTCGAGGCGCTGACGGCCCGCGACTACCCGGTCCTTCAGGGCGTGTTCCTGATCCTCGGCGTGTCGGTGGTCCTCGCCAACCTGGTCGCGGACCTGATCTATGGCGCGCTCGACCCGCGGGTCCGGACGTGACCGCCGCCCAGCTCCAGGGCACGGCGCCGCGCGGCGTCCGGGTGGGCACCGGGGCGTGGGACCTGCTCAAGCGCCTCTTGCGTCGGCCCGAGGGACTGATCGGGCTGACGATCCTCGCGACGTTCACGGTCCTGTCGCTCGTTCCGCAGCTGATCGTCGGGCCGCTCCAGACCGCGGTCACCGCGACCGGCGGGCGCCTCGAGCCACCGTCCGGCGTCCATTACTTCGGGACCGACGAGCTCGGCCGGGACATGCTCAACCTGACCGTTCACGGGGCCCGGATCTCGCTCGCGATCGGGCTCCTCGCGACCCTCGTCACGGTCTTCATCGGCGTCGTCGTCGGGATCGTGGCGGGCTTTGTCGGTGGCTGGCTTGACGCCGTCCTGATGCGGATCACGGACTTCTTCCTCGTGATCCCCACGTTCGTCCTGGCCCTGATCCTGACCCCGATCATCCGCGACCTGGTCGGCTCGGGCGCGACCGAGGTGTTCGGGATCCGGATGACCTTGATCGTGATCGTCATCGTGATCGGGATCACGAGCTGGTCCTCGACCGCCCGGATCATCCGGTCTCAGACCCTGTCGCTGCGGGAGCGGGCGTTCGTCGATCGGGCTCGGGTCATCGGTGCGGGCAACGGCCACATCATGCGCCGGCACATCCTGCCGAACGTGATCAATCTGATCGTCGCCAACGCCGTGCTGACCTTTGCGGGCGCGGTCCTGACCGAGACGACCCTGTCGTTCGTCGGCCTCGGCGACCCGTTCCAGCCGTCGTGGGGTCAGCTTCTCGAGGCCGCCCGGTCGAGCGGCGCGCCGGGCCTCGGGGCGTGGTGGTACGTCCTTCCGCCGGGGGCCGGGATCGTCCTCGTCGTCCTCGCCTTCACCCTGGTCGGCGGCGCCCTCGACGACCTGCTGAACCCGAAGCGGCGCGGCCGACGATGACGACGTGGCGAGCCTCGACAGCGGGCACGTCGGCGGCAGGCGCGGGCGCTCCGACGCCGGTCGACGCGCGCGGACGCGCCCTGCCGAAGCAGGCCGACCCGAGCCAGCCGCTGCTCGTCGTCGAGAACCTGCGGACCCACTTCAGCCTCGACGGCGACACGGTCCGGGCCGTGGACGGGGTCAGCTTCACGCTCCAGCAGGGCGAGGCGCTCGGGATCGCCGGCGAGTCCGGCTGCGGCAAGACGACGACTGCCCTGTCGCTCGTCCGGCTCCTGCCGTCGAACGCCCGGATCGTCGAGGGCTCGATCCGCTACTTCGGGATCGATCTCGTCCAGAAGAGCGACGAGGCGCTCCGGCGCTACCGCTGGCGTGAGATCTCGATCGTGTTCCAGGGCGCGATGAACGCCCTGAACCCGGTTCATCGGCTGCGCGAGCAGATCGCCGAGCCGCTCCGGGAGCGGCTGAACCTGTCGCCGCCGGCCGCCCGCAAGAAGGCCGGCGACCTGCTCGAACTCGTCGGGATCCCGCGCAAGCGGGGGAGCGCGTACCCGCACGAGCTGTCAGGCGGGATGCGCCAGCGGGCGATGATCGCGATGGCCCTTGCCTGCGACCCGGCGGTCGTCATCGGCGACGAGCCCACGACCGCGCTCGACGTCATGGTTCAGGCCCAGATCCTGGAGCTGCTCGAGCGGCTCCGACGCGAGCTCGGGCTGTCGCTCATCCTGATCACCCACGACCTGTCGGTCATCGCCGAGACGTGCGACCGGGTCCTGATCATGTACGCCGGCCGGGTCGCGGAGGAGGGTCGGGTCAGCGAGGTGTTCCGGGCGCCGCGCCACCCCTACACCCAGAAGCTGCTCGGCGCCTTCCCGAACATCCAGGCCGATCGGCGGACCCTCGAGGTCATTCCCGGCTCGCCGCCGGACCTCCGCCACCCGCCGCCCGGCTGCCGGTTCGCCCCACGTTGCCCGGCGGCGATGGCCGTCTGCACCGAGGTGGTTCCGCCCGAGATCACGTTCGGCGACGTCCGGGTCGCCTGCCATCTCTACCCGGCGGGCAGCGACGGGGCGCCGATCATCGTCGGTTCGGCCGCCCGGCCGGTCGATGCCGACAGGTCGGCCGGTGTCGCGACGGCCGACCCGGTGACCCGATGACGACTGACGGCGGGATCCGCCACGCGGACGGCGAGATCCTGTACGAGCTGTCCGGCCTTGAGGTCCACTTCCCGATCCGGAGCAGCCTCCTCGACACGATCCTGCGCCGGACCCATGGCGTCGTCCGGGCCGTCGACGGGATCGACCTGACCCTCCGTCGCGGCGAGGTCCTCGCCCTCGTCGGCGAGTCCGGCAGCGGCAAGACGACGACCGGCCGGGTCATCGTCAAGCTCACCCGCCAGACCGCCGGCCGGCTGACCTTCGAGGGTCGCGACGTCAGCGACCTGAAGGCGTCGGACGAGCTGTCCCGCTACCGGCGCCGCGTCCAGTTGATCTTCCAGGACCCGTACGAGACGCTGAACCCGAAGCAGACGATCCGGGACTTCGTCATGGAGCCGCTGATCGTCAACGGCCTGGGGTCGAATGCCGCCGACCGCCAGCGGCGCGTCCTCGGTGCCCTCGAGGCGGCCGGTCTGCGCCCGGCGGCGGACTTCGCCGGCCGCTACCCCCACGAGCTGTCGGGCGGCCAGCGCCAGCGGGTCGTGATCGCCGGGGCCCTCGTGATGAGCCCCGAGCTGATCGTGGCAGACGAACCCGTCTCGATGCTCGACGTCTCGATCCGGACCGAGCTCCTGCGCCTGATGCTCGATCTCCGGGCCGAGCGCGGCCTGACCTACCTGTTCATCACCCACGACCTGTCGCTGGCCTGGGTCATCGCCGACCGGATCGCGGTCATGTACCTCGGCAAGATCCTGGAGATCGGGCCGGCCGAGCAGGTGATCCGATCGCCCCACAACCCCTACACCCAGGCCCTCGTCTCGGTCTCGCCGTCACCCGATCCGCCGACCGATGGCCAGCGCGCCAAACGGACGATTCTCGTCGGCGAGACTCCCGACGCGGCCCAGATCCCGAGCGGCTGCCGGTTCCATCCACGCTGCCCGTACGCGTTCGATCGCTGCCGGGTGGAGGAGCCGCCGCTGTTCGACGTGGGACCGGGGCAGCAGGCCGCGTGCTGGCTGGCGGAGGGCGGGCGGTCACTTCCGGTCCTGCCGCTGCGTGACCTCGGCGAGGTGGTGGCCCCGGGGATCGCCGCGCCCGTTGACGCCGGACTCATCGAGACCACGCGGTGACCGACTGCGGCGCCCGCACAAGGACCCGCACAGGACGATGCCGACTGGACGGTAAGATGGGGTCCCGACGGCTGGGGCTGCTCACCGGCGCTTTGGCCGCCACATCGAGGAGTTTGAGATGGGTGACGACACGAATGGCCACGAGCGCGCAGCAGACTCGGACGCCTCCTCGCGCGACGGCCGGCTGACCACCCGCCAGGGGCATCCCGTCAGCGACAACCAGAACCAGCGAACGGTCGGCAGCCGCGGCCCTGCCACGCTCGAGAACTATCACTTTCTCGAGAAGATCAGCCACTTCGACCGGGAGCGGATCCCGGAACGCGTCGTTCACGCTCGGGGCTTCGTCGCCCATGGTGTCTTCGAGGCCTACGGCACGATCGGCGGACAACCGGCGTCGCGGTACACCCGGGCCAGGCTGTTCCAGGCGAAGGGCAAGCGGACTCCCGTCGTCATCCGCTTCTCGACGGTCATCGGTGGTCGGGATTCGTCCGAGGTCGCCCGCGACCCGCGTGGCTTTGCCGTGAAATTCAAGACCGAGGACGGCAACTGGGACCTGGTCGGCAACAACCTGCCGGTGTTCTTCATTCGTGACGCGATCAAGTTTCCGGACGTCATCCACTCGCTCAAGCCGGATCCCGTGACGTTCCGCCAGGAGCCGAACCGGATCTTCGATTTCATGAGCCTGACTCCTGAGTCGATGCACATGCTGACGTGGCTCTTCAGCCCCCGCGGCATCCCGCGGGACTACCGGCACATGGACGGTTTCGGGGTCAATACCTACCGCATGGTCAACGCGGCCGGCGAAGCTGTCCTCGTCAAGTACCACTGGAAGACGCAACAGGGCATCGAGTCGATGACCCAGGCCGAGGCCGACGCGGTCCAGGCGACCGACCTCGGGAGCGCGTCCCGCGACATTCATGAAGCCATCGAGCGGGGCGATCATCCGCGCTGGGAGCTGAACGTTCAGCTCATGTCGGACGACGCCCATCCGGAGCTGGACTTCGACCCGCTCGACGATACGAAGACCTGGCCCGAGGACGTGTTCCCGCTCCAGCCGATCGGCATGATGACCCTCAACCGGAACGTCGAGAACTTCTTTGCCGAGAACGAGCAGTCGGCGTTCGGGACCGGCGTCCTCGTCGACGGTCTCGACTTCTCCGACGACAAGATGCTCGTCGGCCGAACGTTCTCCTACTCCGACACACAGCGTCACCGGGTCGGCACGAACTACCTCCAGTTGCCGATCAATCAACCGCTCGCCCGGCCCGCCACCAACCAGCGCGATGGCCAGATGACGTATCTGGTCGACGGCTCGGGGGCCAATCCGCATGTCAACTACGAACCGAGCTCGACCGGTGGCCTCCGGGAGTCCGAGCGCAGTGGGCCCGACTACGAGCCGGAGATCAGCGGTCGACTCACCCGAGCCAAGCTCGAGCGAACGAACGACTTCGGACAGGCCGGCGAGCGGTATCGCACGATGCCCGACTCGGAGCGCGACGATCTGGTCGCGAACCTGGTGACGCTGCTCGGCCAGTGCGAGCGCCAGATCCAGGAGCGGATGGTCGGGTTGTTCGCGCAGTGCGACACCGAATACGCGACCCGGGTCGCGCAGGGCCTGGGCCTTCCGTCGACCACGGCGACCGCGACGGCCTGATCCTGGCCGCTGCCCCGATCAGGCGGCGCAGGCGAGGGCCTCCGGTTCCGGGCTGAACTCGACGGTGATGCGGCAGTCCGGGCAGTCGACGCTCGGCGCATCGAGGGCGGCGAGGACCACGTCCGCTTCGCACCAGGCGCATTCGATGTGGATCATGCGCGGAGCATGTCCGGACCTTGTGACAGCTAGCGTGTCACGATCGCGCCGGGGCCTCGCCGGAGCCCGGCGTCTCGCCGCGGTACCGGAAGCACCCGGGCAGGTGGTCGTCGACGAGGCCGATGCTCTGCATCAGGGCATACACGATCGTCGAGCCCACGAATCGGAAGCCGCGCCGCTTCATGTCGACCGACAGCGCATCCGAGGCCGGCGTCCGGGCCGGAATCCCTCCCGCGACTGCTCCGGGCGGCAGCGGCTTCGGCGGCCCCGGGACCATCATCGCAAGGTAGGCGTCCGCCGACTCGAACGCGTCGGCCAGGCGCAGCCAGGCCGCCGCGTTGCCGATCGTCGCCTGGACCTTCGCCCGGTTCCGGACGATCCCGGCATCGGCCATCAGCCGTGCCCGGTCGGCGTCGTCGAAGGCCGCGACGACGGCGGGATCGAATTCGCGGAAGGCGGCCCGGAACGCGTCGCGCTTGCGCAGGATCGTCGACCACGACAGGCCCGCCTGGAACGACTCGAGGGCAAGCCGCTCGAACAGTTCGACGTCGTCGTGGCAGGGCGTGCCCCACTCGTCATCGTGATAGCGGACCATGATCGGGTCAGGACGCCGGCCCGTGGCGCCCGCCCACGGACAGCGCGCGACGTCAGCATCGAAGGCGACGTCGGAGCCGACGACGGATGGGATCACACGGCCGAGGACACCCGGCGCTGACGGGTCGCCGCTCAGGGGATCGGCTTCGTGTCGAAGAGCGTGCTCCGGAGCATC
>JBKJOK010000054.1:0-4234 GCA_046595595.1 Candidatus Limnocylindrales bacterium
GCGGCCGCCTGGCGGTCGTAGGCCGCACCATCGGCCCACGTTGTGCGTGGCGCGAGGACCCTGCCCGGGACGTCCGGGCACGACGTCGGGACTTCGACGCCGAAGATCGGGTCGGTCACGGTCGGGACGCCGTCGAGCCGGCCGTCGAGAGCGGCCCGGACCATCGAGCGGGTGTGGTCGATGTTCATCCGCTCGCCGGTCCCGTACGGGCCGCCGGTCCAGCCGGTGTTCACGAGCCACGCCCTCACGTTGTACCGGGCGAGGCGCTCGGCGAGCATCGCCGCGTACTCGCCCGGGTGGCGGGGCATGAACGGGGCGCCGAAGCAGGCGCTGAACGTGGCCTGCGGCTCCTTGACCCCGATCTCGGTGCCGGCCAGCTTGGCCGTGTAGCCGCTGATGAAGTGGTACTGGGCCTGGTCGGCGGTCAACCGGCTGATCGGGGGCAGGACGCCGAACGCGTCGGCGGTCAGGAGGACGACGTTCGTCGGCTGGCCGGCCATTCCGGTCGGGTCGGCGTTGCCGATGAATTCGAGCGGGTAGGCGCCGCGGGTGTTCTCGGTGAACCGCTCCGAATCCAGATCCAACTCGCGGGTGGCGGGGTCGAGATCGACGTTCTCGAGGACCGTCCCGAAGCGGCGCGTCGTCTGGAAGATGTCCGGCTCGTACATCGGGCTGAGGCGGATGGTCTTGGCGTAGCAGCCGCCCTCGAAGTTGAAGACGCCGTCGACGCCCCAGCCGTGCTCGTCGTCGCCGACCAGGCTCCGCAGCGGATCGGCCGAGAGGGTCGTCTTGCCCGTGCCGGATAGGCCGAAGAACACGACCGACTGGCCGTCCTTGCCGACGTTCGCCGCCGAGTGCATCGGCAGGACGCCCTCGTCGGGCATCAGGTAGTTCATCACCGTGAACGCCGACTTCTTGATCTCGCCGGCGTATTCGGTGCCGACGATGATGATCTCCATCGCGGCGAGGTTGACCAGGATCGCGGTCCCGGTCCGGGTGCCCTCCGTCTCGGGATCGGCCTGGAACGACGGGGCGTCGATGATCGTGAAGTTCGGGGCGAAGGCCGCCAGGTCCTCGGCCGACGGCCGGCGGAACAGGTTGCGGGCAAAGATGCTCGCCCAGGCCGTCTCGGTGTAGACCCGCAGGCTGCGGCGATGGGCCGGATGGGCGCCGATGAAGCAGTCCTGGGCGTACACCGGGCGATCGGCGAGGTAGGTCATCAGCCGGGCGCGAAGGCGGTCGTAGAGCTCGAGGGCGATCGGGCGGTTGACCTCGCCCCACCAGATCTTCGTCGCCGAGCCAGGCTCCTTGACGATGAACTTGTCCTGGGGCGATCGGCCGGTGTGCTTGCCGGTCCGGACCACCAGCGGGCCGTCGGCGGCGATCATGCCTTCGCCGGCGCGGACCGCGTCCTCGTACAACTCGGCGGTCGGGAGGTTGGCCCGGACGATCCGACCGATAGCGGGGGCGGCATCGATCGGGGTGGGCGCCTTCGGGCGGGTCGTGGACTGCGTCATGGCTCGGTCTCCTGCGCGCGGGCGCTCACCCGAACGACCGGCCGCGCGTAGCTCACCGGCTCCGGCGCCACGTCGGCGCCGCGAGCGAGCAAGGAAGTCGGCTTCCGCAGTCTCGTTGCCGGGCATCGTACCGCAACCGGAGCGCAACCTGTCCGCAACCTGAAGGTCCCAAGCGTGACAACCAAGTGTCAGTCGGGTCAGGCGCCGTCCATTGCCCGCCGCAGGTCCGCGATCAGGTCGTCGATGTGCTCGATCCCGACCGACAGGCGAACCAGCGCCGGATCGACCTCGAGCGTCGAGCCGGCGACCGAGGCGTGGGTCATCGTGGCCGGGATCTCGATCAGTGACTCGACGCCGCCGAGGGATTCCGCAAGTGTGAACAGGCGGGTCGCTTCGGCGATCGCGATCGCCCGGTCGGTAGCGCTCGCCCTCGACGACGGACGCGGGATGAACGAGACCATTCCACCGCCGCCCCGCATCTGGCGGCCCGCGCCGACGAGCGCCGCGCCCGGGTGGGTGTGCGGACCGTCGGCGAGGCCCGGGTAGAACACCCGCTCGATGTCGTCGCGGCTCGCGAGGAAGGCCGCGATCGCGGTGGCGTTGGCGACGTGCCGCTCGACCCGGATGTGAAGCGTCCGCAGGCCGCGCAGGACGAGGAAGCAGTCGAGCGGCCCGGGTACGCCGCCCATCGCATTCTGGAGGAAGTGGAGCCGCTCGGCGATCGCGTCGTCGCGGGTCACCGCAATCCCGAGGATCGTGTCGGAGTGGCCGCCGAGGTACTTCGTCGCCGAGTGGAAGACGATGTCGGCGCCGAGCTCGAGCGGGTTCTGGAGAGCCGGCGAGGCGAACGTGTTGTCGACGACGAGAAGCGGGCGCGCGGTGCCTGCCTGCTCGGCTCGGTCGCGGATCGTGCGAGCGGCGGCGGCGATGTCGGTCAGCTTGAGGTTCGGGTTCGAGGGGGTCTCGAACCAGACGAGCCGCGTGCTTGCCGTCAACTGCTCCCACAGGACGTCCGGGCCGGCCGACAGGTCGGCGTAGCGGGCCTCCCCCGCCCCACCCGGCCGATGGACCCGCTCGAGGTAGCGATACGTCCCGCCGTAGACGTCGTCACCGACGACGATCTCCTCGCCGCTCGCGGCTAACTGGGCGATCGCCGCTGTCGCGGCCGAGCCGCTGGCGAACGCAATTCCGTGGGAGCCTTTTTCGAGGGCCGCGACCGCCCGCTCCAGGCGGTCCCGGGTCGGATTGATCGAGCGGGCGTAGTCGTGGCCGCGGCGCGGCCGGTTGACGCCGTCCTGGGCATAGGTCGAGGTCTGGTAGATCGGCGGCGAGACGGCGCCCGTGATCTCGTCGGGCTCGGCCCCGGCGTGGACCGCGAGGGTCTCGAAGGCGTCATCGGAATCGACGTCCGGGGGATCGGTGGCGCTCATCGACGCCATGATGTCATCCATCCGGAGCGTTGTGAGTCGCCACGCAACTCGATTCGCGCATGGCCGTGCACGGCTCCATCGCAATCCCGACTGAGCTCTGCACGGCCAGCTGCGTTCTGAGTCATCAGGCGACTCGGCGCGGCAATCCCGGCCGGGACACGGCGGCGTGATACGGCTGACGTATCAACATCGCTTCGTGCGAGCGTGGCCACGTCGCGATTCGTGCCTGGCCGAGCGTGCTGACCGCGTTTCTGATACGGGAGCCGTATCGGAGAGGCGAAGCCGGCGCGCGGACCCGTTCGATTCGACCGGCCGGGCGCGTCTGGTGCAGCGACGGCATGAACGGACGTCCGGACGGCCGGCGTCGGCCCAGGAGGGATGAGATCCGGGCGTCCAGCCGCCATTCCATGCACCCAGCGCGTCAGACGTCGTCCGAGCGATGGCCCAGCCGTCGGTTGACCCACTCGGTGCATGACGATCGTTCGGGCGGCGCGCGGACCCGGCCCTCAGCCGCGCGACAGGTGGGAGAGGTACTCCAGCAGGTCCAGCTTGGTGACGACGCCGGCCGGCTGCTCGCCGCGGACCGCGACCACGGCCGGTGAGCCGCCGCTCAGCAAGGCGAACGCCTCGTCGAGCGTGGCCGAGGCGTCCACCAGCGGCAGCGGTCCGTCCATCACCTCGCCCACGGTCCGCTCGACGATCGTCGGGTCGCGGTAGGCCTTCTCCAGCAGCGAGCGCTCGCTGATCGAGCCGACGATCCCGGCGACCGCGTCGCCCTCGGCGTCCTCCGAGACCGGCATCTGGCTGATCCCGTACTCCTGGAGCGTGGCGATCGCCTCGCCGACACGCTGCGTCGTCCGGGCGACGACGACCGCCGGCCGCTCCGGCCCGTGGTGCCGCCCGGACAGGAGCTCGGCGACGCGCGCGACCCCGCCTGTCGTCGGGAGCAGCCCGTTCACCCGCATCCACTCGTCGTTGTAGAGCTTGGAGAGGTAGTTCCGGCCGCTGTCCGGCAGGAGCACGACGATCACCTTGCCGACGCCCTCGCCCGCCTCGGTGAGCTCGCGCGCGACCGTGAGCGCGGCCACGAGCGCGGTCCCGCACGAGCCGCCGGCAAGAATCCCCTCCTCGCGAGTGAGCCGGCGGGCAGCCGCGAACGCGTCGCGATCGCTGACCCGGACCCAGCGGTCCACGACCGCGGGGTCGTAGGTGCCGGGCATGAAGTCCTCCCCGACACCCTCGGTCAGGTACGGCCGGGCCGTATCGCCGGACAGGATCGAACCCTCC
>JBKJOK010000133.1:0-5199 GCA_046595595.1 Candidatus Limnocylindrales bacterium
GCCGGCTCGGGCTCGCCCGGGACGACGTCGTCAAGGGGCACGTCGAGCGAGCCCGGACGGTTCATCACCGCGCTGAGGGCCTCGGGGATCGGGTCCACCGAGTTCCAGTCGACCGGCAGCCGGACGGTCACGTCCTCGGGGTTGACGGCCGCATCGCCGAGGAGCCCGCGGGCCGGATCGGCCGTCCATTCGATCGTCACCGCGCCGCTCGTGAAGCCGGCCCCGAACGCGACGATCGTGACGTTGTCGCCGATCTTCACCCGGCCCTCGTTGACCGCCTCGGCCAGGGCGATCGGGACGGACGCCGCCGACGTGTTGCCGTACCTGTCGAGGTTGACGAACATCTTGTCCATCGGCAGATCGAGGCCTTTCGCCACCGCCTCGATGATCCGGATGTTGGCCTGGTGGGGGATGAACAGGTCGATGTCGGACGGCTCGAGGCCGGACTTCCGAATCGACTCGAGTGCGGTCGTGGCCATCGTCTTGGTCGCGAACCGGTAGGTCTCGCGACCCTCCATCCGGACGTAGTGCTCGCCGCGCGAGATCGTGCCCGCGGACGGCGGCGCTTTCGATCCACCGGCCGGCAGCCAGATCATGTATGCGCCCTGGGGCTCGGTCGTCATCTCGATCCCGAGCGCGCCGCCGGGCTCGTCGGACGCGGACAGGACGACCGCCCCGGCCCCATCGCCGAAGAGAATGCAGGTCGCCCGATCGGTGTAGTCGAGGAAGCGGGTCAGAAGCTCGGCGCCGATCACGAGGACATGCTTCGCGATCCCGGCCTGGATGTACGCCTGGGCCGTGGCGAAGGCGTAGACGAAGCCGCTGCACGCGGCCATGACGTCGAACGCGGTCGCCTTGGTGTTGCCGATCGCCTCCTTGACGAGCGCCGCGGTCGAAGGCATCCAGTAGTCGGGCGTGAGGGTCGCGAGCAGGATCAGGTCGATGTCGTCGGGCTCGAGGCCGGCCGTGCGGATCGCCCGCAGCCCGGCCACGGCGCCCATCGACGCCGTCGTCTCGTGGGCGGCGGCGACGCGCCGTTCACGGATCCCGGTCCGCGACGTGATCCACTCGTCGTTGGTGTCGACGATCTTCTCGAGATCGGCGTTCGTCAGGACCTGGGACGGCGCATAGCGGCCCCAGCCGGTGACGTGGGCTCGGTGAATCGCCGGCGCGCCGGATGTCTCGTTCATAGGGGCTCCACCTCGATCAATGGCTGCTTCGCCTTGACCAGGGCTCCGCTCTCCGGAACGACCCGGACCACCCGCCCGGCGAGGTCGGACTTGATTTCGTTGAACAGCTTCATCGCCTCGATCATGCCGATCACCTGGCCGACTGCCAGCTCCCGCCCGACCGCGACGAACGGCGCCGAACCGGGGGCCGGCGAGCTGTACCAGACGCCGGTCAGCGGGGCCTTGACGCTCGGTCGGGACGGCGCTTCGGCGGGACCGGTCGGGCCGCCCGCGGGCGCAGGAGCCGAACCGGGAGTCGCCCCGGGCACCGCCCCCGCCGCGCCGTCGGCGGTCGGCGCCGGAGCGGTCGCGACGACGGTGGGGAGCGCCGACGGCTTGCGCAGGACGAGCCGGGTGCCGCCGGCCTCGACGGCGATCTCCGACAGGTCGCTTCGGTCGAGGAGCGAGCCGAGCCGATCGACGAGGGCGAGCAGGGAGGCATCCTCCGGGCCGAGGTCCACCGGCAGGCCTCCGGTTCCCGCGGCGTCGTCAGTGGCGTCGGTGGCGGCGCCCTCGGTGGCGTCGGTGGCGGCGCCCTCGGTGGCGGCGCCCTCGGTGGCGTCGGAGGGCACCGGGCCGTCCGTCGCCGGAACGGCCATGGGCTCGTCGGTCACGACCCGAACCGCCGGAAGATCAGGGCGGCGTTCTGGCCGCCGAACCCGAACGAGTTGGACAGAGCGACCTCGACGTCGCGGCGCGACGCGGTCAGCGGGGTCAGGTCGAGGCCCTCGCCGGCCGGATCCGGGTCGGTCAGGTTGACCGTCGGAGGGATGCAGCCCTCGCGGATCGTCTGGATCGTGACGATCGACTCGATGGCCCCGGCGGCGCCGAGGGTGTGCCCGATCATCGACTTGTTGGCTGTCACCGCGACCTCGCCCGCCCGGTCCCCGAAGATCGTCCGGATTCCCTGGAGCTCGGCCTTGTCGCCCTCCGGCGTCGACGTCGCGTGGGCGTTCACGTGGGCAATCGCATCAGGTCCGATGCCGGCCTTGTCCATTGCCCGGCGGGCCGCCCGCACGGCGCCCATCCCGCCCGGTGCCGGCAGCGTGATGTGCGACGCGTCGGCGGTCGCGCCGTAGCCGATCAGCTCGGCGTAGATCGTCGCGCCGCGGGCCCGGGCGTGCTCGAGTTCCTCGAGGACGAGGGCGCCGGCCCCCTCCCCGGGCACGAACCCGTCACGACCCTGGTCGAACGGCCGCGAGGCGCCCGCCGGATCGTCGTTCCGCCGGGACAGGGCGTGCATCGAGTCGAAGCCGCCGACGAGCGGCTCGCGGATCCCGGCTTCGGCCCCGCCCGTGATCATCACGTCCGCGTCGTCGCGCCGGATCGTCTCCCAGGCCTCGCCGATCGCGTGGCCGCCGCTGGCACAGGCCGACACCGTCGTGAAGTTCGGGCCGGTCATCCCGAAGCTGATCGCGATCTGGCCCGCCCCGACGTTCGGAATGCCCATCGGAATGAAGAACGGGCTGATCCGGTCCGGGCCGCGCGTGGCGTTGATCGAGATCCCGTCGACGAGCGTCCCGACCCCGCCGAGCCCGGTCGCGAAGATGACCCCGGTCCGCTCGGCCTCGTTGCCCTCGATGCGGGCCGGAAGCCCGGCCGCGTCCATCGCCTGGCGAGCCGCGAACAGGCCGAACTGGATGTATCGGTCCGTCCGCCGGAGATCTTTCTTGTCAAGGATGTGCGACGCGTCGAAGTCCTTGATCTCACCCGCGATCCGGCACTCGAGCCGGGCCGGATCGAACAGGGTGATCGGCCCGATCCCCGACCGGCCCTCGACCATCGCCTGCCAGGTGGTCTCGACGTCGTTGCCGAGCGCCGTGAGGGCGCCCATCCCGGTGACGACGACGCGGCGCGGGCTCGTCGGCCAGGCGTAGGGTCGCGATCCGGTCGTCATCGGACGTGCTTCCCGGTCCGGACCGTGGCCGCCCGGTACACGTCGCCGACGATGCCCCGGGCCGAGATCGCATTGGCAACGGCCATCGTGTCGAACTCGGTCCGCCGGATCTCGGCGGCGATCTCGGTGCCGTCCACGTCGACGAGGGCCCACGACGCGGTCGGGTCGCCGTCGAAGACGTAGCCTGCCGAGCCGTCGTTGACGATCATTTTCCAGCCGAGGTCGCGGATCTCGGGCATGTGAGTGTGGCCGCAGGCAATCAACCGGGCATCGGTCCGCGACAGGCGTTCGTAGACCACCGACGGATCCAGCTGCATGTCGAAGCCCTGGGTCTGGGAGCCGGGCGACGCGTGGCAGGCGAGGAGCATCGTGTCGTCGAGCATGAGACGGCGCTCGCTCGGCAGGCGCCGGAGCCAGGCCACCCGCTCCTCACCCAGGGCGTCATGGGCCCACTCGGCGGCAGCCCGGAAGATCTCGGGCACGCCGTCGCTGAAGCTCGGGTTGGCTGCCGAATAGTCGAAGTCGGCGACCGCGACGTCGGTGTTGCCCTGGACGATGGTCGCGCCCGAGGCCTCCATGTCCCGGAGCGCGTCGACGACGCCGGCCGGGTCGGGCCCGTTCATGACGTGGTCGCCGGCGATCACGACGTGATCGGGGCGTTCCTTCTTGAAGGCGGCCCGGACGGCGGTCAACGCCTCGAGGTTGCCGTGGATGTCGGACAGGATCGCGACGCGGACGCTCATCGGAGCACACCCGCGGCCGGGATCACGAAGGTGAGCGTTGCCTCGCAGGCGACCTCGCCGTCGACGCTGGCCACCGCCTTCGCCCGGCCGAACCGGCTGCCGAGCTTCTCCATCGTGATCTCGAGTCGGAGGACGTCGCCAGGGACCACGACTCGTTTGAACCGGCAGTCGTCGATGCCGGCGAACAGCCCGATCCGGTCCCCGAACCCCGGCTGCTTCGCGACATACACGGCCATCGTCTGGGCCAGCGCCTCGACCTGGAGGACGCCGGGCATCACCGGCAGGCCCGGGAAGTGACCCTGGAAGAACCACTCGGTCGCGGCCACTCCCTTGATCCCGACGATCCGCTTCGCGTCGGCGTCGTACTCGACGATCCGGTCGACCAGGAGGATCGGCCAGCGATGCGGGATCAGGGCCTCGATCTCGCGAGTCGAGTGGATGGTCGTCGGTTTCGGCTGGATGCCGGTCGCGGCATCGATCATGGGCAGCTCCAAGTCGGGTGGTCAGTGTTGCGCGCCGCAGGCTCGTCACGCGGCGCGGTGGTTGCAGGTGCGCACAGGCGGGGGTATGGCAGCTCCTTGGTCCGGCTGGCGGACCAAGGAGCGAACCGGGACGCGATTGACCGCTGTCGGGCGGTGCTCGTTCGCTGAATGGTCCGGCTGGCGGACCATCTGGCGGAGGAAGGCGGCGCGACGAGCGAACGATGGACCGTCGTTCGCCCGTTGGTCCGGCTGGCGGACCAGAAGGTGAACCGCACGGCATGCGCTCCCGGAGCGGCGGCGGCCGGCCGCGGAGCGTTGAGCCGGCTCACGAGCGAGCAGCCGCGGCAAGGAACGCCGCCGAGCCGACCCGGTCGAGCAGGTTCGTCGTCATCCGGCCCTCGAGGAACGCCTCGCTCGAGAGCAGCGCCTGGTGGATCGGGATGTTCGTGACAAGTCCCTCGACGAGGAGCTCGGCGAGAGCGACCTGACCGCGCTCGATCGCGGCCTGGCGGGTCTGGCCCCAGACGATCAGCTTGCCGAGGAGCGAGTCGTAGAACGGCGGGACCTCGTAGCCGGCGAACAGGTGCGAGTCCATCCGGACCCCCGGTCCGCCCGGAGCGAGGTAGCGCTCGACGACGCCGGCCGCCGGCCGGAAGTCCGCAGCCGGGTCCTCGGCGTTGATCCGGAATTCGATTGCATGGCCGCGAACGACGACGTCCGACTGGCTGATCCCGAGCGGCTCGCCGGCCGCGATCCGGATCTGGGTCGCGACGAGATCGATCCCGGTCAGCATCTCGGTCACCGGGTGCTCGACCTGGATCCGGCAGTTGATCTCGATGAAGAACGCG
>JBKJOK010000099.1:0-9359 GCA_046595595.1 Candidatus Limnocylindrales bacterium
CTCCGACCCGGCGTCGAGGGCCGCGAGAGCGGCCTCAGCGGCAACCCGGACATCCCCGATCCGCCGAACGACGGCCCGACGAACCTCCGCGACCGCCTGGCCCGGATCCGTGATGCCGCCCGCGCGCTCGCGGGCACGCTCCCGCGCGTCCTCGGCCTCGTGTGGTCGGCGAGCCGGATCCTCACGATCGGCCTCGCCTTCGCGACGATCGTCGCCGGCATCGTGCCCGCGATCACCGCCTACATCGCCAAGCTCCTGATCGACGCGGTCGTCCGGGCGATCGCGGTCAACGCCAACCCGGCGCTGCCCGCGACGATCACGTTCGGCCCGCTCGAGCTCGACGCCGTCGGGACCGTGATCCTGCTCGCCGTCGCCCAGTTCGCGATCTTCGCCCTGTCGTCGTTCCTGTCGACCCTCCGGAACGTCTGCCAGCAGCTCCTCCAGGAGCGGGTCACGAACCGGATCCAGCTCGAGATCATGGATCACGCCGCGAAGCTGGACCTCGCGTTCTTCGAGGACTCGACGTCGTACGACCTGCTCAGGCGGGCCCAGCAGGGGGCGAGCAGCCGGCCGCTGTTCATGGTCAGCGGCGTGTTCGGGCTGATCCAGACGTTCATCGCGTTCGTGTCGATGATCGCCCTGCTGATCGCGCTCAGCCCGCTCCTGGCGCTGGCTGCCCTCGTCGCCCCGATCCCGGCGTTCATCGCCGACACGCGCTACGGCTGGCGCGGCTACAGCTTCGCCCGCTGGGCCTCGCCGCTCCGGCGCCGGATGGACTACCTGACGACCCTGGTCACGACCGACACGTACGCCAAGGAGGTCAAGCTGTTCGGCCTCGGGCCGTACTTCATCGACCGCTTCCGGCAGCTGTCCGGCGTGTATCAGGACCGCCAGCGCGGGCTCGTCGTCACCCGCTACTTTGCGGGCTTCATCTGGAGCACGATCACGACCCTCGCGGGGTCGCTGACGTACCTGTACGTCGCGCTCCAGGCGATCGCGGGCCGCCTGACGCTTGGCGACCTGACCCTGTTCACCCAGGCCGCGTCGTCGGTCCAGGGCTCCGTCCAGGGGCTCCTCGGCGGCGCCGGCTCGATGTACGAGAACAACCTCTACCTGAACGACCTGTTCGAACTGCTCGCGACCCCGGTCGGGATCGAGGGGAGGGCCAGGGATGGGTCCGCAGCGACGGCGCGGCGCGGTTCGGCTGCGGATGGCGCTGCGGCGCCGGTCCTCGATCCGATGACCACTCCCGGCGAGCTTGTCTTCGACCACGTCACGTTCCGCTACCCGGGTCGCGAGGAGGACGCCCTGGCCGACGTCTCGTTCACGATCGCCCCGGGCGAAACGGTGGCTGTCGTCGGGCGCAACGGAGCGGGCAAGTCCACCCTGATCAAGCTCGTGACCCGCCTCTACGACCCAACCTCGGGCGCGATCCTGCTCGACGGCGTGGATCTTCGCGAGCTGGAGCCGGCCGCGGTCCGCAAGCTCATCGGCGGGATGTTCCAGGACTACGTGACGTACCAGGCGAGCGCCGCCGAGAACATCGGCCTTGGCGAGATCGGCAACCTCGAGGACCGCGAGGCGATCGAGGCCGCCGCTCGCAAGGGTGGCGCCGACAGCCTCCTCGACCGCCTGCCCGATGGCTGGGACACCCCGCTCGGAAAGTGGTTCGACGGCGGGGTCGAGCTGTCGGGCGGCGAGTGGCAGAAGATCGCGCTCGGTCGAGCGTTCATGCGCGACGCCCGGATCCTGCTCCTCGACGAGCCGACATCGGCCCTCGACGCCCAGGCCGAGTTCGAGCTGTTCGCCCGCTTGCGCTCGCTCGCTCGCGGCCGGACCGCGATCTACATCTCGCATCGCTTCTCGACGGTCCGCCAGGCCGACCGGATCCTCTTCCTGGAGCACGGTAGGCTCGTCGAGCAGGGGACCCACGGGGAGCTGATGGCGCTCGGCGGCCGCTACGCCCAGCTCTTCACGCTCCAGGCGGCGGCCTATACCGGTGAGCCGGTCGACCTGCCCGACGAGGTCACGGCCGAGCTGGCCGGCTGATGGGGCTCCGGCCCTCGCTCCGCGCGACCGCTGTCGCTGGCATCGGCGCCGTCGGGCTTACCCTGGCGGGGCCGATCGTCCGGCGCGCGGTCGGGGAGCGCCTGGCCGCACGGACCGAGCGCCGTCTGTGCCCGGTGGCGGATCCGGGGCCGTATGTCGTGCCGCCGGCGGCAGCGGCCCTCCACGCCCGACTGACCGTGGTCGACCTGCACGGCGACACCCTCCTGTTCGGGCGCGATCTGCTCGCCCGCGGGACGCGCGGCCACGTCGATGTCCCGCGGATGGTCGAGGGCAACGCCGCGCTCCAGGTGTTCGCCGTCGCGACGAAGGTGCCGCGCCACCTGAACATCGAGCGCAACGACGACCGGACCGACGACATCACGCTCGTCGCGCTCGGGCTCGGCTGGCCGCGCGCGACATGGGGCAGTCGTCTCGCCCGGGCCGAGCACCAGGCAGCGCGGCTGGCGGGGTTCGCGGCCGACTCGGGCGGGCTGCTGACGCTCGTACGGAGCGCCGCTGACCTCGACGGGTTCCTGGCCCGGCGCGCTCGGAACCCGCGCCTCGTCGCGGGCCTCCTCGCGATCGAGGGCGCCCACGCCCTCGACGACGACCTGGCCAACCTCGAGCGGCTCGAGGACGCCGGCTACCGGATGGTCGGGCTGGCCCACTTCTTCGACAACGCGTATGCGGGCTCCGCGCACGGGATCGTCCAGGGCGGGCTGACGGGTGCCGGCCGGCAGCTCGTCGCCGAGCTGGAGCGGCGGCGGATGATCGTGGACGTGGCGCACGCCTCGGCGGCGACGATCGACGATGTCCTCTCGATTGCGACCCGTCCCGTCGTCGCCTCGCACACCGGCGTCCGGGCCGTCGCCGACAACCAGCGCAACCTGACCGACGACCAGCTCCGCGGGATCGCGGCGACCGGCGGCATGGTCGGGATCGGGTTCTGGCCGACGGCCTGCGGCGGCGAGGATGCCGCGTCCATCGCCCGCTCGATCGTCCATGCCGTCTCGGTCGTCGGACCGGACCACGTCGGGCTCGGATCGGACTTCGACGGCGCGGTGCCCGTGCCGTTCGACGTGTCCGGGATGGGGCTCGTCACCGCGGGACTCCTCGACGAGGGCCTTGACGAGGCGACGATCGGCGCCGTCATGGGCGGCTCGGCGATCCGGCTGCTGCGCGGAGCGTTGCCGCCCGGCTGATCCGCTGGCGACTCGGTCTGGGGCGGCTTGGAGCGGGGCCCAGCGGCCGACTGCGCGCCGGACGCGCATATTACGACGTCTGTCGACGCCGCCAGCCGTCATTCGGCGTATGAGACGCGCAAACCAGCGAAGGAGCGGCCATCTCGAGGCGCAAGTCATTCGCTCCTTCGTCGTAGCGCGCGCCGGACGCGCACCTGATTAGCGAGACGCCCGCGCGGGAGCCTCGTCAGTAGAGGCCACGAGACCGGCCCCGCCCCAACGAGCGTGCACCGCGGATCCTGTCGGCCGTCGCTCATGCCGCGAGTCAGGCGGGCCGCCATCGACGGCATGTTTGCTAGCATCTCGCGACCAACCCGTTCGCGACCGGCCATGCCAGGCCCGGCGCCAAGGAGATCCCCGTGACCGACACCCCCACGATTGCCAACCCCAATGACGTCGCGCCTGCCGTCGCCAACCTCGAGACGATCGTCTCGCTCTCGAAGCGCCGCGGCTTCGTCTTTCCCTCGTCCGAGATCTACGGCGGGATCAACGCCGTGTGGGACTACGGGCCGCTCGGGGTCGAGCTGAAGAACAACGTGAAGCGTGCCTGGTGGAGGGCGATGGTCCAGGAGCGGACCGATGTCGTCGGGCTCGACGCCGGGATCCTGATGCACCCGCAGGTGTGGGTGACGTCCGGCCACGTCGGGTCGTTCAGCGACCCGCTCGTCGAGTGCTCTACCTGCCGCCGCCGCTACCGGCTCGACGAGCTGCCCGGCGCCGAGAGCCTGACCGCGACCGATCTCCTCGACCCGACGGTCGTCGAGCGCCTCGGCCTGAAGTGCCCGAACGACGGTGGCCCCCTGTCGGCCCCGCGCCGCTTCAACCTGATGTTCCAGACGTACATGGGCCCGGTCCAGGACGACGCCTCGATCGTCTACTTCCGGCCCGAGACCGCGCAGGGCTCGTACGTCAACTTCAAGAACGTCCAGCAGAGCTCGCGCAAGAAGATCCCGTTCGGGATCGCCCAGATCGGGAAGTCATTCCGGAACGAGATCAGCCCGGGGAACTTCGTCTTCCGGATGCGCGAGTTCGAGCAGATGGAGATGCAGTACTTCGTCCGGCCGGGCGAGGCCGCGACGGCCGCCTTCGACGAGTGGCTCCCCAAGCGCAAAGCCTGGTACGAGCGCTACGGGGTGACTCCGGCCCGGCTTCGTTTCCGCGAGCACGCCCCCGACGAGCTGGCCCACTACGCGAAGAAGGCGATCGACGTCGAGTACCGCTTCCCGTTCGGCTGGAAGGAGCTCGAGGGCGTCCACAATCGCGGCGACTTCGACCTCGGCTCGCACGCCAAGGCGTCGGGCGAGAACCTCGAGTACTTCGACCAGGCAGCCGACGTGCACTTCATCCCGTGGGTCGTCGAAACGGCCGCAGGCGCCGACCGGGCGGCCGCCACCTTCCTGATCGACGCCTATCGCGAGGAAGAGGTCCGGGGCGAGACCCGGGTCGTCCTCGGCTTCCATCCCGAGATCGCGCCGTACAAGGTCGCCGTGCTGCCGCTCCTCAAGAAGCGGCCCGAGATCGTGGCGATGTGTCACGCGCTGCGGGCGGACCTCGCGACCGACATGATGGCCGTCTACGACGACACGGCGGCCATCGGCAAGCTCTACCGACGCCAGGACGAGATCGGGACGCCGTGGTGCATCACGGTCGACGTGGACTCGCTCGAAGACGGGGCGGTCACGATCCGGGAGCGCGACGCGATGACCCAGGAGCGAGTGCCGCTCGAGGGCGTGAAGCGCCTGATCGTCGACCGTCTGGCGGCGGCGCGGGCCGTCTGAGCAGCGGCCCGGGCAGAGCCGAGCGGCGCAGGACCAGGCCGATGGAGACGTTCGACGCGATCGTCGTCGGGCTCGGGGCGCATGGCTCCGCGACGGCGGCTGCCCTCGCCCGACGCGGCGTCCGGGTGCTTGGTCTCGAGCGCTTCGGGCCCGGCGAGGCGTTCGGCTCGTCGGGCGGCCGGTCGCGGATCATCCGGCTGGCCCACTACGAGGACCCGATCTATACCCCGCTGGCTCGTGCTTCGTGGCAGCGCTGGCTGGACCTCGAGGCCGAGACCGGCGCAGCGATCCTGACCCGGACCGGCGGGCTGTACGGCGGGCCTCTCGGGAGTGCCGTCGTCGCCGGCGCGATCGCCTCGGCGAAGGCCGGCGTCCTGGCACACGAGATCGTCGACGCCGACGAGATCCGGCGGCGCTGGCCGGCGTTTCGTCCGGCAGCGGATACGGTCGCGGTCGTCGAGGAGCAGGCCGGCGTCCTCCGGGCGGATCGGGCCAACGAGGCCCACCTCCAGGTCGCCGAGTCGTCCGGGGCGGTCCTCCGGTTCGGAACGAGAGTCCGTGCCTGGCGGCCGGCGCCCGGTGGCGGCGTCGAGATCGAGTCCGGCGACGGCGTCGTGATCGGGGCCGACCGGCTCGTCCTCACCGCCGGCCCGTGGATCGGCGAGCTCCTGGCCGATCTTCGATTGCCGCTCGTCGTCGAGCGCCAGCCCGTCTGCTGGTTCGCGCCGACCGTGCCTGCCGCGGAGGTCTCGGTCGGGCGTCTCCCGGTCTGGCTCATGACGACCGAGGCCGGTGGCACGTTCTACGGGTTCCCGAACGATTCCGAGCTCGGGTTGAAGGTCTCGCACCATCACTCCGGCGAGCTCGTCGATCCCGAGACGGTCGATCGGACGGTCCGGCCGGCCGACATCGATCTGATCCGCTCGTTCATCTCGTCGACAATGCCCGCTGCGGACGGGCCGCTGACGAGCTCGACCGTGTGTCTCTACACGAACACCCCCGACGACCGGTTCGTGATCTGCCGCCACCCGATCGCGCCGGGGATCGCGTTCGCGTCGGCCTGCTCCGGCCACGGCTTCAAGTTCGCCCCGCTGGTCGGTGACATCCTGGCTGACCTCGCCACGACCGGCACGACGACCTGGCCGATCGATGCGTTTCGCGCGGACCGGTTCGTCAGATAAGCCCTGGGTAAGCGCGTCACGCCTACTGGTCCGCGTTCGCCGCGACCGCATCGATCGTCACGGCCACGTCCGCGGCGCCCGCCACGCCGCGCGGCTCCTTGCCCTTCGGCCAGTAGAGCTCCTTGTGGACCTGATCCTCGGGATATCCCCGGGAGAGCAGCGTCGCCTCGGCCGACAGGATCATGTCCGGGTTGCCACAGATGTACGCGATCGAGTTCGCCGCCGACAGCCCGAGCTCGTCGAGGACCGGTCCAAGGATCGACTCGACCCGGCCGGTCCGGCCGGTCCAATCGGCATTCGCCGGATCGTTCGGCCGGGAGACCGTCGGCACGAAGGTCAGGGGATACTCGCCAGAGACCTGCCAGCCCTCGAGCAGGTCGCGATAGCCGAGCTCGCTCGCGTATGACACGCCGTTGAGCATGACCGCCTTGCGCGGCACGCCATCGAGCAGGAGCTGGCGCATCATCGCCACGAACGGCGCGCTGCCGGTCCCTGACGAGATGAAGATATGGATCCGGTCATCGTCGGGCAGCAGCGTGAACTTGCCCTTCGGCCCGATCATCCGGAGCCGGTGCCCGATCGGCAGGTCGAAGAGCGTGGGCGTGAACGTCCCGCCCTGGACCTTGCGCACGTACAGCTCGTAGCCCGTCTCGCCTGCAACGCCGGGCGCCGAGGCGACCGAGTACGGCCGTTGCACGATCTTGTCGTCCCGGAGAACCCCGATCGTCATGTACTGACCCGGCTCGAACGGCGTCGGCTGGCCGTCGAACAGGACCCAGAAGTAGGCGAGGGACTCGGTCTCGTCCTTCCGCCGAACGAGCCGCGCGTTGTACTGCGGGGCATCAGGATCGATCGAGGGCGGCTCGACCGCGAGGTCGGTCATCGGTCAGGCTCCGGTCCACGGTTAAGGGGGAAGGCCTACCGATGGTACCCGCCCCCGCGGCGCATCGCGACGGCCGCCCCCCGAGCCACAACCCTCAGAGCAGCTCCGCCAGAAGCGCGGCGGCGCGCGCCGCGCCGTCCGATTCGACCGGCAGCGACGCGGCCGGCCGATCGATTTCGGTGGCGATCGCGTCCGCGATCGTGTCGGGATCGGCGGTGTCGTAGTCCAGGCAGCGGCCGGCCCGATAGCGCTCGAGGCGATGGCGGACATGGCGGTTCTGCTCGAAGTGGTTGCGCAACGGGAAGTACAGGAACGGACGACGAGCCGCAGCCAGCTCCATCGTCGTCGTCAGGCCACCCTGGACGACCGCCAGGTCGGACGCCGCCAGGTGACGGTAGAGATCCGGGACGAAGCCGACGACCTCGATGCCGGGCGGGGCCCCGAGGCTCGCGGGATCGATCCGCGGCCCGGCCACGGCGATCATCCGCAGGCCGTTCACCCGGCGGGCGGCTTCGGGATAGGCGGCAATGACGCGCCGGAGCAGCGCCCCGCCGACCCCTGATCCGCCGACCGTCACGACGACGACGCGCTCGTCCGGCCCGAACCCCAGCTCGCGCCGGAGCTCCTCGCGTCGCTCGACGAGGGGCGTCGGGTCGAAGCCCGTGACATAGCCCGAGAAGGCGTAGTGGCGCTCGGTCCAGTCCCGGATTGCCGGCAGGCCGGGTCCGAACGCGTCCGGCACGATGTCGTCCGGATCGCCCACGAAGATCGCCCGGTCGCGAATGCGCGGGTAGCGCTCGATCTGCTCGATCATCTCGGCGTTGTAGTCGGCGGTCAGGAAGGCCTCGCGCTCTCCGCCGGCGGGCATCGGCAGCCAGCCGACGAAATCGGTGAGCCACGCGAACGCGGTCCGCTTGAGCTCCGGGTTCTCGTGGAGGTAGTAGTCGACGTCCCACGACTCGTCGCCGATCACGAGGTCGTAGGCACCGTCTCGGACGGCGTCGTGGAACACCATGAAGTTCGCCACGAGGATCTCGTCCATGCGGCGGATCGCCTGGAAGGCGTTGAGGTCGTGCTCGGACGACTCCGACGCGATGTGGGCCGATTCGGAGGCGAGCTCCGCGCTCAGCGGGTGAAGTCGCTCGCCGCGTGACTCGAGAACCGCCGTGACCGGATGCTGGGCCAGCCAGTCGATCTCGAGGTCGGGCCGGAGGTGGCGCAGCTCCGCGGCAATCGCCGCGTCGCGCTGGGCATGGCCGAGGCCGATCGGAGACGAGATGTACAGGGCTCGGCGCGGCCGCCTCAAGGCACGCGTCCAGGTGGGCGGTGGCGGGGGCGACGCGAGTCCCTCGACGAAGTCCCTGAGGAGGAGGTTCACGCGAACCGGGTCACGGGCCTCGTTGATGTGGCCGCCGCCGGCGATCAGCGCGAGGCGCGCGCCGGGGATGGCGGCCGCCAGCTCGATCCCGCGCGACGGTCCCGTGATGGCGTCCTCGTCACCCTGGATGACCAGCGCCGGGCACTGGACCGCAGCCGCCAGTCGCCGTGTCTCCGCCTCATCCAGAAACGGCGCCCGGACCGTGGCGGCCAGGGCCTCCGGGTCGGTCTCGAGGGCCCACCCAACTGCATCCTCGATCTGCTTGGTCGAGTGCGGCTCGGTGAAGGCCTTTCCGAAGAAGAACTCCAGATAGCCGCGGTAGTCGCGCCGCCAATAGTGGATGTTGCTCTTTGCCCAGCCCTCCTCGGTCGGGAGCACCTCCTCGAACGAGAGCGCGCGCTCAGGCAAGCGTGAGCCCAGCGCAACCGCAGGTCCGATGAAGGCGATCCCGGCCACACGATCGCGGTGCGAGACGGCGGCGATGAGCGTTCGCTGTGCACCCTGCGAGAGGGCCACCAGAACTGCCCGATCTGTTGCCGTCGCGTCGAGGACGCGAAAGATGTCGTCGGCCATCTCGTGCTCGTCGTAGGCGGCCGGATCGAGCGGCCGGTCGGAGCGCCCGTTGCCAGGGGCGTCAAAGGTGATCACCCGATGCCGCCGGGCGAACTCGGGGATCTGCGCCTTCCAGATCCGGGAGTGGACGATCGACCAGGTCGGGACGAAGACGATGGCCGGATCACCGCTGCCGTAGCTCTCCCAGAAGATGCGGAGCCCGTCGGCACGCTTGATGAACCCGGTTTCGTCCGGGTAGCGGGCCCGGGACTGCTCGCGCGGCGCGGCGGGCGGCGC
>JBKJOK010000116.1:0-2093 GCA_046595595.1 Candidatus Limnocylindrales bacterium
TCGGCAACGACGTCGCCGCCGGACCGACCGGCGGGACCGATGGCGCCGGCAACGAGCCCCGGATCGCCCTCGGCGGCGCGGTCGCGGGCCTCGAAGGCGCTCCGTACGGCGGGACCGCCGCCACAGTCGAGACCGGGAACGTCGACGGAGCGGACCTCTCGGCCACATCCGCCACCCTCGCGCCGGACGATCGGGTCACGATCGACGGCCCGTTCGGCTCCGACGGCACCCTCCTCAAGCCCGTCTCGGTCGACACGTTCGTCGCCGACGGCAAGGAGCTGATGCGGAGCTACCGCGTCCGTTCGGGCGACACCCTGACGGGCATCGCCAACCGCTTCGACGTGTCGATGATGACCGTCTGGTGGGCCAACAAGATGAAGTCGAAGAGCGACCTGCACATCGGCCAGATCCTCACGATCCCGCCGGTCAGCGGCGTCGTCGTGTCGGTCGCGGCCACGGACACCCTCGAGGCCCTCGCGACCAGGTACCAGGTCGACTCCGCCGACATCATCGCGATCAACGAGCTCGACGATCCGGTCCTCGTCGTCGGCCAGACGCTGACGATCCCGGGCGCCCGCTCGAGCGCGATCGCGACACCCAAGCCGAAGCCGACCGCGGCAGCCACGACCAAGACGCGTACGAGCAGCGGCGGCACGACCCGTCCACCGGCGACGTACTCGGGCGGCAGCTTCGCCTGGCCGGTCGCCGGCGGCTACATCAGCCAGTACTTCCGCTACGGCCACTACGGCCTCGACATCGCCGCCGATCGCGGCACGCGGGTCAAGGCGGCCGGCGGCGGCACGGTGATCTTCGCCGGCTGGAAGAGCAACGGCGGCGGCTACCAGGTCTGGATCGCCCACGGCTCGGGTCTGTACACCACCTACAACCACATGTCGTCCGTGTCGGTCGGTCGCGGCCAGGGCGTCTCGCGCGGCCAACAGGTCGGGCGGGTCGGGTCGACCGGTCTCGCCACCGGGCCACACCTCCACTTCGAGGTCTGGCGCGGCGCGATCTGGAACGGCGGCAGCCGCGTCAACCCGCTGGGCTACCTCTGAGCAACTGATCCCCAGCGACGCGTCGTCGGTTCGGAGGAGGACCGACGACGCCTCGCCGGCCCGATTCCGTCCTGCTCGATCGTCCGCCGCCCGTCCGGCGGCCGATGATCGGAGGCCGGCGATCGGTTTCCGGGGTCGGATGCGACAATCGCCCTGATGTTTCTCGACCGCGTCAAGATCTTCGTGAAGGCCGGCGCGGGCGGTGACGGCGCGGCCACGTTCCGGACCGAGGCACACGTCCCGCGGGGCGGGCCCGATGGCGGCGACGGCGGCCGGGGCGGGTCGATCCACCTCCGGGTCGACGCGGGCCAGACGACGCTCCGCGACTTCCGCCAGAAGCGCCACTTCAAGGCGACGCCCGGCGGCCGCGGCGGCGGTTCGCGCCGGCACGGGGCCGCCGGCGACGACCTGACGATCGACGTTCCGCCCGGGACCGCGGTCTTCGATGACGAGACCGGTGAGCTCCTGGCGGACCTCGTGGCGATCGGCCAGACCACGATGATCGGGCGCGGCGGGCGGGGCGGCCTCGGCAACACCCACTTCAAGACCTCGACCCACCAGGCCCCGAAGCATGCCCAGAAGGGCGAGCCCGGCGAGGAGCGCTCGCTCCGCCTCGAGCTTCGCCTGATCGCCGACATCGGCCTGGTCGGGCTGCCGAACGCGGGCAAGTCCACGCTCCTTGCCGCGCTCACCGCTGCCACACCCAAGATCGCCGACTACCCGTTCACGACGCTCGAGCCGAATCTCGGGGTCATGGAGCTCGTGGCCGCGGACGATCCCGGCATCGACGAGCGGCGGCCAACGATCGCCGACGTGCCGGGCCTGATCGAAGGCGCCTCGCTGGGCGCCGGGCTCGGCCACGCATTCCTGCGCCACGTCGAGCGGACGCGCGTCCTCCTCCACCTCGTGGACGGCTCGGGGCGCGACCCGGCCTGGGACCACGACGTGATCCGGGACGAGCTCCGGGCCCACGATCCGGCCCTCCTCGAGAAGCCGATCCTGACCGTCTTCAACAAGCTCGACCAGCCGGCGGCGGTC
>JBKJOK010000320.1:0-12208 GCA_046595595.1 Candidatus Limnocylindrales bacterium
GATCCAGGGTGGTATGGGGGCAGGTGTCTCCGGTTGGGCGCTCGCGCGCGAGGTCTCGTCGCTCGGGCAGATCGGGGTCGTCTCCGGAACGGCCCTGGACTCGATCCTGGTGCGGAAACTTTGGGGCGGCGACCCGGGTGGGCACATGCGACGAGCGATCGCTGCCTTTCCCTCGCCGGAGATCGCCCGCTCCGTCCTGGATCGATATCTCCAAGTCGTCGGAGACCGCGTCCCGGATGACGAGGGAGACGAGGGAAACGACGGCGGCGAGCTCATTCGTGGCCGACGCTACAAGCTCGCCCCGTTACTGCGGGCTCCGCTGACGCCAGAGCGAGAGCGCCTGTTGGTCCTGGCGAACTTCGTCGAGGTGTTCCTGGCGAAGGAGGGCCACGATGGCATCGTCGGCATCAACTACCTCGAGAAGATCCAGTTCCCGACACTGCCCAGCCTGTACGGCGCGATGCTCGCCGACGTCGACGTGGTCCTGATCGGAGCCGGGATCCCGGCGGAGATCCCCGAGGCCCTCGATCGGCTCAGTCGACATCTGGAAGTGTCCATCACCCTGGACGTCCTGGACGGGGGCGATGAGAAGTACGAGTTGCGGTTCGATCCGCGGTCGATCGGCCTCGGCGCTGGCCCGGTCGGCGCGGTCGAGCTTCGGCGCCCCAAGTTCCTGCCGATCGTCTCGGCGGCCACGCTGGCCAAGGCGCTCCTGCGCAGATCGCCGGGCGGCATCGACGGCTTCGTCGTCGAGGGCCCGATCGCCGGCGGACACAACGCCCCACCGCGTGGCCCCCTCCAGTTGTCGGAACGCGGCGAACCGGTCTACGGCGAGCGCGACGTGGTCGACCTGGAGAAGATGAAGGCGCTGGGCATGCCGTTCTGGCTTGCCGGGGCGTATGCGAGTCGCGAGCGGTTCGCCGCGGCCGTGGCCGCCGGCGCGCACGGCGTCCAGGTCGGAACCGCCTTTGCGTTCTGCGAGGAGTCCGGGCTGGATCCGGAGTTGCGGCGCCAGTTCCTCGCGAACCTGATCCTCGGCGAGGGCGACGTGTTCACCGATCCGGTGGCCTCGCCGACTGGGTTCCCGTTCAAGGTGGCCGCCCTGGAGGGCACGCTGTCCGACGAGGCCGCGTACGAGGAGCGCCCGCGACTGTGCGACCTGGGCTACCTCCGCCGGGCCTATCGCAGGGCGGACGGCAGACTCGACTACCGCTGCCCCAGCGAGCCGGTCGACGACTACGTGCGCAAGGGTGGCCGCGTGGAAGACACGGTCGGCCGCAAGTGCCTGTGCAATGCGCTCGTGACGAACATCGGGATGGGTCAGCGTCGAGCCGACGGCTACGAGGAACTCCCGTTGCTGACGGCCGGCGACGACATCGATTGCGTGCGGGCGTTCATCACGCCCGACCACCTGTCCTATCGGGCCCGCGACGTGATCGAGTCGCTCCTGCCCGTCGCTGGGGCCGGGCCCTCGACCTGAGGCGACGTCGACGCCGCGAGTGCTGGTCTGGCCCGCGCCTCGAAGACCTCGGCGTCGGCGGTCAGGGGCCCGGTGATCGCGGTCAGGGCCGGATGTTCTGGTTGAGGTGGAACAGGTTGTCCGGGTCATATGCGCGCTTGACGTCGACGAGACGGTCGTAATTGCCCTTGTAGTTAGCCTTGATCCGGTCCTGGTCATCTCCGGCCATGAAGTTGATGTAGCCGCCGGACTCGGACAGCGGGGCGGTCGCATCGTAGTAGTCGCGCACCCACTTGATGTTGGCCTCGTTGTGCGTCGGTTCGGGCCACATCCCGGCGATCACGGTGGCGAAGGTCGCATCCCGGTAGGCGAAGGACGTTGCGTCGGGGGCGACCCGGTGGGCCGCGCCATTGATCGGGTAGATGTGGACCGTCGAGTTGACGACCGGCACCTTGGGGCCGTGGGCGAGATGCGCGTCGATCGCCTCATCGCTCAGCTCGCCCATGAAATTCGCCTTCCAGTAGTGCTGCAGGCCTGGCGGCACTAGCCCGTCGAATGCGCTGTTCAGCGCCGGATAGGGCATCTGGCCGACGTGCTCCGCGACGACCGCGGCGACGTCGTGGAGCGGCTTGAGCGCGCGTTCGCCCTCCTCGATGGGCCCAGCCCAGCAGGCCACGAAGGCCAGAAATGGCTCGCCGTGCCGTTCCTCCGGGATGAACGGAAGGGGCGGCGCGATCTGCCACGCCGGGAAGCCGCCGAACTGCTCTGGGGCGTCGGCGATGAACTCGCGGTAGAAGCGCAGGACGTTCGCAGCGTCCTTGAGTTCGAAGAACATCGGGCCGCCGTAGATGTCCTTGACCGGATGGAGCTGGAACTCGAGGGACGTCACGACCCCGAAATTGCCGCCGCCGCCCCGAAGCGCCCAGAACAGGTCCGCGTTCTCGCTCTGGCTCGCGACGAGTCGCCGGCCGTCCGCAGTCACGACCTCGGCGGACAGCAGGTTGTCGCACGACAGGCCGAACCCGCGGGTGAGGTAGCCGATGCCGCCACCGAGGGTCAGGCCGCCGACGCCGGTCGTCGAGATGATCCCGCCGGTGGTCGCAAGGCCATGGGCGTGGGTCGCATCGTTAAAGTCGCCCCAGGTCGCGCCGCCTTGCGCCCGCGCGGTCCGCTTCGCGGGGTCGACCTGCACGCCCCGCATGGGGGAGAGATCGACGACGACCGCATCGTCCCCGGTCCCGAAGCCAGGCACGCTGTGCCCGCCGCCGCGGATCGCCACGGCGAGCTCGTTCTCACGGGCGAAGGTCACCGCTGCCACGACGTCGTCGGCATCGGCGCACTGGACGACCAGCCGGGGCCGCCGGTCGATCATCGCGTTGTAGACCCGGCGCGCCTGCTCGTAGCCCTCGTCGTCGGGGGCGATCACGGCCCCATGCACCTGCTCGCGCAGCTGTTCGATCGTCGGCTTGCCCATTTCCCTACCCTCTAGCGACCCTGCCTGAACTACCTCTCCTGCGACGCGAACGGCGGGGTAACAGTCCCGGTGCTCGGCTGAGGACCACCCGGCTTATTGGGGCATCATTATGGCGAGGCCCCAACCCTCTCCACAAGTCCAATCTTGCTACGTCGGGACGTACCTACTCGGCCAGAGCTCTGCCCATTGGCGCCGGCGTCGGAGCCAGATCGCCGCCTCGTCGTCGATCGCGCGAGCCGCGGCGAACAGTGCCGGATCACGCCAGGCGACCGGCACCATCGCGCTGACCGGGGTCCGCCGGCCACGGATCGAGGCGCGGTCGAGCAGCGGCGAGAGCGCGGCGGTGAGATCGTCCGCCATGGAACGCGGCGGGCGATCGGCGGCGGCGGGCGATCGGTCGGTAATCGTCATCGCGATGGCAGCGCCCGCTCGAGGTGGCCGGCGATCAGCCCCGCGAAGCGCTCGTGGAGCCGCTCCAGCTCAGCCTGGAAGACCGAGCGGCCGCGCCCTGTAGCCCGTGAGAACAGGGCCGACTGGCCCTCCCAACGCCGAACCAGATCGTCACACAATTGCGGCTGCGCGCGGGGCACCCGATCGGTCCGTGCCTTCCGCCCAGGTCCCCGACCACACTCCCGGAAAGAGCACCTTGTGAGCAGCGACGCCGTCCTCCTCATGGCCTATGGCAGCCCTGATCGACTCGATCAGGTCGAGGCCTACTACACGGACATCCGCCGGGGAAGCCCGCCCCCGCCGGAGTTGCTCGCCGAGCTGATCGGGCGCTACCGGGCGATCGGCGGGGGATCGCCGCTGTCGCGGATCGTCGAGGCCCAGCGGGCCGCGCTCGGGGCCGAGCTGGCCGGACGGGGACGAGCGCTCCGCGTCTATGCCGGGATGCGCCACATCGAGCCGCGGATCGGCCGGGCCGTCGAAGAGATGGCCGCCGACGGCGTCGAACGGTTCGCCGCGATCGCCCTCGCGCCCCAGCAGTCGTCGAACGGCGCCGGCTACCGGCGAGCGGTGGACGCCGCGCTTGCCGGACTCAGCGACGGGGTGCCCACGGCCGTCTTCGTCGACTCCTGGTTCGACCAGCCGCGCTTCATCGAGGCGCTCGCCGTGACGACGAGTGAAGCCCTCGCCCGCTTCCCCGACCCGACCCGCGTCCGGGTGATGTTCACCGCCCACAGCCTTCCTGCGCGGGTCGTCGCGGCGGGGGATTCCTATCCGGACGAGGTCGCCGGGACAGCCGCCCTGGTCGCCGCGCGGCTGGGCCTCGATGCGTACGATGTCGCGTTCCAGAGCGCCGGGCGGACCGGCGAGGCGTGGCTGGGGCCCGACATCATCGAGGAGATCCGGCGGCTCGAGGCAGCCGGCGTCACGGAGCTCGTGATCCGTCCGGTCGGCTTCGTTGCCGACCATCTGGAGGTTCTCTACGACATCGACATCGAGGCCCAGGCCGTCGCCCGGAACGTGGGCGTCCGGCTCGAGCGGGCGCGCTCGATGAACGACGACCCGATCTTCATCGCCGGGCTGGCCGACGTCGCAGCGGCCGCCCTGCCCGAAACGCAGGGCGAGCCAGCGGGCGCGTCCTGACCGACCGTCACAGATCCGAGGCCCGACCATGAGCCAGCTGATGAGCGATCGACCGAGCCACCCGGGTGGACATTCCAGCGGACACCCGACCGCAGTCGGCGCCGTCCGGCCTGACGGCTACGTCTACGGGCGGGCGCCGATGCTCGTCTACTGGGAGACCACGCTCTCCTGCGGCCTCGCCTGCCTGCACTGCCGGGCGACCGCGATGCCGAAGCGGGATCCGGCCGAGCTCACGACCCGGGAGGGCGTCACCCTCCTCGACCGGTTGACCGGGTTCGGGCGGCCGTATCCGCATGTCGTCTTCACGGGCGGTGATCCCCTCCGCCGTCCCGACCTGGAGATCCTCGTCGCGGCCGCGACCGAGCGTGGGATCGGCGCGTCGCTCGCCCCGGCGGTCACCCCCGACATGACGATCGCGCGGCTGGCGGTTCTGCGCGCCGCCGGGATCCAGACGATGTCGCTCAGCATCGACGGCTCGGACGCCGCGCGCCACGACGGGTTCCGCGGGGTGCCGGGGACGTTCGACATGACCATGCGGGCGGTGGAGTGGGCCCACCGACTCGACCTGCCGCTCCAGATCAACACGCTCGTGACCGACGAGACGCTGGTTGACCTGCCGGCCGTCTACCAGCTCATGACGACCCTCGGGATCATCCGCTGGAGCCTCTTCTTCCTCATCTCGATGGGCCGCGGCGCCAGCCTCCGGGAGATCCGGCCGGCCGAATCCGAGCGGCTCAACCACTGGCTCTACGATCGCTCGAAGACGGCGCCGTTCCAGATCAAGACGACCGAGGCGACCCACTACCGCCGGGTCGCGATCCGGCGGATGATCGAGGAAGGTCTGGATGAGGCGGCGATGGCGGCGACGTCCGTGGGCCGCGGCTTCGGCGTCCGCGACGGCAACGGGATCATGTTCATCGCCTATGACGGGTCCGTGCATCCGTCCGGGTTCCTCCCGGTCCGGACCGGGAACGTCCGGACCGACGACCTGGTCGAGCTCTACCGGACCCATCCGGTCTTCACGAGTCTCCGCGACGTGACAACCTACAGCGGCCGTTGCGGGCGCTGCGAGTATGCCCGCCTGTGCGGCGGTTCGCGGGCTCGGGCGTACGCCTGGACGGGCGACTTCCTGGAGTCCGATCCGCTCTGCCCGTTCGTCCCGCCGCTGACCGGCGCCACGACCTCGTGAACCGGACGCGCCGACGATGACGGTCGTGGTCGTCGGCGGCGGGATCACCGGCATGACGGCGGCGTACGCGCTCGGCCGGGTCGGGATCCCGACCCTGCTCCTCGAGGCGACCGATCGGCTCGGCGGCAAGGTCCGGACCGAGAGAATCGACGGGTTTCTCGTCGAATCCGGCCCCGATTCGTTCACCACCTACCGACCGGCCGCGCTCGAGCTGTGTCGCGAGCTCGGTCTCGCCGACGCGATCATCCGGCCGACCGACCCGCGGGTGGTCAACGTCCGGACGCGGGGACGGTTCGTCCGGCTGCCCGACGGGATGGGCCTCATCCTCCCGACGCGGCTGCGCCCGTTCGTCACGACCCGCCTGTTCTCGCCGTTGGAGAAGGCCCGGATGGGTCTCGATCTATTGTTGCCACGAGACCGCAGCGATGGCGACGTCGCGGTCGGGCCGTTCCTTCGCCGCCGACTCGGGGACGCGCTCGTGGAGCGACTGGCTGGCCCGCTCCTCGGCGGCGTCTACGGCGTCCCGGTCGACGAACTGAGCCTCGATGCCGTCATCCCCCAGCTGCGGGAGGCCGAGCGCGACCATCGCTCACTGCTCCTCGCCAGCCTGGCCCAGGGCCGTGCCCGGAGGCAGAGCGACGAGGGCGGCGGGTCGCCGTTCGTCAGCCTCGCCGGCGGGGTGGGTCAGTTGATGGACGCGCTCGGCGAAGCGGTCGAGGCCTTGCCGTCCGTCATCGTCCGAACGAGAACGCCGGTCGCCGGCCTCGAGCGTCGGGATCGGGGATTCATCCTCCACTTCGCCGATGGCGAGTGCCTCCACGGCGACGTCGTCGTGCTGACGCCACCGGCGCCGATCGCCGCTGGCCTCCTCGACTCGGTGGCACCCGACGCGGCTCAACGCCTGCGCACGATCCCCCACGGCTCGACCGACGTGGTCTCGCTCGGCTATCGAGCGGACCAGTTCCCGGAGCCACTCGTCGGCCACGGGTTCCTCGTCGCCGGCGACGAGCCGCTCTCGATCCGGGCATGCACGTGGAGCTCGCGCAAATGGGCCGGCCGGGCGCCCGGCGGGATGGTCCTCCTCCGCGCGTTCATCGGGTCGAAGGGCGATCGGCTCTTCGCCGGCCCGGACGCCGAGATCGCGGCCGCCGTCCGGCGGGACCTCGAGGCGACCATGGGCGTGCGCGGCGATCCCGTCCTGACTCGCGTCGCTCGGCAGGCTGCAATGCCGCGCTACAGCGTCGGCCATCTCGACCGGGTGGCCGCGGCGATCGAGTCGCTCGCCGGCGTGCCGAACCTCGTGCTCGCGGGCGCGTCGTACCTCGGCGCCGGGCTGCCGGATTGCATCGCCCAGGGGCGCGCGGCCGCAGCACGCGTGCAGATGTTCAAGGGTGTCGATCGCCTTCGGCCACTCCCTCTCTCAGGGAGCGGGACCTGGACCTCGCCCGTCATTGATCGGTGATAGCGGTAGACGTACGGATACGAGCCCTGCGTATCGAAGCGGCGCTCGAACGAGCCGCCCGGCGACAGGTCGCCAGAGTCCCAGCTGCCATCGATCGCGGTGACCGTGTGCGACACCGTGTCGTCATTGAACCAGCGCACGGTCTGCCCCGGAGCGACCGTGATCGTCACCGGCTCGAACCGCGAACCGGCCATCCGGACAGACGTGCCTGCGGGCGCCGTCGGCGCAGCGCCGTAGCCGCCCATCATCCGGGGGTCCATGATGCCGCCAAAGCTCCAGCCGGCAGCGGTCGGCGCCAGGGCACCCGCCAGGAGGCCGGCGACCAGAGCGACGGCGACCAGGGCGAGTCCGGCGATGGCGGGTGGCCGGCTCGGTCCGCCGCTCGGACGGCTTGCCGCCAGGTGCCTGCCGCGCCTGTTCGAACGCTGCGGCATCGATCTCGCCGCGGGCGAACCACGCCCGGACCAGGTCGATCGCCTCATCCTCGTCCGGTCGCCCGACGGCCACGCCGATCGCCCAGACCACGAACAGCACAATCCCGGCGACGGACAGCACGCCCGCGAGCATCCACAGCCAGGCGCCGCCAGAGCCGATTCGGCGCCTGCTCAGCCACCACCTGACCGAGGCGGGCGTCCCGCACGTGCCCACCGAGAATCCCGGGAACCATGGCGGCTGGGCCAACGAGCGCTACCAGGTGGCGCTGCAGTGGTTGTCGGGGGTCCTGGAACCACGCCGGGCCTGATCGATCGACTGGACGACTGTCGTGATTCCGGACACCGCAAGCTCCGTGCCTTCGCCGAGGCCTACACGCCAGCCTGGTGCAGCATGGACCCAGCTCGAGTAGCCGCCCACAACGCGCCAGAGGGCTCGCTCACGATCTGAACAACGGCCCGCCCGCCATTGGTCGCGCGGCCATCACCGAAGTCGCGCGGGGCTTCCATGTCGCCCTGCCGGGCATGCAGGTGTTCATGGATGAGCTCGTGGCAGAGGCGACCGCATCGAGTTCCACTGAACCTTCACCGGCACCAACACGTGGCCCGCCGGGCCACAGGTCAGACCCCTGGGAGTGTTCGCCCGACACTCCCCGCGATGAGGATCGCGATCCAGACGTCTGGTCCGGGGCGTACGTCAGCCAACGCCGGCCGCCCTGACGGTGGCACGCTCGTCAACCATCACGCGCGGTCACGCCCCCGACGGCGAGCGCTAGTGGAAGCGCGGTCCACGCGCCGACGACGGCCAGCAGGACCGCGACGGCGCCACCGTGCCCCAGCCGGTCGAGGAGGTAGGCGCCGGTCGATCCGAGCACCCCTGCGCTCGCGTCGACGAGGAGCAGGGCGGCGACCCGCGCCGCCGTGAGCGGGTCCGCCAGGATCGCGCCGACGATGGCTACCTCGCCCAGTCGGAGGAATACCCCGAGGCCGACGACGACCAGGTCGAAGCCGACGGCGAGCACGAACCACGTGGCGAGCCCCGCCAGGGCTGCCTGGAGCCGGGTCGCCACGAGCGCGCCGACGAGGATGCCGACGGCCGCCGCGGCGGCCGCGGCGGCCAGCGATACGCCGAGGAGCGCGGCGAACACGGCCAGGTCCTGGATCGGCACGTTGCCGGCGATGACGATCGCCGCGACACCGAAGCCCGCCCCGATCGACAGCCAGGCCGATAGCGTCACCGCGACCCACGCGGTCACGACGACTGTCACCGGCCGGACGCCCCGGGCCCGGAGCATCGCCCCGAAGCCCGTCTCGCGATCGGCCGTCAGCACCATCGCCCCGAGGAGGACCGCCTGGGCGGTCGGCAGGAGCAGGGCGAGGTTGACGAGCGCAGCCGCCGCGGGCCCCACGGAGCCGAGGCCCACCTGCCGAAAGGAGCCGAGGCCGAGCAGCGCGACGAGGCCGGTCGCGAGAGAGAACACGGCGGCGGCCGCGACCGTGGACCGACCGCGGAGCAGCGTGCGCGCCCGGAAGAGGGCCAGCGCCGTCACGACGATCGTTCCGTCAAGCCGTCCGGATGGGAGCCGGCCCGCGTTGCATCGCCCGGCCCGGCGATCCGGAGCCGGTCGGCCGCGATCCCGCGGTCGGCGATGGCGCGCAGGATCGTCGTCGCGTCTCGCTCGCGGCACTCGAGAGCCGCCCACCGTCCGACGATCCGGATCCGCTCCACCAGGGCGATGTCGGCGAGCTTCGCCGCGTCCGCCTCCGACTCGAGGGCGACCCAGACGGTCGTCGGAAGGCCCGCCATGAACGCCGAGGCAGCCCCGTGGAACGCGATCCTCCCCGCCTCGACCTGGACGACGAGGTCGGCGCTGGCAACGAGATCGAACGCGGCCGCCGGGCTGGCCACGAGGACCGCCGCTCCCTCGTCGCGGTGGACGGCGAGCAACTCGTGGGCGGCGTCCCTTGCCGCGTCGTCGAGGTTTGCCAGCGGCTCGTCGAGCAGGATCAGATCGGGCGACCCGATCAGGGTCGCCGCGAGGGCCACCCGCTGTGCCTGACCACCGGACAGTTCGGCGATCCGGCGATGGCCCGCCGGGACGAAACCGGTCGGGGGGGTGATCCGATCGGGGGACGGACCGGCGAGCGCCCGGAACAGGGTCAGGACCTCGTCGACCGTCGCACCGCCCGGCAGGCGGATGCGTTGCGGCAGGTAGGCGACGCGACCCGGGAGGGACGGCAGCGGCGCGTCGTCGAGGCTGATCGAGCCGGCGTGGCGCAGGACTCCGGCCAGGCAGCCGAGGAGCGTCGACTTGCCCGCTCCGTTCGAACCGACCACGACCGTCAGGGTCGCGGCCGGGATGACCAGGTCGAGCGCATCGAGGACGCGGCGGTGTCCGTATGCCTTCGTCAGGCCGCGAACGAGGAGTCTTGGCTCGATCAACCCGGGTGTGCGATCGTCATCGGACAGAGCAAGCGAGCGGCCTGCGGCGGGGGCGGTCATCCGGCCCGTTCCCTGGTCGGCGCCCGGTGCCATGGCAGGACGAGGCCGGCAATCGCGATGACGAGCAGCCCTGCGCCGGCAAGCCGCCACGGCTCGCCGGGCGAAGGTGCTGGTTCGGCTCCCGGAACGCCCGCCACGCCGACCTGGTCCGTCCTCGGGGAGGAGTCGAGCACGACCGGCGGTCGAGCGCCTTCCCAGACAGCCTGGGCCGTCCCGAGGACCGTCATCGCCGGGCTCGTCCGGAACGCGGCCAACGCCGGCGCGGCCGCGAGTATGACGTCCGCGTCGCCGCCTGCCCGGTGCGGGAGATCGCCGACTCCGTCGCCGGCGAGGTCGTAGCCGGCATAGTCGCTCCACGTGTTGCCGACCCCCTGGTAGGTCCAGTAGTTGCGGCGCTCGACGCCGGGACCGAGGGACGTGACCTGGGTGAGATTCGCGTCGAAGACGTTGCCCCCGAAGATCAGGTCGGCGCTCGGCATCAGCGCGACGGCGACATCGTTGGCAGCGAATCGGTTGCTGACGACGACCGCCTCTGTCGCGAGCCCGTTGACCGTGCCCTCTGCCTGCAGTCCGATGCGGTTACGGGCGATGAGGTTCTCGGCCAGCCGAAGCGTCGAGACGTCCTTGACCACGACCCCGAACCCGGTCCCGGGCGATCGCCCGTCAACGATGGCGTTCCGCCCGGCAAGGACCCCGGATGTGTTCATGAACACGAGGCCCGACAGGTTCCCGCGGATCTCGTTGCCGAAGACGGTGAGCGTCGTCCCGAACATGGCGTGGACGGCATAGCGGCTGCGCTCGATCCGGTTGCCGTCGACGAGGACCTCGTCGGCGTAGTTGAGATAGATCGCGTCGCGGACATCCCGGACGACGTTGTCCCGGACCAGCGCCCCGCTGACGTTCCACAGCGCGATGCCATCACCCTGACCGCCCGGGCCCCCGCCTCCGACATGGCCGGCATGGGGGTCCGCGGCGCCCGGTGATGGCGCCGGCGCGGGATCGGCGGCCGAGGCCGGATCGGACGTGGTCGCATGACCGACATCGCTCATGACCTGCCCGGAACCGACCAGTTCGTTGCGGATGATCCGGACCGCCGATCCGCCGTTGACCGCGATGCCGGTGAACGCATCCTCGATCCGGTTCCCTTCGATCGTCACTCGGTCAGCGTCGACCGCCTTGATCGCTGCCGCATCTTCGACCTGGCCGCCCGTGTGCGCGAGCCGGAAGCCACGAACCGTCACATCCGGCGCGCTGATCGTCAGCACGGTCCCACGCCCGCCGCCGTCGAGCAGCACCTCCCCGTCGGCGACGAGCGTGAGCGGCCGATCGATCACGAGATGGACCCGATACGAGCCGGCCGGCACGACGACGGTCGCACCGGCCGGCGCCAGCTCGATGAGACGGACGAGATCGATGGGCCCGGCGGGTGGGTCACGGCGCGCCGCAGCAGCCGCTGCCTCGGTCGGCCGAACGGCCGGAAGGACGACGAACAGGGTGCCGGCGATCGCGATGACCAGCGCCGCAGCCGCGGCCGAAAGCGCCATTGGGGTGGACGGCCGCGCGGCCCGCCGGCCGACCAGGGCGAGCGTGCCGACCGCCCAGATGAGCGCCAACGCGGGGCCCGGATACGTCCAGATCGTGAAGTTCCAGACCGTCGAAGGGCCGATGACCAGCGGGACGAACGGATCGAGGCGCAGTGCGGACGTGGGATCCAGCTGCGTGCCGAAGACGATGAGCCAGCGCTGGATGTCGGCGAGCACGACCACCGGCACGAGTACGAGCCCCACGAACGCCAGCCGGCCGAGCCAGCCCGGAAGGAAGAGGACCGCCACGAAGAGGACCGTCCCTGCGATGACGGCCAGCGGCCAGAGTGCGAGCTCCGGCACGGCCGCCAGGTCGATCGGCTGCATCCCGATGTAGTGGTTGAGCGCGTTGACCTCGCCGAGCGGGCCGTCGGCCCGACCGCCGTAGAACCACAGGTCGAGACCCTTCGGATACTGGGGCGCGATCAGGCGAGTCCCCCAGATCGGAAGGATGCCGGCGACGACCAGGCAGACCGGGCCCAGGAGGGCGATGGCCGGGGCGAGCCAGCGCGCCGAG
>JBKJOK010000009.1:0-4817 GCA_046595595.1 Candidatus Limnocylindrales bacterium
CCTACGAGGCGATGAAGCGCCAGGTGACCGACGCCCTGCGGGCCCAGTTCCGGCCGGAGTTCCTCAACCGGATCGACGAGATCATCGTGTTCCACGCCCTGTCCGAGGCGGACCTCGAGCAGATCGTGGGGTTGCTCCTGGCCGGGCTCGAGCGGCGTCTGGTCGACCAGGACCTGCGGATCGAGCTGACGCCGGCGGCCCGCCGGGTGATCGTCCGCGAGGGCACGGATCCCGCCTTCGGGGCGCGGCCGCTGAAGCGGACTATCCAGCGCCTCGTCGAGAACCCGCTCGCCAGGGCGCTGCTCAAGGGCGAGTTCGCGCCGGGCGACACAATCGCGGTCGACGCGGATTCAGTCTCGGGCACTCTCGTGTTCTCGACCGAGCGCTCGACGGTGGTGGCCGAGACGGCGAGCCGCCGCGACGCGCGCCGGCGAGGCGATGACAGCGAGCCCGACGACGCCGTCGCCACGACCGGTGGGGCCGGCGGCGGGCGTCGCAGGACGGTCCTCGACCTGCCCGACCTCGACGAGCCGAAGCGCGACCGCGAGAGCGGCGAGCTCGTCAACTAGGCCGCGACGGGCCGGCGTGCGATTCGACGAGGCCCGCGACCGGCTGGCGCGGGCCGGCGCCCTGGAAGCAGTCCTCCCGCCGGGGCCCGATGGCCTCCTGGTCACGTTCATCGACGGGCGGCTCCGACCGCGCCTGGAGCAGACGGCCACGGCGCGCGCCGCTGCGGTCCTGGTGCTGGTGATTCCGGGACCGGATGGCGCGGCGCGGATCATCCTGACCGAGCGGATGTCATATGACGGCCACCACAGCGGCGAGGTCAGCCTGCCCGGCGGCAAGGCCGAGCCGGACGACGCCGACCCGGCGGCGACGGCGCTACGCGAGGCCCACGAGGAAGTGGGGCTCGATCCGGTCGCGGCCGGTGTGCGCGTGCTCGGCCGGCTCGACGAGGCGTTCATCGCGGTCAGTGACTTCCGGATCACGCCGATCGTGGCCGTCGCCGAACGCGTCCCGGTCCTGGCGGCCAATCCCGCCGAGGTGGCCCGGATCCTGACCCCGGCGGTGACGATGTTCCTGCCCGACGCGGAGCTTGAGGTCGTCGAGCGGACACTCAACGGCTGGCCCCTCCGCTACGGCGGCTACCGAATCGACGGCCTTCACGTCTGGGGCGCGACCGGCCGGATCCTCGGCCAACTCGGAGCCATTCTCGGCGCCGCCTCTGGAGATCCGGCCGCGCCGGCCCTCCGTCACGAGGGCGATTGAGGAACCTTCACCGGGCCGCCGCCTGATTCTTCACGCCCGATTCCGGTTCGCGCTGTCATGGTGGCTGCGGCCCGTCGGCACACCTCGTGGTGCCGGTCCGGGACCTGCGGGGCCGCCGGCCTCGCCTCGTGGACCGGGAGCGCGACGGGCGTTCCCCAGGGAGGTTGCGCCATGCGCAAGCTGCTCGTGTCCGTGGCTGCCGCCGCCCTCGTCGCGGGCGCGTGCAACAGCTCAGCCCTCCCGGCCGCCTCGTCGTACGGAGGCGTCGATCCCGGTCATCACCAACCGACGCCGGCCCCGGTCTGGCCGGACCCGGCGGCAACTGCGACTCCCTACGGCGCGGTGACGTACGAGGACCCGGGCACGAACCCGTGGGTCGATCCGGCCCGCGACGGCGAGTCGACCTTCGGCCTGGACGTCGACACCGCCTCGTACACGATCGCCCAGCGCTACATCTCCGAGGGCAATCAGCCCGATCCGGCCAGCGTCCGCGTCGAGGAGTGGGTCAACGCCTTCGCCCAGGGCTACCCGTCGCCCGAGGAGGGCGTGTTCGCGATCGTCGCCGACGGCGGCCCGACCCCGTTCCTCGATGACGACGAGGTCCTCCTCCGGATCGGCCTCCAGGCCCGCGACGTCTCGAACGGCGCCCGCCAGCGGGCGTCCCTCACATTCGTGATCGATACGTCCGGCTCGATGGAGCAGGGCGGCCGGCTCGAGATCGTCAAGGAGTCGATCCGGATCCTCGTCCGCGGCCTCGATCGCAACGATCGGGTCGCGATCGTGTCCTTCGGCGACGAGGCCCGGGTCGTCCTCGGCCCGACCCCGGCCAGCAACCAGAACCAGATCCTCGACGCCCTCGACGGCCTCCACCCGGGCGGCTCGACCAACCTCGAGGGCGGCCTCCGGCTCGGCTACGACCTTGCCCGCCAGACGCTGACGGAGAACGAGATCGACCGGGTGATCCTCGCCTCGGACGGGGTCGCCAACGTCGGACTGACCGATCCGGATTCGATCCTCGGCGCGATCAAGCGCGACGCCGACGCCGGCATCGAGCTCGTCTCGGTTGGGGTCGGGATGGGCAACTACAACGACGCCCTGCTCGAGCAGCTGGCCGACCAGGGCGACGGCTTCTACGCCTACGTCAACACGCGCGAGGAGGCGAACCGGCTGTTCCGCGATGATCTGACGAGCACGCTCGAGACGGTCGCGCTCGATGCCAAGGCGCAGGTGACGTTTGATCGCGAGACGGTGACGGCATACCGGCTCGTCGGCTACGAGAACCGGGCGATCGCCGACCAGGACTTCACGAACGACGAGGTGAAGGCCGGGGCCATCGGGGCGGGTCATTCCGTGACCGCGCTCTATGAACTGCGTCTCGCCCGCGGAGCGGGGCCGCAGAGCCACCTCGCGACGGTCAGCCTGCGCTGGACCGATCCAGACGGCGGGGACACCGCAGAGGTCCGCCGCGACGTGCGAACGAGCGATCTCGCCCGCACGTTCGGGGCGAGCAATCCGTACTTCCGGCTCGACGCGATCGTTGCCACGACCGCCGAGCTGGTCCGCGGCAGCGAACTCGCCTCGGCGCGCTGGACGATCCGGGACGTCGCCGACGTTGCCAACCGCGAGGCCGAACTGCTGCCGGCCAACGACGAGGTCCACGCATTCCTCGACATGCTCTCGAACCTCGGCCCGCTCCGCAACTGACGCCGGCTGCACGGCCGGTTCGTCGCGCGGGCGCGGCGGGCCGGCCCTCATCGCCTTTCCCGCGTCGGCCGGTGTCCGTGGAGGAGCGGCACCGGCCGACAACCATGTCCGGGGTCGGGAGTCCCGGGATTTCCCGCAAGCCTCGAGCGGGAGGCTGCCGCTGGGACGCAGGCGCGGTGCCACATAGCCTCGGGACATGTCCGCTTCGATCGCCCACCACCCGCGCCCCCGTCCTCGTCCGCGCCCAACGTCCCACCGTCGGCATCGGGCGTCCTTCATTTTCGTCCTTGTCGTGGCCGGGATCGGGCTGGCGCTCGCGGGCCCGAGCGGCCTGGCCTCCCGCGTCGTTCGAGCCGTCGGGGGAGCCCCCGCGGATGGGATCGCCGGCGACGGTCCGCTTCCCGCCTGCCGCGCCGGGGATGTCCTGACGGCTCACCGCGACCCGGCCGACTGGGCCCGGACCCTGCTCGACCCGCTGTTCGCCCTCGAGCCGGACGACCTCCCGCGCGATCTCGTGCCGGTCGACGAGGCCGGCCTGCGCGGCGCCGGTTCGGTTCGACTCCTCGTGATCGACGACCTCCGGGCAATGGCTCGGGCGGCCCGCGCGGACGGGGTCACGCTCCGCGTCCGATCGGCGTTCCGGAGCTACGACGACCAGATCCGGACGTTCACGAGCCTCGAGAAGTCGCACGGCCGCGACTGGACCGAGCGGTCGGCGGCCCGGCCCGGTCACTCGGAGCATCAGCTCGGGACGGCGCTCGACCTGGATGGCGGCGATGACTGGCTGGCCGCGAACGCTTGGCGCCACGGGTTCGTCGTGAGCTATCCGGCCGAGCGCAGCCCGGCGTTCACCTGCTACAAGGCGGAGCCGTGGCACGTCCGGTACGTCGGGCGGGAGATCGCCCGGGCCGTGCACGCGTCCGGGCTGGGCCTCCGCGAATGGCTGTGGCTGCATCCGCACGAAGGCACCTGAGCAATCCGGCCAGAGTCCCCGGAACGGCGCTCAGCGCGGCTCGCCCGCCTCCGGGTCGGGCGGGGGCGGATGCTCGGGGCCGCTGAACGTGCCTTCGCCTCGACTGACGATCCGGGGCCCGCCCGGACCCAGCGCATCGGCCAGGCGCCCGTCGAGGATCCCGCGGAAGAACGCGTCGTCGGCCCCGGCGAACTCGACGATGAACGCCCGCATGTGGCCGCGGTCCGCCCACGCGCCGTGGGGCACGTCCGGTGGCCAGAGCGCGGCCTCGCCGGCCGCGATCCGGACCCGCTCCGAGCCGACGATCACCCAGCCGCCGCCCTCGATGGCGATGAACCAGGTGGTGTTCGGGTTCGTGTGCAGCTCGATCCGCCCGTTCGGCGCGAACGCCAGCTCGCTGATCATGCCGCGGGCGTCGCTGTGGATGACCTGGCCGGTCACGCCGGTCGTGCCCGGCGGGCCATCGGGCCTGCGCTGGCCGACGCCGAAGCGGCGGATCTCGATCGGCACGGCAGGCGTTCGCGCTGGCGTCGAAGCGGCGTCCGGACGGACCGCGGCGCTAGCGGCGCTTGCGGTTACGGTTCGAGCGGCTCTTCTGGCCCAACGTCCGGGCAACGGCCGGCTTGCCTGCCTTCGGCCGGATGGTCGACTCGGGATGGGCGAACTTGGAGCGCGTGAAGTAGCGCTGTTTGGCCAGCTTCTGGTCGTACACCTCGAAGACCGGCGGGAACCGGACGAAGCGGACCCAGGCCAGCACGGCCAGACCGCTGACCAGGATCACGAGCAGGACGATCAGGTAGAAGTTGAAGACGACCGCGACCAGGATCAGCCCGAACAGGCTGATCCCCGACCACAGCAGCCACTCGTACAT
>JBKJOK010000092.1:0-3162 GCA_046595595.1 Candidatus Limnocylindrales bacterium
GGCCGACGGAACCTCACCACCGTGCTCCGTTCGACTCGTTGCTCGGCTCCAGTTGAATGCGAGGCGTTCCAGTCCTCACCCGGAGCGTCGCCGCGGATCGGCGAGGCGCGATGGCTCCGGCGATTGTAGCCGAGGGCCGCCGGGTCGACAACGAGCCGGTCGTCCCCGCCCCGCTCTGGAGCCTTCCACGCCGCTCCGTGGTTGTCGAGTCGGCCGCGCTCGCGATTGGTCCTATCGGGACCCGCGGCGTCGTGGCTCCGCTGCCCTGTTGCCGGTGGAGTATGCGACCCACCGCGAAAGGGCGATGATGAGGGCATGACCGATCCCGAGCCCACGCCCTCCGACCACGTCCTCCTCGATGTCGGCGATGGCCGGCGGCTCGAGCGGTTCGGCGCGCGTGTCCTCGATCGACCGGCGCCGGGCGCGCCCTGGCCCACCCGGCTCGACCCCGGCGACTGGGCGGTGGCCGACCTCCGCTACGACCGCGACGATGGCTGGACCGGAACCGACGTCGGCCCTTGGTCCATGACCGTGGACGGCGTCGTCCTCGAGCTTCGGCCGACCGACACCGGCCAGGTCGGGCTCTTCCCGGAGCAGATCGGCTACTGGCCGTGGCTCCGGACCTCGCTGGCCGGCCGGGAGGAGCCGAGCGTCCTCCACCTGTTCGCCCATACCGGCGCCACGACGCTCGCCCTCGCCCGCGCCGGGGCGCAGGTGACCCACGTCGATGGGTCGCGGCCGGCGGTCGCCTGGGCTCGCCGCAACGCCGAGCTGTCCGGCCTGGCCGCGGCACCGATCCGCTGGATCATCGACGACGCCCTTGCGTTCACCCAGCGCGAGGCACGCCGCGGCCGGCGCTACGACGGGTTCGTCCTCGATCCGCCGAGCTTCGGCCACGGCCCGAAGGGGACGCGCTGGGAGCTCGCCGATGCCCTGCCGGACCTGCTCGAGGCGTGCGCGGCGGTCGCGGCCGACGATGCCTTCGTGCTCCTGACGGCGCACACGACCGGACTGGCGGCCGACGACCTCGGCGATGCCCTCGTCGAGGCCTTCGACCCGGGCCCCGGGGGCGACGTCCGGACCGAGTGGATGGAGCTCAAGGCGACGAGCGGGGCCACCCTGCCGCTCGGGGTCGCGGCCCGGTTGACCCGGGTGTGAGTGGCGAGCCGGCGATCACGTCCCTGACGAACCCGCGGGTCAAGGCGGCCGTCCGGCTACGCGACCGGCGCGAACGCGAGGAGACGGGCCTGACCATCGTCGACGGGGCGCGGGAGATCCTCCGGGCGCTCGACGCAGGCGTCCGGGTCCAGACGGCGTTCATCGCCCCGGACCTGCTCCGAACCGAGGACGCGCTGTCGGTGGACGCCCGACTTCACGACTGGCCGGCGACGATCGAGGTCAGCCCGGCGGTCCTCGCAAAGGTCGCGTATGGCGACCGGTCCGACGGGATCGTGGCGATCGTCGAGACGCCCGCCGGGACGCTCGACGACCTCGGCTTGCCCGACGACCCGCTGATCCTGGTCGTCGAGGGGGTCGAGAAGCCGGGCAACCTCGGCGCGATCCTGCGCACGGCCGATGCGGCCGGGGCTCATGCCGTGATCGCGGCCGACCCGCAGACCGACCTGTTCAACCCGAATGCCATCCGGGCGTCGATCGGCACGATCTTCAGCGTGCCCATCGCGGCGGCGACCACGGCCGCGGTGCTGGCCTGGCTCATGACCCGAGGGATCCGGACCGTCGCCGCAGTCGTCGGGGCCGACCGGCAGTACACCGCGGTGGACCTGGCCGGGCCACTCGCGATCGCGCTCGGCAGCGAGGCCGACGGCCTGTCCGATGCCTGGCTCGGCGCGGGCATCACGCCGATCGCGATCCCGATGCACGGCATCGCCGACAGCCTGAACGTCTCGATCGCCGCGGCGGTCGTCCTGTTCGAGGCGGTCCGTCAACGCGGTTTCCCGACGAACGGTGGACACTGACGGCATGGACACCTTCGACTTCGTCATCATCGGCGCCGGTCCGGCCGGCGAGGCCGCCGCCAACGAGGCCCGCACTCGTGGCGCGTCGGTCGCGATCGTCGATCGGCTGTGGTTCGGCGGGAGCTGCCCGTTCATCGGCTGCCTGCCGTCGAAGTCGCTCCTCCACGGCGCGGCCGAGCACGCTGCCAACCCGGCGACCTACTCGTGGCAGCGAACATCCGCGGCCCGCGACTACATGGTCAATCGCGCGGCCGATGCCGCCGAGCCCGACGACGCGTCGCACGTCAAGCGGCTCGAGGCCGTCGGCGCGGTCTGCCTGCGCGGCGACGCCCGGATCGTCGGCAGAGGTCGGGTCGCCGTGACGCACGACGGTCAGACGCACGAGATCGCGGGCAGGAACGTCGTCGTCGCGGTCGGCTCGACCTCGAAGGCCCCTCCCCTGCCCGGCCTCGCCGGCGTCCGGACGTGGACGAACCGCGAGGCGACGCTCGCCCGCGATCTGCCCAAGCGCCTGATCGTCCTCGGCGGGGGGCCGACGGGCTGCGAGCTCGCCCAGGTCTACGTCCGGTTCGGCGTCGCGGTCACGATCGTCCAGTCCGGCGATCGCCTGATGCCGACCGAGCATCCCCGGAACTCCGAGGTCATGGCCGCCCTGCTCCGGCGTGATGGGGTTGACGTCCGGCTCGGCGTCCGAGCCACCGCTGCCCGGGCCGGCGCTGGGACCGACCGAGCCGACGTGATCGATCTCGACGACGGGACGACCGTGGAGGGCGATGCCATCCTGCTTGCCGTCGGCCGCTCGTTCCCGCTCGACGACCTGGGCCTCGAGCACTACGGCCTCGACACGAGCGAGCGGACGGCCCTTCCGCGCGACGGCCGGCTGCGCGTGGCCGACGGGCTGTGGGTGATCGGCGACCCGGCCGGACCCGAGCTCCACACCCACCAGGGCCACTACCAGGGCGAGATCGCCGTCCGGATGGCCCTCGGCCTCGACGTCCGGCCCGACTACCGGGCCCTGCCCCGGGCGACCTACACCGATCCCGAGGCGGCATCGGTCGGGCTGTCGCTCGACCAGGCCAAGGCGGCCGGGATCGACGCGGTCGAATACACCGCGGATTTCGCGACCTCATCGAAGGGCTTTGCCGTCGAGGCGGAGCTCGGCCACGTCACGGTCACGTTCGATCGG
>JBKJOK010000219.1:0-12459 GCA_046595595.1 Candidatus Limnocylindrales bacterium
AATTCGTGCATTTGGAGGATGCGATCCGGCGGCTGACCGCTCACTGTCTGCAACGTGGGACGCGACCTACCGGTCGCCGTCCGGTTGGTCACCTGGGCACGGGAGACCAACACTCACCTCGCGGGATCACGCCACCGTCATCGAATCGCCCGTCGCCCCCTGGGGCGGACGGGCGCTTCGATTCCTGCCGCGTTCTGACTGTCGCCTCACCTGCGCTCTGGCAATGACAGATTCCTCCGTCGCCCCCGTGGCCGTTCCCCGCCGTCTCGCGCCGTTCTTCGCCCAGTGGGACTACCTCGTCGAAGTCCTGACGGATCGACTGGCCGGCCTCACAGACGAGGAATACCTCTGGCAGCCGGCCGCCCACGTCTGGACCGTCCGGCCGAGTCCGGACGGTGGCCGCAGCCTCGTCGACACGGAGGTCTGGTCCCCGTCCGGCGCGTCGGCGCCGCCGCGGACGATCGCCTGGTCGATGGGTCATCTCGGGGCCAGCGTTGCAATCCGGGCTGACTGGCTCGTGGGCGCCCACAAGACCGTCAACGAGGACTTCGACTGGCCGCTCACCCCCGAGGCCGGGATCCGCTTCATGTTCGACGGTCTCGCGGCCTGGCGGAACGGCCTTGCGACAATGACCGACGAGGACCGACGAGGACCTCGACACCGTGGGCCGGAGCGCCTACCCGGACGGACTTGATCCGGAGTTGCCGCTCATCGAGATCGTCTGGTGGGTTGCCAAGGAGCTGATCTGGTACAGCGCCGAGGTCTGGTTCGTGCGCGATCTGTATGCGGCGACTCGCAATGGAGTCGCGCCCGTCACCCGCAGCTGATCCGTCGTGCCAGGGTCTTCCTTCGCCCCGCCTGATCCCGGCGCCGCCGCCTGCTTCGAACCGCCACCAGCCGATAGACTCGGGCTCCCGATGCGTGCTTTTGCCGCCTACCGCGCTCTGCTCGCGAACCGGCCGCTGACGAAGCTGCTCGGCGGCGAGTTCGTCAGCGCCATCGGCGACTGGTTGTACATCGTCGGCATCCTCGTCGTGATCTACCGCGAGACCGGCGACCCCACGCTTCTCGGCGTGTTCGGCGCGCTGCGGACGCTGCCGTACGTCGCCCTGTCGATCCCCGCCGGCATCGTCGCCGACCGCTTCGATCGTCGGATGATCCTGCTCGTCACCGACCTCGCCCGTGGCGCCTGCATGCTGGGGATGGCGGTGCTGGTCGCGATGAACGGACCGGTGGTCGCGATCATCGGGCTGTCGGTGCTGGCTGCGTGCTTCTCGACATTCTTCTACCCGGCGATCGGGGCGTACCTGCCGAGCCTGGTCCAGGACGAGCGCCAGCTCGGGCCTGCGAACAGCGCCTGGTCGAGCCTCGACAACGTCGGGTTCATCGTCGGCCCCGCGCTGGGCGGGCTCCTCGTGGCCGCGGGCGGGGTGACGTTCGCGTTCGTCATCAACGCGATCACGTTCCTCGTGGTTGCCGGGGTGCTCTGGACGCTGCCGCCGTCGCGGGCCGGCAAGGCGAAGACCGCGCCCGCGGCCAGCGAGCCCGCGGCCAGCGAGCCTGCGGCCACGGAGCCCGCGACCGACCTCCGCCCGATCATCCGCCCCCTGGTCGGCATCGGCCTCCTCGACTTTGCCGGCGCCGCCATCACGGGCGGCATTCCGGTCCTGACCGTGCTCCTCGCGACCGAGACCCTCGGCGCGGGCGAGGCGGCGACCGGTCTCCTGAACACGGCCATTGGAATCGGCGGGGTGGCGGGTGCCATCGTGGCCGGCGGGCTCGTGCTGCGGCGTCATCTGGCGCCCGCTCTGACGGTCGGCATCCTGTCGGTCGCGGCCGGGATGGCGCTGCTCGGTGCGTCGACGTTCGTCGTTGGCGCGATGGTCGCGATCGCCCTGGCGTCGGTCGGCAACCTCATCCTCGACGTCGTGACGACAACGATCTTCCAGCGCGTGACGCCCGACCGGATCAGGGGCCGCGGTCTCGGGGTCCTGATGACCACGTCGACCCTCGCCGAATCACTCGGGTCGCTGCTCCTGCCCGTGCTCGTCGCGACCGCGGGACCGTGGCCGGCGCTGCCGATTCTCGGCGGCGTGATGCTCGCCGCGGGAGGCGTCGCGATCGTCCTGATCGGCCCGGCCGCGACCCGGGCGGCGAGTCCCTTCGAGGCGATTCTCACCCGCGTTGCGCGGTTGCCGCTGTTCACCGGGGTCGGCTCCGGTGCGCTCGAGCGGGCGCTCGGGCGGCTGGTAGAGATGCCGGTTGTCGCAGGGCAGGTCGTCGTAGCCCAAGGCGAGGCCGCGGACCGTTTCTACATCATCGAGTCGGGCACGTTCACGGTCAGCCAGGCCGATCCGGTGGCGTCCGGCGCCAGCCGAGTCCTTCGTCAGCTCGGCCGCGATGACGTCTTCGGTGAGCTCGGCCTGCTCGCCGGCGGGGCACGCTCGGCCACGGTCACGGCCGAGACCGACGGTGTCCTGCTCGCTCTCGATCGACGCGAATTCCTGGCCATGGTCGGGCGGACGGCGACGCTCCGCGGCCGGCTCCTCGGGTTGTACGAGGAGGCGCCAACGCCCGGCGGAGCGTAGGTGCCCGTCATGGCCGCGTCGCTCAGCCTTCGCGGGCCAGCCGGGTCGCCAGCTCGGCCCGTCGCCGGATCCCGAGCTTGTTGTACGCCCGAGCCAGTGCGGCCTCGACGGTCTTCGGGCTGATCGCGAGACGGGCGGCGATCTCGCGGTTCGTCATCCCGCCGGCCGCGAGTCGGGCGACACGATCCTCGGCCGGCGTCAACGTGTCCGGATGTTCGCGCGGGTCGATGCCGAGCGCGGTGGCGTCGCGCCGCGCCAGGGCCAGCCAAACGGCTGCGTCAATCGACTCGAACCGCATGATCGCTTCCCCGACCGCCGCCGCCGCGGCCTTGCGCTGCCCGGCGCGCCGCCGGATCTCGGATGCCACGAGCCACGTGCGTCCAACCTCCATCGGCCAGTCGAGCGTCGCGGCGGCAGCGAGCGCGTCCTCGATGTGGTTGAGCGCTCCCGCGATGTCGCCGCGGGCCGCATCCAGCAGGGCGCCGGCGCGAGCTCCCGTCAGGGCCAGCCACGGCCGTCGCGCCCGGCGCTGCCGGAGGCGGAGCCGCTCGAGGAGTCGTTCGGCCGTGTCAAGCTCACCGATCCGGATGTGCGCTTCGATCTGGTCGGCGTGGAAGCGGAACATCGGGGACTCGACCATGCCGGTCCCGTCGAGCAAGTCGAGGCCACGATCGGTGAGGCGCGCCGCAAGCTCGGGGGCGCCCGCCGACAGCTCGATGAAGCCGAGCACGCCCAGTCCCAATGCTTCGAGGAGGGGACTTGAAAGCGCGGCGCCCAGCTCGGCGGCCCGGGTCGCCTCGACCCGGGCCTCTGCAAGCCGCCCGAGCGATGCGCTGACGAGGGCCCGCCGAGCCAGTGCGGCCGAGAGGTACGAGGGCTGGCCAGTGACCTCGGCCGCGTCGACCGCGTCGTTGGCGAGGTCCTCGGCGAGTTTAATCTGCCCGGTCCACGCCTCGAGCTCGACGAGGTAGGAGAGCAGCTGAGCGACCGAGCTCTCGTCGCCGGCCTGTCGCGCGCGCTCGAGGTAGAGGTGGGTGAGTTCGCGCGAGCGCGCGAAGTCGTCGAACCACTTCGCCCAGTTGGCCGGCAGCGAACTGTGGTCCCACGATTGAGCTCGCTCCTGCATCTGGTGACCTCGCTCCATGGCCGCGTGATCGGCACCGCGTCCGAGCTGGAGCTCGGTCGCAGCCAGGTTCATCAGCGCGAACGAGTAGATATCGGGCACCTCCTCGGGGTCGAGCGTCTCGATCGCGAGCCGGCCGTGTTCCGCCGCGGCGGCCATGTCGTGCTCGAGCATCCACGACAACCGCGCGTGGATCCGGCCGCGCCCGACCCGGTCGGTCGTGCGCACGAGCTCGTCGAGCAGGACCTGAGACGAGATCCGGCTGTCGCCGTCGTAGAAGTTGATCGTTGCGAGGAGGATGGCGGCCTGAACCCGGTGCCCAGGCTCGACGAGCTCGGGCAGGAGCGATTCGAGGTCGCGATGCGCTCGGGCCGTGTCGCCGGCGAGAAACGTCCGCTCGGCCAGCCTCACCCGGATCGGCCGGCGACCGGATCCGTCGTCGGCCGGCCAGTGACGCAGAGCCTCATCGAGCAGTTCGACCGAAGCGTCGACGGCTCCCCGGGTCATCGCCTGCTCGGCCGCCTCGACGAGTGCGGCCGCCACCGCAGGGTCGGGCCGGGACGTGCCCGCCGCCAGGTGACGCGCCCGGGTCTCCGGGGCATCGGCAAGGTCGGCGAGGCGGCGATGAACCGCACGTCGTGCGTCCGGGTCCGCGGATTCGGCGATGGCGGCCGCGATCAGCGGGTGTCCGATCCGGAGCTCGTTGGCTGATCGCTCGACGAGCCCGTCCCGGCGAGCCGGTTCGAGCCGCTCTCTGGTTGCGCCGATCGACAGCCCCGCCGCCCGGGCGACCTGATCGACCGTCGTGCCGCCGGCAAGCGCGACGACGAGCAGCACCTCCCGCGCGCCCGGGTCGAGACCCGCGAGGCGTTCTCGAAGGAGGTCGGCCAGGGAGCTCGGCAGCCGAGGTTCCTCCCCGGATGCGTCCAGGTCAGGATTGGCGCGGGCATGACGGGCCAGCTCCAGGGCGTACAGCGGGTTGCCTCCTGTGTCGGCGTGGAGGCGGACGAGTGTCGGGCGCGGCAGGGAGATCCCGAGCCGGGTCCGGATCAGGTGATGGATTGCGCCCATTGGCAACGGCCCGAGGGGCAGGCGGTCGGCGACGCCCTCCGGCAGGAGGCCGACGAGATCGACGGCCGGCGGGACGTCAGGGCCGGTCCGGGTGGCAGTCAGCAGCCCGATCGGCTCGGCGCGCAGCCGGCGGACCGCGTACTGGAGGGCGATCGAGGTCGCGGCGTCCAGCCACTGAAGATCGTCAATCGCGATGATCACCGGCTGGCGTCGGGCGAGCAGCCGGAGCGCGCTCAGGACCGCGACACCGACCAGTCCGGAGTCCGTGCCGTCGCCGGTCGGCGATCGATAGAGGGCCACGTCAAGGGCCTGGCGCTGGGGGTCCGGCAAGGCGATCAGGACGGAGTCGGCGACGGGCTCGAACAGGTCGACCAGGCCCGAGAACGACAGGCGGACCTCGGGCGAGGCGGGCCGCGCCTCGAGGACGAGAACCGCGCCGTCCGCGGTCGTGGAGCGGGCGATCGCGACGGCGGTCGCCCACAGCGTCGACTTGCCGATCCCGGCCTCGCCCTCGATCGCCAGGCCGCGCGCTCCCAGCCGCGCCCCGGTCACGAATCGGTCGAGGGCGGCCTGCTCGGAGCTGCGACCGAGGACGTCGACCATCACCGACAGCGTAGGGCAGGGGAGGCCGGTCCATAGGGTTTTCCCCGCTGTCAAGAGCCAGCCACGGCGCGAGTCTCCGATCGAGGGCGACCTCCCGCCCCGACGACGCGACGGAAACCGAGCCCCGGGGCGGAGGTCACCCGTCGGGCGCCACGTTCAGCCACGGATCGGAGCCGCACCGTGACCTACCTGATCGAGGGCTACTGGCCGCCGTCGGCCGGCCAGCCCGACCCCGAGCGCCTTGCCCGGGCCGCCGAGGCCTCCGGCCATGGCGACGTCCATTACCTCGGTGCGGTGACCGTGCCCGGCGACGCAACGGTCTTCTGGCTGTTCGACGCGCCATCGATCGAGACCCTCCGAGCCGCGGCTGCCGCGGCGGGACTGACCGCCGATCGGATCGTCGAAGCCACAGCGCAGGACCTGGGCGGTCGAGGCGTTCATGACAACGCCCTGCCGCTCCTCAATGTCGCCGACTGACGCCGGCGACGCAGTCAACGAAGGAGATCACCATGATCCGGAAACTCATCTCGGCTCTCGTTCTGGGTTCCATCGCCGGCACCCTGGTCATCAGCGTCGCTGCCGCCGGCGACGGTTCACTGCCGCCTGATTGGCGGGCGGTTCGTGCGGCGACCGCCCGCTTCCACAGCCTTGCTCAGGCCCAGCGCGACGGGTACGAGGTCGCTGGCCAGCCATGCATCAGCTCGCCGGCCGGAACGATGGGCGTCCACGCCATCAATTGGACGCTCCTCATGGATCCGGCGATCGACCCGCTCCAGCCCGAGGGCCTCCTCTACGCGCCGAACCAGGACGGGCAGCTCAAGCTCGTCGGGGTCGAGTATCTCAAGGCCGATGCCGACGGAAGCCTTGCCACGGACGGCGATCGGCCGTCCGTGTTCGGCACGCCGTTCGATGGCCCGATGCCCGGTCACGGTGCCGACATGCCGGTCCACTACGACCTCCACGTCTGGATCGCGGAGCGGAACCCGAACGGTCTCTCCGCCCAGTGGAACCCCGCCATCAGCTGCTGAATTCGTCTGCCTCTTCCTGAGGCAGTCCCGGCGCGAGCGGACCCGAGCGAGCGATCTCGCTCGGGTCCGCCACGTTCACGGCACAATCGGGAGGTGAACACCCTTCTGCGAGTCCTGCTCCTGATCTGGATCTTCGGCTACCTGTTCGTGTCATGTTCCCCGTTACTCGGGGGCGATCTGATCCTTGGCGCCATCACCTTCGTCGGTGGGCTCATCCTGTTCGTGCCGTGGGTGATCGGGATCGTGGTCCTGGCCATCCTCATCCGGATGACCGGCAACCGGCCGGGCTGATCCGGCCGCACCGCCGATGGAACGCCCAGCGAGCGGTACGTCGCTGAAGTGGCGAAGATCTGCCCCATCTCGGAACCGATAGCCGCCTCGTTCGATGGACGGAACGCTCGGCGAGCGAGTTGACGTGGAAACGGGCTTCCAGGCGTCGCCGACCGATCTACCGCTCGCTTGGCTTAGCGAGCGTCGAGCGATCGCGGCGCGGCCGTGGGGCCCTTGAGACAGGATGTGTCGTGACGTCGCGACGGCGTCGATGAGTTTCCGGGACTCAGCCAGTCTGGGAACGTGACGTGACTTGACGCTTTCATGGCCCATGATGAACTTGCCCATTCCTTGAGGGGAGGATCCAATGACCCATTCGGCTCCGACGGCCGACGCTGCCCAGCGCGCCGAGAACGCTGCCAACGCGGCCCTGAATTTGTCGCCGCGGGCCAAGCTCGAGATCCTCGGCGCGATCCTGCTCGCGATGTTTCTGTTCGCGCTGGACCAGACGATCGTGGGCGTCGCCCTGCCCAAGATCGTCACCGATCTCCAGGGGAACGACCTCTACACCTGGGCCGTCACGGTGTACCTGCTGACGGCAACGATCAGCGGCCCGATCTACGGCAAGCTCTCGGACCTGTTCGGGCGGCGACCGATCGTGATCTTCGCGGTCAGCCTGTTCCTGATCAGCTCGGCCCTGTGCGCCCTGAGCCAGGAGATGTGGCAGTTCATCCTGTTCCGCGGCCTCCAGGGTCTTGGTGGCGGCGCGATCTTCCCGATCGCGCTCGCGGTCATCGCCGACCTGTACACACCCGCCGAGCGAGGCAAGTACCTCGGCCTCTTTGGCGCGGTGTTCGGGCTCTCGTCCCTCGTCGGCCCGGCCCTCGGCGGGATCATCACCGACAACTTCGGCTGGAATTGGATCTTCCTGATCAATATCCCGATCGGGCTCGTCTCGCTGTTCATCCTGTGGCGCCTCCTGCCTGCGATCAGGCGGCCGGATGCCGGGCGGAACATCGACTATCTCGGGGCGGCGGTCTTTGCCGCTGCCATCGCGTCGTTCCTGATCGGGCTCACGAACAAGCAGACCGGGCAATGGGCGGATCCGCAGGTTGGTGGCCTGATCCTGCTCGGGCTCGCCCTCGGCGCGGTGTTCCTGTTCATCGAGTCGCGCGTCCCCGAGCCGATCGTGCCGTTGGCGTTGTTCCGGATCCGGACCTTCTCGATCTCGGTCGCGGCCACGTTCCTCGCCGCGTTCGGGTTCTTCAACGCGATCATCTTCCTGCCGCGCTGGTTCCAGACCGTCGCCGGCGCGAGCGCGACAGAGTCCGGCTACAACATCCTGCCATTGCTCTTCGGATTGATCTTCGCGGCGATCGCGTCGGGTCAGATCGTGGCTCGGATCGGCCGCTACAAGATCCTCATGGTCGGCTCGCTCGTGCTTCTCGCGTTCGCCCTGTTCCTGATGACGAACCTCCGGGCGGGCACCGACAGGCCGGTCCTGTGGCTGTGGATGGTCCTGGCCGGGCTCGGGATCGGGCCGTCGCTCGCGGTCTTCACCCTGATCGTCCAGAACGCGGTGAATCCTGATCGGATCGGGGTCGCGACGAGCAGCCTGACGTTCTTCCAGCAGATCGGCGGGACGGTCGGGCTGACGATCGGCGGGACTCTCTTCGCCGACCGGCTCACGTCTGAGATCCCGAAGCAGCTCGTGACCTCGGGCGTGCCCCAGCAGTTCGTCGATGCGTTTGCGGCCGGCGGGTCGGGCGGCGGCGCCCTCGACCTGACCGGCACCGGCGACCTCGGCGGCCGGATCCTCGCCTCCGTCCCGGAAGCGTTCCGGCCGCTCGTCGAGCCGATCATCCCGAACATCGTGAACGGCATCCACGAGGCGTTCTCGATCGCCCTCGCGTCCACGTTCTGGGTCGGGATCGCCGGGGCGCTGGTCGCCGCGATCCTGTGCCTCTTCCTCCAAGAGGTCCGGATGCGGACGACGATGGAGCACGTCGAAGCCTGACCATCGGACCGACGCCGAGCCTCGGCGGACGCCTTGACGGTTCCGACGAACAGCACATCGAAGCCCCGGCGGCAACGCCGGGGCTTTCGTGTGCGAACAGGGCGGATCGACCAGACGTCGACGGACAGCGACCCCGGTCCTCCCCAACAGGACCGGGGTCGCGCTCGGCGGAGCCGTCAGTTGGCGGGCTGGAAGAAGTGGCTGGCGGTCCAGTTGGCCGCTCGCTTGCCGAGCCAGGCGCCCTGGACATCGGGGGTCCGGAAGTGGAAGCCGGTCAGGATCCGACCGTCGATCGTGTCCTGGATGACGTCGGTGAACCGGGTGTAGTGGCGGGCCGTCGCCACGGCCGGGCTCGTCAGGCTGAACGAGACGTTGTCCGTGCCGAAGAACGCCTTCGCGCTGTGCATCATCGCTGCGGCGTAGCAGTTGTAGCCCGACGGATGGTCGGGGTAGCCGGGCGTTGGAAAGTTCGATTCCCAGGCAGCGTCGGCCGTGGTCAGCGGGTTGCCGTCGTCGGCCGCGAGGCGGATCGCGGTCTGTGGCCGCCAGAAGTTCCAGTACAGCTTGTCGTCGTTGCAACCGATCAGCGCATCGGCCGAGGCCATGCTCGTCGTGACGAACAGGCGCGCCTGCTGGCTCGTCGGGAGGCCCTTCGCGGCGGCGATCTCCCGCAAGGCTCTGTTCATGTACGGCAGCGGGTTGCCCGTGACGAAGGCCGCCAGGGTCGACTGCGCGGCCGTCCGGGTCGAACCGACCTTGGCGCCGAGCGCCTTGACCTCGTTGAACTCGGCGGCGTACTCGGGGCTCGCGATGTCGAGCGGGCCCTCGGTCCGGAACTGACCGGTGCTTTTCATCGTGAACGGCCGGACCCGGCCTACCCAGCCGAAGACGTTGTTGTTTGTGGCCGTCACGAGACGCCACTCGCCGACGCCGGTCCCCGGCGTGAAGGTCAGGCTGCCGAACCGGCCGTCGCCGACCCGATCGGCGAGCATGGCCGCGGCCGCGGCTGCGCCGACCGCGATCCCGTCGTCCTTGGCGGCTCCGTCCGGAACCAGTCCGAGTGAGATTGCGTACAGGCCGTCGACGCTGGCGATCATCGGGTGCGGCGGCGTCGTGACCGGCGCCAGGCCGACGAGGACATGGTGGGCAGCGGTCGCGGCGGCGGCGGCCTTCGAGGCGCCGCCCGGTGCCGAGGGACCATCGAGGTAGGGCTGGCGCGTGCCGTCGATCGCATTGACCGCGTCGTACACGGCGCCCTGGACCATCGCCAGGTGAATCGGTGATACGGGCGGCGGCTGACCGAGTCCGGGCGGGGTGCCCGTCGGCGGGTTGCTGATGGCACTGACGGCGTTGAGGTTCCACACGAGGACCATGTCGGTCGGCTCCGCAGCGACCGATGTCGCGGGAGTCAGGATCGTCGCGAGCAGGGCCAGGGAAACGGTTCCCCCGAGCCAACGGCGGACTCTCGAACGTGGACTGGGTTGTGCCATGACGTCCCTCCCATCTCGGGTCGCATGGGGGCCCACACCGTCGGTTGGCGGTGCGGCGAGCCCCCTCTGCTCCTAATGAGCTCGCGACAGGGTGGTTTGGTTCAATCTTCATTTGACACGGTGTGAGAACGAGTCGGCGGGACGATCGGTGAGGGCCGGGGCTCGCCGAGCGAGTCAGGGCTCGATGTCGATCGAGGCGACGATCGCGTCCAGCTCGGCGCGGTCCGCGGCGGTGATCGGGCCGGTGTCGGGGCGACGAATGTGAACCGCGTGCCGGCGACATGGAGGATCCAGACCCGGTTGGTCTCGTCGTTATCCTGAACCGGCTTGGGCCTGACTTGACATCGTGACGTTGTGCTGTACCGTTATGCCATGCCCGACACGCAACCACGCTACGCGCTCACGGAGCTTGCCAACCTCGCCGGGGTGACCCCGCGGACCGTGCGCTTCTACCTGTCGCAGGGCCTCCTGCCGTCGCCCGGCGCGACCGGACCGGGGGTCAAGTACGGTGAAGAGCACCTCGATCGGCTGCGCCTGATCCGGCGGCTCCAGCGCGAGCATCTGCCGCTGGCCGAGATCCGGAGCCGCCTGTCCGGGCTCGATGGCGACGAGGTTGCGCGGGCGGTGCAACTGGCCGATGAGCCCGGCACGGATCAGGTCGATCCCACGGACACGGCGCTCGACTACGTCCGCCGCCTGCTCGAACCGGAAGGTTCGTCGCAGAGGAGCCTGAAGCGGGTGGCGATGGTGGCCGAGGCGCTCGCACCGGCCTACTCGAGCGGTCCGAGCCCGTCGGAGCCGCCGCCGCCTCCGTTCATCGAGCGCTCGCAATGGGAGCGCATCGGCCTCACCCCGGACATCGAGCTGCATGTCCGCCGGCCCCTGTCACGCCCCCAATCCCGGAAGGTCGATCGGCTCATGTCGATCGCCCGTGAGCTCCTCGAGGAGGACCCGTCATGACCATCCCCGCCGCCGTCACTGCCCTCACCGCCCGGACCGACCGACCGCTGATCCGGGCCGTCGGCCGGAGCAAGCGCTTCGTCCTCGCCCAGGTGACCGCACCGCCGGCCGGTCGCCGGCGCGAGCGCCTCGCCGTCAACCTCGCCTTCGTGCTCGATCGGTCGGGCTCCATGTCGGGCGAGAAGATCGAGCTCGCGAAGCAGACGATCGTCGAAGCGATCGATCGGCTCGAGCCTCGCGACCGCTTCAGCATCGTCGCCTACGACGATCGCGTCGACGTGGTCGTCGGGTCGAGCGCCGCGACCGCCGATGCGAAGGCCGTCGCGATCCGCCATCTCCGGTTGATCGACGCCCGTGGCAGCACGGACCTGTCGGGCGGCTGGTTGCGCGGAGCCGAACAGGTCGCGACGGATCAGCTCGTCGACGGCGTGAACCGGGTCCTGCTCCTGACCGATGGACTTGCCAACCGAGGGATCACCGACGGGACCGAGCTCGCGACCCACGCTGCTGCGCTCCGGGCACGCGGCGTCTCGACGACGACATTCGGGCTCGGCGCCGACTTCGACGAGGTCCTGCTCCAGGGCATGGCCGATGCCGGCGGCGGACACTTCTACTTCGTCCGCGATGCTGCCACGATCCGCGACCACATCGCGAGCGAGGTCGGCGAGACCCTCGAGGTCGTGGCCCGCGACGTGGAGCTCGAGATCGTGGTCGCGGACGGCGTCGTGGTCGAGGCGCTGTCGCCGCAGCCGGCACGGACTCGCGGTGGTCGGACCCTGCTGGACCTGGGCGACCTCGTGTCCGAGCAGGTTCTCGACGTCGTGATCCGGCTCACCTTCCCGTTCGGGGACGTCGGTCGGACGAGCGGGGCCATCCTGCGCCTGACGGATCGGGACGGCGCCCTCGGGGCCGCCGACCGCGCCGCCGATGACACGCGCCTGACGTGGACGTGGGCCGACCATGCCGCGAACGATGGCCAGCCGCGCGACGTCGAGGTCGATCGAAGCGTCGCCACGCAGTTCGCCGCGCGGGCCCGGCAGGAGGCGGTCCAGCGCAACCGGCAGGGCGACTTCGCGGGCGCCCGGCACGCGTTGGCCGCGACCGCGAAGCGGATCCGCGAGTACGCGGGGCGCGACGCCCGGATGCGAGAGATCGTTGCTGAGCTGTCGGCCGAAGCGGAGACGTTCTCGGCCCCGATGCCGTCGCTGATGCTCAAGGAGGCCCACTTCGCGAGCGCGAACCTGTCCCGGATGCGCAGCGCCACGGGCCAGGCGCTGCGCGAGCGGGCACCCCGCTGACGCCGGCACGG
>JBKJOK010000197.1:0-4095 GCA_046595595.1 Candidatus Limnocylindrales bacterium
ACCGGGCGCGCTGAGCGGTCGACGACCGGCGAGATCGCCGGCGGCAGGCCCTGGGCGCTGAACAGGCCCTCGATCCCGTACCAGTCGAGCTCGAGGCCGACCAGTCGCCGGGCCGGACCGCCGGAGCGGGCCTCGCGCTCGAGCGCAAGACGTCCGACGAAGTCGGCCTTGTCGAAGCTCACGAGCCGGCCGAGGCCGATCTCGCCCGGGCTGTAGTTCTGCTCCGGGTTCATCGCGTGGCGCGCCGACGTGTAATCGACCTCGAGGAGGACGAGGCCGGCCTCGAGCCGGACGACGTCGAGGGCGAGCATCCCGGCCGGCCGGATCGCGTGGTCCTGACCCGCCGCCCAGAGCGCATCCCAGAGAGCGACGGCATGCTCCGCGGCGATCCACAGCTCGTAGCCGAGGTCGCCGGTGTAGCCGGTCCGCGACACGTCGACTGCGACCTTCCTGCGCCCCACCTTCAGCGTCGTCGCGCGCCGCCGGAAGTAGCCGAGATCGACGAACGACTCACCGGTCGCGGCCTCGAGGACCGCCCGTGCCTGGGGGCCCTGGAGGGCGACCGCGGCGTCCCGTTCCGTGACGTCGTCGATCGTGACGTCGAGGCCGGCGCCGTTCATCCGGAGCCAGCGCAGCTGGGGGTCGGCCGCGGTCCAGCGGAACGTGCCGTCGTCGAGGGCGTGGACCGTGCCGTCGTCGATGACCTTGCCGTGCTCGTCGCACCACGGCGTGTAGAAGACCCGGCCGGCCGTCAGCTTCGTGGCGTCGCGGGTGATCACCCGATCCACGAGCCGCCGGGCATCCGGCCCGCCGACGACGTACTTGAAGAGCGGGCTGACATCGATCAGCGCGGCGGCTTCGCGAATGGCGTTGTACTCGATGTCGTGGGCGTCGGCGTAGGACGAGGACGCGAAGTAGCCCGACCACTCGCGCCACTGCTGCTTGCGGTTGAGCGGCGCGGTGACGGGATGGAACGCGGTTCCGACGCTCACGGGCGGTCGATCCTCCGGGTGGCTGGGCTGACCGCCAGTATCGCCCACGATCGACGCCACTGACGGCCCGCGCCCGAGACGTGCGACGATCCCCGGACAGCACGAGGAGGCCCAGATGCGGATCGTCGTCACCGGTGGCAGCGGCAAGCTCGGCCGGGCGGTCGTCAGCGACCTGACCGACCACGACCATGACGTCTGGAATGTGGACGTCGCGCCGCCGCGCGAGACGACCGGGCGGTTCACCCGAGTGGACCTGTCGGACTTCGGCCAGGTCTACGAGCTGTTGCGGGGGATCGACGAGGGCTGGCCGGCGATCGACGCCATCGTCCACCTGGCGGCGATCCCCGGTCCCGGCCAGGCCCCGAACGCGGCCCTCGTCGCGAACAACGTGACCGGGACCTACAACGTCTTCGCGGCCGCCCGCCATGCCGCCATCCGGAACATCGTGTGGGCATCGAGCGAGACGCTCCTCGGCCTGCCGTTCGACACGCCCCCGCCGTACGTGCCGCTCGACGAGGAGGCGCCGATCCGGCCCGAGACGTCCTACTCGCTGGCCAAGGCGCTCGACGAGGAGATGGCCCGCCACTTCTGTCGCTGGGATCCGGCGCTGAAGATGATCGGCCTGCGCTTCTCGAACGTGATGGAGCCGGCCGACTACGCGAGATTCCCGTCGTTCGACGCCGACCCGTCGATTCGGAGCTGGAACCTGTGGGCCTACATCGATGCCCGCGACGGCGCCCAGGCGGTCCGCCGCGCGCTCGAGCTCGACGCGACCGGGATGGACGTCTTCATCGTCGCCAACGCCGACACCGTGATGGGCCGCTCGTCGGCCGGTCTCATGGCCGAGGTCTTTCCGGGGGTCGAGGTCCGCCGGACGCTCAGCGAGCACGAGACCCTCCTGTCGATCGACAAGGCCTGCCGGGTTCTGGGCTACGAGCCGCGCCACAGCTGGCGCGACCAAGCCGCGCCGACCGGCTGAGCGGCGCGACGGCCCGGAACTCAGCCCGCGGCGACGGCCTCCGCGCAGCGCCGGATCGCCGCCACCGACTCGTCGGCGTCGGCCTCGGTCGTCGACCAGTTCGAGACGGAGATCCGCATCGCGGCCATGCCGTGCCAGGTCGTCCCACCGAGCCAGCACGTCCCGTCGGCCTGGACGGCGGCGATCACCGCTCGGGTGCGGGCGTCGATGGCCGCCTCGTCGGCAGGGCCGTCGGGCGTGAACCGGAGGAGGACCTGGTTGAGGACGACGTCGTTGAAGATCGTCACGCCCGGGGCGTCGCGCAGCCCGTCAGCCATCCGCCGGGCGAGGGCGCAGCAGCGCTCGATCATCTCGGCAAGGCCGTCGCGACCCAGCTCGCGGAGGGCTGCGTAGATCGGGAAGCCACGGGCTCGGCGCGAAGATTCGGCCACCCAGTTGTACGGATCGCGCTCGCCGCCCTCGGTCTCGACGTAGTAGGCCGCACCCAGGGTCATCGCCGCGTGATGGGCGGCCGCATCGCGGACGATCACGATTCCGGAGTCGTAGGGCACGTTCAGCCACTTGTGGGCGTCGGTGGTCCACGAGTCGGCGTCGGCCAGGCCGGCCGTGAGGTGACGGAGAGCCGGCGCTGTCGCGGCCCACAGGCCGAAGGCCCCGTCGACGTGGAGCCAGGCGTTCGGCAGCTCGCGCACGGCCGCGACGATCTCCGGCAGTGGATCGAAGGCGCCCGTGTTCACGTTGCCGGACTGGGCACAGACGAGGACCGGCCGGTCGCGGAGGCCCGCCAGCGTCTCGCCCAGGGCATCGGAGCGCATCCGACCCTGCTCGTCGGCGTCGACCCGGAACACCCGGTTCCGGCCGAGGCCGAGCATCTGGAGCGAGACATGGATCGTCACGTGCGCCTCGGCGCCGACGACGACCGCGATCTCCGGAGCGCCGGTCAGCCCGTCGTCCTCGACGTTCCAGCCGAGTCGCTCGAGGACCCGGTGGCGGCCCGCGGCGAGCGCGGTGAACGAGGCCATCGTCGCGCCGGTCGAGAACCCGACCGACGCCTCCTCCGGCAGGCCGAACAGGTCGATCAGCCAGCCGGCGGCGACCTCCTCGGCAACCGACGCCGACGGGCCGATCGCGTACAGGCCGGCGTTGTTGTCCCACGCGCTGGTCAACCAGTCGGCCGCGAGCGCCGACGTCAGCGACCCGCCGATCACGAACCCGAAGTAGCGCGGCCCGGCGCTGGCGATCAGGCCCGGGTCGGCAATCGTCGCGAGGTGGTCGACGACCTCGCCCGGCGCCTCGCCGCGGTCCGGCAGCGACCCGCCGAACGCCTCGAGCAGCTCGTCATGTGTTGCCTGCGGGCCGACTTTGCGCGTGCCGAGGCCGTCGAGGAAGTCGGCGGCGATGTCGGCCGTCTGGCGCAGCAGCGCCCGGTGATCAGCCACGAGTCCAGGCTCCCTTCACGGCGCTCGCCTTGGGCGCCATCGGACGCCGCGCTCGTCGACGGCCGGCCAGCGACAGCGACAGCGACATCAGCTCGTTGACCTTGCGCTCGAACTCCGGAACGGTCGCTTCCGGGAGCGTGACGCAGACTTCGCGGAGGGCCGTCTCCAGCTGGTACCAGAGATCGCCCTTGCGGACCTCGTAGAGCGGGTAGCGCGAGTTGATGACCACCCGGCGCACGCCGTCCTCGATGACCATCGCGCTGCGCAGCCGTGGATCGAGCGCGCGGACGACGACCTCCCCGATCCCGCGTCCCGGACCGCCGCCGTCGCGCGGCTTCGGGTTGGGGACGCGCGGCTCGGCGGGCTCCGGCGACGGATCGGCGCCGGCGTCGGGCTCGGCGGCGGGCTCGTCGGTCGGATCGGGGTCCGCAGGAACTGCCGCCGCGAGCGTCATTTGACCGCCGCCGCCATCGTCGTCGCCGGCCGAGGTTCCGGGCTCGCTGACGAACAGCTGACCCGATTCGAGCAGGCGCAGGGCGCGGGCGAGGATCCGACGGACCTGGTCGGCCGTCCGCAGCGCTCCAGGCTGGACGACCGAGCCCTCTTCGCGCATGAGCCGACGGACGATCGGCGCAAGCTGGCGATGGAGGCGCTCCTCGACGGCGACCCACTCCGGGCTGTCACG
>JBKJOK010000378.1:0-7727 GCA_046595595.1 Candidatus Limnocylindrales bacterium
TGACCGTCCTCGAGAACCTCCAGATGGGCGGCTTCACCCGGCCGCCGAACGAGATCGACGAGGACGTCGAGCGGATCATGACCCTCTTCCCGCGCCTCAAGGAGCGGACCCACCAGCAGGGCGGCACCTTGTCCGGGGGCGAACAGCAGATGCTCGCGATCGGCCGGGCGATGATGTCGAGGCCGCGCCTCCTCCTCCTCGATGAGCCGTCGCTCGGCCTCGCCCCGATCCTGATCCAGCTTGTGTTCGAGACGATCAAGGAGATCAACGCGGCCGGGACGACGATCCTCCTGGTCGAGCAGAACGCCCTCCAGGCCTTGAACATCGCCCATCGCGGCTACGTCCTCCAGACCGGCAACGTCGTGCTGACCGGGCCGGCGGCCGAGCTGCGCGAGGACGAGACAGTCCGCAAGGCGTACCTCGGCGAGATCTGACCCGCGGCCCCGCAAGGCCCGCAGCGACGCGGGCCGGAAAGGATCGTCCGATGCGCGAACGGCTCAGCCGTCCGGTCCGGACGGACGTTCGCGGCCGGGACAGCGCGTTGACCGTGCCCCCACCGGGCGAAACACGGACCGCCACGCCGACGATCCGGCTCGCCGGCCGGGGCCACGGGCCGATCGTCGTCGTCGCGGTCGTCGCCGTGTTCCTCGCGATCGCCTGGATCAAGCCGTGGCCGGCCGCCGCGCCACGTGCCGCGGCGGCCCCGGCCGGCCCGACGCGGCCACCGCCGGAGCCGACGACCGACCCGCTGTCGGACCTCAAGTATCACTGCCAGGAGCCGTCGGGCTGGCGCGTGTACGCGCGAGAGCGCTGGGCCGGCCGGGCCCTCCGGTCGTGGCGGACCATGGAGCCGGCCCGGGCGGCGAACGGCCCGCTCGATCCAGGCATCCCGGTCATCCCGCTCGGGGCCACGATCGTCAATCTCGGCTATTGCAGCCCGTGGAACAGCGCCGAGCGCCCGCCGGCCGGCGCCGTGGTCGGGGCCTGGCGGATGACCGTCCGGACCACCGATCCGCGATCGGGCTGGGACGCGGCCCCGATCGAGCTCCGGGCGACCGCGCTGACGGCCGCGACCGTGGTCGCCGGCCTGTTCGCCCCGCCGGCGCGCGGGCTCGATCAAGGCGGGGCGTCGGCGGACGGGATCTGGGCGGCCGGGCGGTGGGTCTTCACCGTTCGCGGAGCGGACTACGAGCGCTGGTGGGCGATCGACATCCAGCTCCCTGCCCCGCCGAGCGCACCGCTCCCGCTCGGCGGCTGACGGTCCGGCGGAGTCCGCCGGCAGCCCGTAGGATGGCCGCGTGGATCTGGGATTGAGTGGCCTCCGGGCCCTCGTGGGTGGCGCCTCGAGCGGGCTCGGGGCGGCGATCGCGACCGAGCTCGCGGCGGAGGGCGCGAACGTCGCCCTCGTTGCCCGCCCCGGCGAACGGCTCGCCGCCCGCGCCGCTGCGATCGGCGGGCGCCCGGTCGCGGCCGATCTCGCGACCGCCGATGGTGCGTCCTCGGCCGTCGATCGGGCGGTCGCGGAGATGGGCGGCCTCGACCTTCTTGTCGTCAACTCGGGCGGGCCGCCCGGCGGCACGTTCGACGAACTGAGCGAGGAGACGTGGGAGACCGCCATCGACGGCGTCCTCCGGGCTGCGTTTCGGCTGATCCGAGCCGGCCTGCCGCACCTGCGTGAGTCGACCGCGCCCGCCATCCTGATCATCCTCTCGAGCTCCGTTCGCGAGCCGATCCCGGGCCTGACGACCTCCAACGTGCTCCGCCCCGGGCTGGCTGGCCTCGTGAAGACATTGGCCGCCGAGATCGCCCCGGTCCGGATCAACGGCCTTGCGCCGGGCCGCGTGGCGACAGACCGGATCGCCCACCTCGACGGCCTCCGATCGGCGGCGACGGGCCGGCCCGTGGATGAGATCCGGGCAGAGATGGTTGGCCGGATCCCACTCGGTCGGTACGGCGATCCGGCCGACGTCGGGCGGATCGGAGCGTTCCTCCTGTCGCCGGCTGCGGGCTACGTAACCGGCGCCATCGTGCCGGTCGACGGCGGGATGATCCGGGCCCTGCCGTGATTGCCCGCATCGAGTCGTGAGCGGCCTCTCCGTGGTCGGCCGGTTCCTACCAGCGCCGCTCGCGCGAGATGTCGTAGACGGCGCGGCTCAGCAGGGCCAGCCCAACGGCCGCCAGCCACAGCCCGTACGCCCGCTGGGGCAGGATCGCCTCGAGGTTCGTGGTCGCGAGATCCACGACCCGGATCGCGAGGGCAAGCCAGCCGACGACGGTCAGGATCAGGAAGCTGAGCGACCGATCGAGCCCGACCGGCACATCGCCGGCCGCGTACGGCAGGGCCAGCAGGGCGACGACGGCGAGGCCGACGAAGAAGACGATCACGCCGCTGCCGTCGAAGGCGTTGCCCGACAGGGCCGGCAGGCCGCCGTCCGACGCCGACTGCCACCACGGCAGGAAGCAGGCGGCGGCGATCACGATCGCGGCCAGGGCAGCGAGGCGCCGGCCGTTGCCCATCGGGCGTCGCTGCATCGTCATTCGGGGTTGCTGTAGACCTCGGGGCGGAGGACGCCCACGAAGCGGAGGTTCCGGTAGTACTCGCCGTAGTCGAGGCCGTAGCCGACCACGAACTGGTCCGGGATCGTGAAGCCGACGTAGTCCACCGGGATGTCCACGAGGCGCCGGGCCGGCTTGTCGAGCAAGGTGCAGATCCGGAGCGAGCGGGGGTTCTTGCCGCGCAGGTAGCGGACCAGATAGTTCAGGGTCAGGCCGGTGTCGATGATGTCTTCGACGATCAGGACGTCCTCGCCCTCGATCGAGGCGGACAGGTCCTTGAGGATCCGGACGAGACCCGACGACTCGGTCGAGGTGCCCCCGTACGACGAGACTTCCATCAAGTCGATCCGGACCGGGATCGGGATCGCCCGCATCAGGTCGGCCATGAATGGCAGCGAGCCCTTCAGGACCGAGACGAGGGTCAGCGGCCGATCGCCGTGGTCGGCCGCGATCCGGGCCCCGAGCTCCCTGACCTTGGCGTCGATCTCCGCCTCGCTGACGAGGACCTCGCCGACGTCCCCGACAAGATCGATCGCAGCCGTCACGAGTGGCCTCCAGGTGGAGTGGCGGACAGGTCGATGGGCAGATCGATCGGGAGGTCGATGGATCGCTGGCCGGCCGGTGCGTCGGGGACGACCTGGCCGGATGTCCCGCTCAGGCCGTCGGCCAGGGCCAGCCGCCCGAACTTCAGCAACAGGGCCCGGAAGTCGCGGGCGTAGAAGAGCTTGACCCGGATGTCGGGGTAGAGCTCCCGGATCCGGCGCAGCTTGCGGTTCTTCTTGCGGACGAGCTTCTGGCGGAGCGTCGTCATCTCGAGGTAAAGCTCGAGGTCGGGCAGCCAGAAGTCCGGCGAGAAGCTCTCGACGACCGTGCCCTCGAGGTTCCACAGGATCGGGAACGTGTGCGGCTCGTATTCCCAGGCGATCCGGTAGTAGTCGAGGATCCGGGCCATCTCGGCCTCGCTCGCATGGGCGAAGGCCGGGGTCGGCCGATCCGGTGGGCCGGCGGCGTCGATCGCGATCGGCTGGGGTCGGCGGGTGAAGCCGGATGAGGGCAGGCCCGGACGGACGGGGCTGACGAACCCGGCCGGGCCGGCGGGTCCCGCGTCGGCAGCGGATCGGAGAGCGGCCGGGCGACGCCGACCGCGGCGACCCGAATCGGAGCCGGTCGTCGGGCTGACGGTCACCGGGCCGGACCGCTCGTCGGCGGGTCGAACCGGCCGACCAGGGCCTCGAGGCCGCCCCGGGCGAGGATGTCATGGACGCGCTCGAGATCGGCCGAGCCGATCGGTCCGGCGCCCTGGAAGCGGGCCGCGTCGCCCGGCCCGAACTCGCCGTACCGCCCGGCGGCGTCGGCCGGGACGGTGCCGGGCGCGGAGTCGGAGGCGGGAATGTCGGTGGGACTCGGGCCCATCACGATCCCGAGCGACTCGCTGCGACAGGCGGCGCAATCGATCTCGACGAAGGCGATGTCGTCACGCCGGGCGAGGACGCGGACCCGATCGGTCGGGACGAGTTCGCCGCAGGCGGCGCAGCCGACCCCGCCGGCGAGCGAATCGAGGTCGTCGCGCGGATCCATCGGCGGCAAGTCTAGCGGGTCGGCCCACGATCCGCGCTGGCCCGACCACATCGCGTCGGATACCCCCGGCTTGTGAACGGATACTCCCACGGGGTATCATCCGGTTCCTGTTCACACCCGATCGGAGTCACTGCCCGTGCCGACCAGCTCGACCCGTCGCGCGGCCGCACCGCCACCGGCCAATTTCCGTCACAGCTACTCGAAGGACAAGGCCGGCCTGATCCGGCGCCTGTCGCGGATGGAAGGCCAGGTCCGAGGCGTCGCCCGGATGATCGAACGCGAGGAGTACTGCGTCGACATCCTCCAGCAGACCTCGGCGCTCCGGGCCGCCGTCGACGCCCTCTCGATCCTCATTCTCGAGGACCACGTCCAGGGCTGCGTCCGCACTGCCGCCGAGCGCGGCGAGGCCGACGCCTATGTCGACGAGGTGATCGACGTCGTCCGGCGCACCCTCGGCCGGCCGGTCCGGAGCGGCAGCCGCTCGAGCTGACCGACGAGGGCGGACCCGGTACTTCCGGTCACGCTGGGGTCGGCGGCTGGGGGATGTCCGGGGCGGTCCGGTTGGGCGACGATCGTCGGGCCGATCCGCCCACGACCGGCACGTCCATCCCGACCGCGATCCAGCCTGGAAGTCGATGATCCACCCGCGTCCCGACCGCCTGCCCGCGCGACCGCCGACCGTCTCGCCGCCGCGACCGTTCGCCGAGCGCCGCCATGCGTATCGGCGCTCCGACGACCAGACCGCCCACGAGGAGAAGGTCCTCCTCGCGCGCGCCCTCGACGTCCTCGCCTCGGACATCGAGCCTGAGGAGCGCCTCGCGAGCCTGCTCCGCCTGTTGGCCCGGACCGTCGGGGCGCGGCGGACCGCCGTCGTGGCCGACGGAATCGAGCGCCGAGCCGCGGTTGCGGTCGACCCCGGTGAGGATCCGGCCGACGCCGAGCGCCTCGCAGCCTGGCTCGACGCACATGCTCCCCGTTCCCGGGCCCGTCGCGCGGCGGCCGGCCAGGCCCCGATCTCGTTCGTGGTCGGCGCTGCGGTCGGAGGCCCCGGCACGCCCGGCACCACCCTCGATGGCACGCCTGAGCGCGGCGTGGCCGGCCACTTCGCGATCCTGCCGATCCCGAGCGCCGGCGACGTGGTCCTCGGCTTCGAGTTCCGCCGCGCGGCCGAGGCCGAACGGCTCGCCGAACGCCTCCCGCCGACGCTCGCCCGCCATGCCGCGGTTGCCCTCGCCCTCGTGACCGAGCAGCTCGCCACCGAACGCGAGCTGGCCGCCCTGCGCGCCCGCGACGCCGAGCGGGCGACGTTCATCTCGACCGTCGCTCACGAACTCCGGACCCCGCTGACGGGCCTGCGCGGCTATCTCGAGCTGATCCTGGCGGGCCAGGTGACGGATCCGGCCGTGGAGCGCGAGTTCCTCGAACGCGGTCGATCGATCGTCGGCTCGATGGGCGACCTCGTCGGCGACCTGCTCGAGCTGTCCCGCCTGGAGTCGGGCACCCTCGGCCTGGAGCGCGAGCCGTTCTCCGTCGCCGAGGCCGGCAACCAGGTCGCAGCCGGCCTCCTGCCGATCGCGATCGAGCGCGGCGTTCACCTGACGAGCGCGCTGCCGCCCCGCCTGCGGGTCGCGCTGGGCGATCGGCGCCGGGTCGAGCAGGTCCTCACGAACCTCGTCGCGAACGCCCTCAAGTTCACCCCGGCCGAGGGCCACGTCGAGATCGCGGGCCGGATCGAGGGCCAGGTTGCGATCCTCACGATCCGTGACGACGGGGCCGGCATCCCGATGGACGACCGGGTCCGGATCTTCGAGCGATTCCATCGGATGGCCGGTCACGAACGGATCACCGGGACGGGCCTCGGCCTGCCAATCGCCCGCGACCTCGCCCGGCGCATGGACGGCGACCTCGACGTGGCGTCGGTCCCGGGGGCGGGCTCGGCGTTCGTCCTCGTCCTGCCGGGCGCAGCCGGCGCGTCGTCGGACGTGATCGCGGCGGCGCTCGACGACGCCCTGCTGGCCGAGGAGAGCGCGCTCGAGGAGCGATTGATTCGACGGGCCAGCGCCGAACGTGGTGGATCGGGTGGCGGGCCGGCGCTCGGCCGAACGCGTCCGACAGTGCATCACGGCGCCAACCCGCGCCTGCGCAGCCTGCCCGCCCCGCGCGCGGGATCGCCGACGCCCGCCTGACTCGCCGGCCAACCTGAACCCGGCCGGCCGCGGCGCGCTGCGGTGGCCGGATCGGCCGCCGCGCCAAAGTTGTCCACATGTTGGCCGCCCGGCGTGGATTCGTGGATAACCCCGTTGACGCCGTCCCGCCCGGCACCTAGTGTCCGGCATCCGCACCGATCGACCCTGGGGACCGAGGCTGGCGAGGGGTACGGGGAAACCCGACCGCGAACCGAATCAGCTGCGGCAGACCGGGCCCACGGCGGTGTGACGAACGACGACGCCGGGAGCGGAGCCCGGATGGCCCGCAGGCACGACCAACAGGAGGGTGCCTGGACCGTCCGCGGGATCCGCTCCCGACGCGCGTCGATTCCTGCCCACCCCTGCCGGCCGCCTATCACGACGCCCTCGACGCCGCCCTCGACGGCCTCGGAATCGAGCTCGACGCGGTGGCCCGGGCGGCGATCGACGGTCACGTCCGGCTGCTCGTCGCCTGGAATGCCGCGATCAACCTGACCGCGATTCGCGACCCGGCGACGATTGCGGTACGCCACGTCGCCGACAGTCTCAGCGCGCTCGACGAGCTCCGCCGGCGAGGCATCGACCGGTTCGTGGACCTCGGCAGCGGGGGCGGCTTCCCGGGCCTGCCGCTCGCCGCGGCGCTGCCGGCCGACCGGGCGCTGCTCATCGACTCGGTCGGGAAGAAGGTCCGCTTCCTCGCGACGGTTGTCGAGGCCGTCGGGCTGGACCAGCGGGTCGCCGCGGAGGCTGCCCGATCCGAGTCGTTGGCCGCGGACCCGGCCGACCGCGGGCGCTGGCAGGCGCTGACTGCCCGGGCCGTCGCCCCGCTGGCCGAGCTGATCGAGCTTGGCCTGCCCCTCCTTCGTCCCGGCGGGATCCTCGTGGCCTGGAAGCGCGAAGGCGGGACCGAGGGCAGAGCCGGCCTCGGCGACGAGCTGGCGGCCGGCCGGCGGGCCATTGCCGGGATCGATCGCGACGCCCGGCTCGAGGTCCGGCGGACGATCCCGGTGAGCTCGGCGGGCGCTGCGGCAGTCGTCGACCTTGTCGACCACCGCCTTGTCTTCGTTGAGCGCGGCCGCGGGCCGATCGCTGCCACCTGGCCGCGCGACCCGACTGCTCGTCGGCGCCAGCCGTGGTGAGCGACGACCGAAGAACTGTCGCGTCATCGCAACGGCCGGCCGGAGCGCGGTGACCAGCTGCGCACACCCGGCGCGTGACCCGCTGCTAGGCTGACCGGGTGCGTGTCGCTGTTCTGTCGGACATCCATGCGAACCTCGTCGCCCTCGAGGCCGTCCTCGGCGCCGTCGGCACGGTGGACGCGGTCTGGCACCTCGGCGACGTCGTGGGCTATGGACCGGATCCCGACGGGGTCGTGAGGCGGCTGGCCGGGATCGGGGCGATCGGAGT
>JBKJOK010000033.1:0-24976 GCA_046595595.1 Candidatus Limnocylindrales bacterium
GCCGCGGCTCCCGGACCCGCTTCCGGTATCCTTCGCGGGCAATGCAGATCACCACGACCCCCGCTCCCAAGAGCACGATCATCGTCGAGGTCGAGGTCCCGGCCGAGCGCCTGGCGACCGCCCTCGGCGAAGCCGCCCGAGCCCTCTCGCGCCGGACCAAGGTCCCCGGCTTCCGACCCGGCAAGGCGCCGCGTGGTGTCCTGGAGGCCGTCCTCGGCCATGGCGCGGTCCTCGAGGAGGCGGTCGATCGGCTCGTCCAGTCCGCCTATCGCGACGCGCTGATCGAGAAGGAGATCCTGCCCCTCGCCAACGGCGACGTCGAGGTCGTCCAGGCCGAGGAAGGCAAGCCGCTCATCTTCAAGGCGACCGTCCCGGTCCGGCCCGAGGTCAAGCTCGGCGACTACGCCAACTTCAACTTCCGGCCGGAGATCGAGACGACCGACGGCCCCAAGGTCGACAAGGTCATCGAGGAGCTCCGCGACCAGAACGCATCGCTCAGCCCGATCGAAGAACGCGGCGCCCAGAAGGGCGACTACGCCGTCATCAAGTACGAGGGCACCCGCGACGGCGTCGCGTTCGACGGCGGCACGGCCGAGCGGATGCCCCTGATCATCGGCGAGGACCGCCTGATCCCGGGCTTCGAGGACGAGCTCGTCGGCCTCTCGGTCGGCGACACGAAGGGCTTCGACATCACCTTCCCAGCCGATTATGGCGAGGAGTCGCTGGCCGGCCAGCGGGCCCACTTCGAGGTCGAGCTGCGCGAGCTGCGCGAGAAGATCCTGCCCGACGAGGACGACGACTTCGCCCGCTCGATGGGCGACTTCATGGACCTCGCGAACATGCGCGATGAAGTCCGGAAGCGGCTCGAGCGGAACGCCCTCGACAAGGCCCGCCACGTCTTCTCCGAGCAGATCATCGAGTACGCCGTCGCCAACGCCACGATCGACCTGCCCGACGTCCTCGTCGAGCAGGAGGTGGAGGTCATGCACGACGAGTTCCGCAGCGCGATGACCCGCCAGGGGATCACCGAGGAGGCCTACGCCAAGGTCTCGGGCAAGAGCCACGATGATCTCCACAACGACTTCCGGCCCGACGCCGAGAAGCGCGTCCGGGTCCTGCTCGTCCTGAGCAAGGTCGCCGAGGCCGAGAACCTCACGATCTCCGACGCCGACGTCGACGCCGAGATCGCCCGCGGACGCGAGCGCTACGCCGGCGACCAGAAGCTCTCGAAGTACTTCGACAGCGAGCGCGGCCGGAACTACATCCGCTCGACCCTCCGCCGCAGCCGGGTCGTCGAGAAGCTCGTCGATGACTGGCTCGCCGCCCATCCCGACCACCCCGCCATCCCCCACGTCGAGGATGGACCGGCCGCTGCCGTCGACGACGACCAGGCCCGCTCGAACGCCGCGGTCGGCCCGACCGACCCGGGCTCGATCCTGGCCGCCGACGCCCACGACCACGATCACCACGGCCATGATCACGACCACCGCGACCACGAGCCCGTCACGGCCGACGAGCCGGCGTCCGCCGGCTGACGACGGACTGCTCGCCTGACCCTGTCCTGAACCAGCGAACCGCGTCGCAGCCCGGGAGATCCGAATGCTCGTCCCCATGGTCATCGAGTCAAGCAGTCGTGGCGAACGCGCCTACGACATCTACTCGCGACTGCTCCGGGAGCGGATCATCTTCCTGGGCGACGCGATCGAGGACCACGTCGCCAACCTGATCATCGCCCAGCTCCTGTTCCTCGACTCCGAGGATCCCGAGAAGGACATCAGCCTCTACATCAACTCGCCCGGTGGCGTGGTGACGAGTGGGCTCGCGATCTACGACACGATGCAGTACGTCCGGGCACCCGTCGCCACGATCTGCATCGGGATGGCGGCGTCGATGGCGGCGGTCCTCCTCGCGGCCGGCGCGCCCGGCAAGCGCTACGCCCTGCCGAATGGCCGGATCATGATCCACCAGGGCTCCGGCGGGTTCCGCGGCGCGGCCCCCGACGCGATGATCCAGATGAAGGAATGGGAGTTCCTCGTCCAGCGCAACCACGAGATCATGGCCGAGCACACGGGCCAGACTCTCGAGAAGATCATCCAGGACACCAACCGGGACCTTTTCATGTCTCCCGACGCTGCCAAGGACTATGGCATCATCGATTACGTCTACACCGCCACGGGCGATTCGCTGATCGCCCGTGCCCACGATCTGGGCCTCAGCGGCGGTGAGGGTGCGGCCGTCCCGAACGCGGCGACCGAGGAAGAGGCGGCGAAGCTCGATGAGAAGCCGGACGGCGACAAGCCCGAGACCGACAAGAAGTCGAAGTAGGCAGGGAGCCCGCACAATCTCGTGACCACCACCGGCACGTCCAAGGGACCCAAGGTTCCGTACCGCTGCTCCTTCTGTGGCAAGAGCCAGGAGCAGGTCCGGAAGCTGATCGCGGGTCAGGGCGTCTACATCTGCGACGAGTGCATCAACCTCTGCCAGGAGATCATCGAGGAGGAGATGCTCGAGGCGCCGAAGGCCAAGCCGACGGTCGCCAAGCTCCCCAACCCGCGCCAGATCAAGTTCGCCCTCGACCAGTACGTGATCAGCCAGGACCGCGCCAAGAAGGTCCTGGCGGTCGCGGTCTACAACCACTACAAGCGGGTCAACGCCGGCAACGCGGTCGATGACGTCGAGCTCCAGAAGTCGAACGTCCTGCTCGTCGGGCCGACCGGCTCCGGCAAGACCCTCCTCGCCCAGACCCTCGCCCGCGTCCTCGACGTCCCGTTCTGCATCGCCGACGCGACATCCCTGACCGAGGCCGGCTACGTCGGCGAGGACGTCGAGGACATCCTCCTGCGCCTGATCCAGGCCGCCGACTTCGACGTCGCCCGGGCCCAGCGCGGGATCATCTACATCGACGAGATCGACAAGATCGCGCGCAAGGCGGACAACCCCTCGATCACCCGCGACGTGTCGGGCGAGGGCGTCCAGCAGGCGCTCCTGAAGATCCTCGAGGGAACGGTCGCCAACGTCCCGCCCCAGGGCGGCCGCAAGCATCCCCACCAGGACTTCATCCAGATCGACACGACGAACGTGCTGTTCGTGTGCGGCGGCGCCTTCGACGGCCTCGAGAAGATCGTCGAGGAGCGGGTCGGCAAGCGCTCGATCGGGTTCGGCGCGGATGCCGGGGTGTCGAGCACGGACCGTGGCAGGATCCTCGAGCGGCTGATGCCCGAGGACCTCCTGAAGTTCGGGCTGATCCCGGAGTTCATCGGCCGCCTGCCGGTCATCGTAACCCTGACGACGCTCACCGCGGACGACCTTGTCCGGGTCCTGACCGAACCCAAGAACGCGGTCACCCGCCAGTTTCAGAAGTTCCTCGGGCTCGACAAGGTGGAGCTCGCGTTCACCGAGGGCGCTTTGCGGGCGGCCGCCGACGTCGCGCTCGAGCGCAAGACCGGCGCCCGGGCCCTGCGCTCGATCGTCGAGGAAGCGCTCCTCGAAGTGATGTACGACATCCCGGAGCGATCCGACGTACGGAAATGCATCATCACCGAGGAGACGATCCGCGAAGGTCGCCTGCCGCTCCTCCTGACGAAGAGCGACCTCGACAAGGGCGTCGACGAGACGAACTATGCCGATTGGCTGGCCGAGCGAGGCGAGACCGCCTGACGGTCGGGTCCCGCCTCGTCGCCGCGGGTCAGGCCACCTCGATCGGGAGCTCGTAGACCTCCGTCGTGGGGTGCCCGGCCCGCTCGTGGATGCGCATGACGCTCTCGCGACTCGGCCCGGTCGAGAGGCAGAACACCTTGCCCGAGATCGGATCGAGCCAGGCCTTCTCGAAGTGGACGCCCTCGCTGTCCTCGATGGCGACGTCGCGAGCGTGCGCCTCGGCGAGCTGCTCCTTCGTCACACCGACAAAGCCGTTGTGGATGTCCATGAACGTGGCCATGTTGGTCTCCAGACTCCGGTGGCAGCCATCCGGCTGCGCTCCGGGCCACGATCGCCCCAACCCGTGGGTCGAGCATCGGTCGGATGACCGATGCTCCTCGCGGAGTTCTGACTAGGATTCGAGCGGCGATGACGACCAGTGCCCGGCAGCCCACGTTCATCTCGCCGATCCTCGTCGGCCGGGACGATCTCCTGGCGCTCGGCGACCGCCGGATCGGAGAGGTCGCGGCCGGCACGGGGCACCTCCTCCTGCTGGCGGGGGAGGCCGGCGTCGGCAAGTCACGCCTCCTCGGGTCGCTCGAGCGGCGGGCCGTCGCGGCCGGGTTCCGGTCCGTTCGCGGCGGGACGTACCCGAGCGATCTGCGGGTCGCGGCCGCGATCCTGATCGACCTCGCCCGGTCGATGGGCCGGACGGCCGGCCTCGAGGGGCTCGGTGGGCGGCTCGCGGCGCGCCTTGAGGATGACGGCCCGGCGGTCGGCGACAGCCACCGCCGCCGGCGGCTCCTCGTCCTCGACGTGGCCGAGATGCTGCTCGAGATCGCCCGCGATGGACCGGCGATCGTCTCGCTCGAGGACCTTCACTGGTCCGACGACCTGACCCTCGAGACGATCGAGGCGGTCGCCCGCCGGGTGCCCGAGCTGCCGCTCCTCGTCGTCGGCACGTACCGCAGCGACGAGCTGTTCCCGCGCGTGCCGATGCGTGAGTGGCGGGCGCGCCTCGTCGGTCAGCGTCTCGGCGAGGAGGTCCGGCTGGCGCGCCTGTCGCCGGCCGACACCGCGACGATGGCCACGCTCCTGATCGACACCGGCCTGCCGATCGCGCGCGACGTGGCGGCCGTGATCCACGCCCGGACCGACGGGATCCCGCTTCATGTCGAGGAGCTGATGGCGGTCCTTGCCGCAGCCGGACCGGACGGCGTGGCGAGTGCCCAGTCCGCCGGCGGGCCCACCACCCGCGGACCCGGGGCGGTCCGCCGGCCCGACGTGCCGACAACCGTCGAGGACACGATCATCGCTCGGTTCGAGCAGCGTTCGGCGCCGGCGCGCAGCCTCGCCCGAGCGGGCGCGGTCATCGGCCGGGCGTTCGACCTGGATCTCCTGTCCGCGGTCGTGGACGTCGAGCCGACCGAGCTGTCCGAGCCGCTCGCCGAGCTCGCCGAGCAATTCGTCCTGCTGCCGACGACGGCCCCCGGTGGGTTCGGCTTCCGTCACGGCCTGATCTGCGACGCGATCTACGACCGGATCCCGGAGCCCGAGCGGCGCCGGCTCCACGGCCGAACGGCCGATGCGGCGGTCGGCAGGGAAGTCGGCACCGACGCGTTCCTGGCGCTCCACTACGAACGGGCCGGCCGCCGGACGGACGCGTTCGCGGCCGCCCGTCGAGGCGCCGCCGCTGCGACGGCGATCTGGTCCCACAGCGTGGCGCGCGAGCTCTGCGAATGCGCCCTCAGGACCGCCCCCGAGGACCTGCCCGGCCTCGAGCGCGCCGGGCTCCTCGAGGCCCTCGGGGCGAGCGCCGCGGCGGGCGACGACAACATCGCGGCGGGGACGGCGTTCGAGGCCGCCCGGAGCTCGTACCGGGCCGCCGGCGATGGCCTCGCGGCGGCCGCCCTCGCCGCCCCGCTGGCCGCGGTCCGCCACCTCCTCGGGGATCCCCTGGAGGCGCGGGACGAGCTGATCCGGGCGGCGCTCGGCGGAATCGAGCAGGCTCCGGCCCTGCACCAGGCGCCGTCGGATCCGCTCTCGGATCGGGTCCGGGCTCGCCTCCTGGCTGCGCTGGCAGCGGCCTGGATGCTGGATCGCCGGCTGGACGAGGCGATCTCGTTCGCGATCGAGGCCCGCCGGCTCGCGGGACTGGTCGGGGACGAGGCGACGGAGCGCAATGCGGCGACCACGCTGGGAGCGTGTCGCGTCTTCAGCGGCGACCTCGTCGAGGGCTGGCGTCTGCTCGAGGGCTCGATCAGCGCGTCGCGGACCGCCCATCTTGAAGCCGAAGCGGCGCGCGGATACCGGATGCTCGGGACCTCGGCCTCGGTCCTCGTCGAGTATGAGCGCGCCGAAACGTGGCTGCGCGAGGGGGTCGAGTACGCGGAGCGGGTCGAGCTCGGGAACCACCGTCACTACATGGCGGCCCACCTCGCCCACGTCCTGTGGGCGACCGGCCGCTGGCCGGAGGCGGCGGAACTCGCTCGCCATGTCCTGGCCGACGGTCGCGGCGGGATCACGACCCGGAACGTCGCCCTGTACGTGCTCGGCTACGTGGCGCTCTCGACCGGCGATCTGGTCGAGGCCCGCGCCGCCCTCGAGGAGGCCCGCCAGATCGGCCTCCGGATGGGCGAACTGCAACGGCTGTCGCCGCCGCTCTGGGGCCTGGCCGAGGTGGCCCTGGCCGCGGACGACCCGGCGACCGTGATCCAGCTGGCCGAAGAGGCGCTGGCGGCGTCGACCGCGGTGCGCGACGCGGCCTACCTCTTCCCGTTCGTCGTCACCGGCACGCGGGCTCACCTTGCCGCCGGCGACCCGTTGGCCGCCCGGCGCTGGCTGGCCGCGAGCTCGGCCCAGGTCAAGCAGCGCGGGATCCCCGGCACGCAGCCCGCCCTCGACCACGCCAACGGGTTGCTCGCACTGGCCGAGGGCTCGACCGGGCGCGCCCGCGACCTGCTCGATGGGGCGATGGCCGGTTGGGCGGCCCGCGATCGGGCGTGGGAAGGGACGTGGGCGGTGATCGATCTGGCTCGCTGCCATCTTCGGGCCAACCGCCGGGCCGATGCCGCTCGCCTCGCGGCGAGCGCCGCCGCGAGCGCGGCCCGGCTCGGCGCACCGGCCCTGTCCGCGGCTGCGGCCGAGGTCCTCCGTGGTTCCGGCCGCGGCCAGGCCGCCGCCGATCCATGGGCGCCCCTGACGGCCCGTGAGTTCGAGGTCGCTCGTCTCGTCGCGGATGGCCTGACCAACCCCCTGATCGCGGCCGAATTGGGGGTCGCACCGAAGACCGTGGCCGCCCATGTCGAGCACATCCTCGCCAAGCTCGGCGTCGGCCGGCGGGCCGAGATCGCCGCCTGGACCGCGTCGGTGCCCGTGCTACACTCCCGGCCTCACGGCGGGGACCGGGAAGAGTAGGCCTGCCATGGCCACGAAGCGAGCGCGGGACGGTGCGAGCCGCGCGGCACGGGCAGCCCGAATGTCAACCCGCGAGTCGTGCGGCCAGCGCCCGATAGCGCGCCCAGAGGCGAACCGGACCCGGCGGCCGCGATGAGCGACCCGCCCCGGAGCGCGAACCAGCAGGTGGTACCACGACCCCGTTCGTCCGCTGGACGAGCGGGGCGTTCGATTCCACAGGGGCGACACGATGACCGAGACGACGAACGAACAGCACCCGGCGGGTCTCGCCAAGGCGTACCGGCCGAGCGACGTTGAAGGGCCGATCTACGAGCGCTGGCTGGCGGCCGACGTGTTCGCGCCCGACGGCGCCGGCTCGACCGCCGCTCCCGGCGCCGAGCCGTTCACGATCATCCAGCCGCCGCCGAACATCACCGGCTCCCTGCATCTCGGACACGGCCAGCGCGCGGCCGTCGAGGACCTGATGATCCGCCACGCCCGGATGTCGGGCAAGGCGGCCCTCTTCCTGCCCGGTCTCGACCACGCCTCGATCGCCGCCCAGTTCGTCCTCGACGGAATCATCGCGAAGGAGGGTGAGAGCCGCCAGAGCCTCGGTCGCGAGCGCTACCTCGAGCGGATGCAGACGTTCATCGGCGCGACCCGCGAGGTGATGCTCGGCCAGCAGCGCCGGCTCGGAGTGTCGGTCGACTGGGGCCGCATCAGGTACACGATGGACGAGGGTTCCGCGAAGGCCGTCCGGGTGGCGTTCAAGACCCTTGTGGATCGCGACCTGGCCTACCGGACCGAGGCGCTCGTCAACTGGTGCCCGGGCTGCCGGACGAGCGTCAGCGACCTCGAGGTCGTCTCGACGCCTGAGAGCGGGACGATCTGGTCGATCCGCTACCACCTGGTCGACGCGGCGACGGGCGAGCCATTGCCGGACGAGACGATCACCGTCGCGACGACCCGGCCCGAGACGATCCTCGGCGACGCCGCGGTCGCGGTTCATCCCGACGACGAGCGCTATCGCGATCTCGTCGGGCGGCAGGTCCGGATCCCGTTCGTCGAGCGTGACGTGTCGATCATCGCCGACCCGATCGTCGAGCGAGCGTTCGGGACCGGCGCCCTGAAGATCACCCCGGCCCACGACCACGACGACCACGCGACGGGCCGGCGTCACCACCTCGCGATGCCGACGATCCTCGATGACGCGGCAGCGATCGCGGGCACCGGCACGGCCTACGACGGGCTGGATCGCTACGCCGCCCGGACGGCGATCCTCGCCGACCTGGCCGCCCGCGGCGACGTCGCCGCGGAGCGGGCCCACGAGATGGTGATCGGGCGCTGCCAGCGCTCCAACGACGTCGTCGAGCCGCGCCTCAAGACCCAGTGGTTCGTCCGGACCGAGCCGCTCGCCGCGAAGGCCCTCGCCGCGACGCGCGCGGGCCGAACCCGGATCGTGCCCGACCACTTCGAGAAGACCTGGGAGCACTGGCTGACCGGGATCCGCGACTGGAACGTCTCGCGCCAGCTCTGGTGGGGCCACCGGATCCCGGCCTGGTACTGCCCGGCCGGCCACGTCACGGTGTCGGCCGAGCCCGAGGGCCCGGCGGCCTGCGCAGCCTGCGCCCGGCCGGCGGCCGAGCTCCGCCAGGACCCGGACATCTTCGACACGTGGTTCAGCTCGGGGCTGTGGCCGTTCTCGACCCTCGGCTGGCCCGACAACACGGCGGACATGCGCCGCTTCTACCCGACGTCGGTGATGGAGACCGGCTACGACATCATCTTCTTCTGGGTCGCCCGGATGATGATGCTCGGGATCGAGCTGACCGGCGTCGAGCCCTTCCACACGGTCACCCTGTCGGGCCTGATCCGCGACCCGCAGGGCCAGAAGATGTCGAAGACGAAAGGCAACGTCGTCGACCCGCTCGCGGTCATGGAGGAGGCCGGCGCCGACGCGCTCCGGTTCGCCCTGATCCACGGGGCGACGGCCGGCCAGGACCAGCGGTTCGGGCCGCACAAGCTGGAGCTCGCCCGGAACTTCGCCAACAAGCTCTGGAACGCGGCCCGCTTCGTCCTCGGCGCGCGCCCGGCGGAGGTCTCGGCGGATGCACCGCGCGTCGCCCCGGACGAGGCGCTGCTGGGTCCCATCGAGCGCTGGATCCGGTCGCGGGCCGGAGCGACCACGGACGGCGTGAACCGGGGCCTCGCCGAGTACCAGTTCGGCGAGGTCACCCGCGCCCTGTACGACGGGATCTGGTCGGAGTTCTGCGACTGGGGGATCGAGCTCGCGAAGGTCCGCCTGGCCGATCCGGACGCTCCCGCCGAGCAGCGGGCGGCGACGTGGTGGACGCTGGTCGACGCGCTCGATCGCTACCTCCGGCTGCTCCATCCGGTGATGCCGTTCCTGACCGAGGCGATCTGGACGGAGCTCCCGCGCCGGGCTGAGGACCCTGCGCTGGTGATCGTCGCCCCATGGCCGCTGCCCGCTGCGCGCGACGCGGCCGCCGAGGCCGGCGTCGGTGCCGTGATCGAGCTGGTCCGCGGGATCCGGAATGCACGCTCGGAGGCGGGGATCGCGCCGGGGCTCTGGCTCGCCGTCGACGTCGTTGTGCCGGCGGCCCTCGCCGCGACGTTCGATGACCTCGCCGCGGCGCTCGGTCGGCTGGCGCGGGCGCGGCCACTGGCCCGCCATGCCGATCGAGCGGCGTATGCAGCCACGACGGGCACGCGCCCCGGACTCGCGGTGATCGTTGGCGAGGTCGAGGCGGATATCGCCCTGCCGGACGCCGTCGGGGCGATATCCGAGGCCGGCGCTGGGAGCTCCGATCGCCCGCGGCTCGAGAAGGAGCTCGTCGAGGCGGAGGGGCGCCTCGCGGCGGCCCGGGCTCGTCTCGCCAACGAGGCGTTCATGAGCAAGGCGCCGCCGGCCGTCGTCGAGGGCGCCCGATCGTCCGAGGCGGAACTCGCCGAGCAGGTCCGCCGGCTCCGGTCCCGCCTCGAGGGCTGAGCTCTCAGTCCGGCCCGCGGCGCAGGTCGGCCACCACCGGCCAGTGGTCCGACGCATCGCCGGCCTCGGTGACGACGCGGCAGGCGTCGACGGCGAGGCCGCGGACCCGGATGTGGTCGATCGGCCACGGTCCGCACGACTGCCGGCACGGGTCGCCCGGGCCGACCCCGACGGCCGCGAAGGCGTCGTCGAATCCGTCGCCGAGCGCGGCCAGTTCCGGCGCCTCGACGGGAGCGTTGAAGTCGCCGGTCAGGATCGCCGCCCTGGTCACGCCGGCCCGGTCGCGGACGATGGCCGCCACCGAATCGGCCTGGGCGCGTCGCTGGGCCCGGCCGATGTAGGTGAGATGAGTCGTCGCGATGGTGGTCGCGATCGGCCCGGTCAGCCGGCCGCCGACGACGCAACGCGGCTCCCGGTGGCCGGGCTCGGTGTCGGCGTAACGAACGTCGAGCAGCGGATGCGGCTCGCCCGTGACGTGGTGGAGCGCCCCCGTGACCTCGATCACGTCGTCATCGGCGGCTCGCGGCAGCCCGATCGCGAACCCGTCGGCGAGCGGCTCACGGCTGAGGATCGCGTTCCCCCAACTGGCCGTCCCGATGGCCCGGCCGGTGTCCGGCTCCACGAGCGGAAACGAGTGCACCGCCGCGTAGCGGGCGTGCCGGCCGGTGAGCCGGGCCAGCTCCGCGGGCTCGTCGAGGACGGCGCCGTCGGGGGTCATGATCGTGACCTCCTGGAGCGTCGCCACGTCCGGATCGAGCGCGCGCAGAATCGCCCCGATCCGCTCCAGCCGCTCGAGTCGGACATGCCGCCACCAGGCGGGCGGAAACGGCTCGCCCGGACCGATCGCCGCGCGAATGTTCCAGGTGACGACTCGGAGACGCGCCGGATCGCCCGACGCGCTGGCGCCGGCCACGGATCCTGGGTCGGCTACTTGACCGAGCCCGCGAGGAGGCCCTGGACGAAGTAGCGCTGGAGGCTGAAGAACACGACCAGCGGCACGATCATCAGGAGGAACGCCGAGGCGGCCAGGAGGTGCCACTCCGTCCCGTACTGCGACAGGAGCCCGTTGATCTGGCGGGTGAGCGGGTTGTTCGCCGCGTTCTGGACGAACACGAGCGCCATCAGGAGATCGTTCCAGACCCACAGGAACTGGAAGATGCCGTAGGCGGCGATCGCCGGCACAGACAGCGGCACGACGATCGTCCGGAATACCCCGAGCGTCGACGCGCCGTCGATCCGGGCCGCCTCGATCAGGTCGCGCGGCAGGGTGATGAAGAAGTTCCGGAGGAGGAAGATCCCGAACGGAAGTGCGAACGCGGTGTGGGCCAGCCAGATCCCGATGAAGTTCCGGGTGAAGCCGAACGGGGCGAACAGCTGGAGAACAGGGATGAACGCGACCTGGGCCGGGATCATCATCAGCCCGATGACGACCAGGAACAGGGTGTCTCGAAACCTGAAGTTGATCCACGAGAACGCGTATGCCGCAAGCGAGGCGATCGTCAGCGGCAGGAGCGTCGACGGGACCGCGATGATCACGTTGTTGATGAACGCCTGGAGCATCCCCTGCGAGTTGATCACGGTGGCGTAGTTCTCGGTCGTGAACCGGAGGGTCGAGAGGATTTCCCACCAGCCCGTTGCCTGGATGTCCGAGCGCGGCCGGAACGAGGTCACGAGGAGGCCGATCGTCGGCGCCAGCCAGATGATCGCGACGATGCCCAGGGCGATATGGATCGGGGTCTTGTTCAGGGCCTTGACGATCCGTCCGCTGAGGGTCGTTGGACGCTCCTCGATCGCCGGACCGGCGAGGGCGTCGGGGGTGCTGCTCACGTGACCGACTCCGTTCGGAAGCGACGGATGTTGTAGAGCATGATCGGGGTCATGATCAGGAGCATGACCATCGCGACGGCTGCGCCCTTGCCGAACAGGCCGCCGGGAAACGACTCCTGGTACATCGTGAACGCGATGACCCGGCTCGACGTGCCCGGCCCGCCGTTCGTCAGCACGTAGGGCAGATCGAACAGTTTGACGACGTTGACGGTCAGGGTGACGGCAAGGACCGAGATGGGCAGGCTGACCATCGGCAGGATGATCCTGCGGAACACCTGGATCTCATTCGCGCCGTCGACTCGGGCGGCCTCGATGATCTCGGTCGAGATGCTCTTGATCGCGGCCGACAGGATGACCGTCGCGAACCCGACCGAGCCCCAGATCCCGACCGCGATGATCGACGCGTTGACGAAGCCGGGGTCGCCGAGCCATGAGATCGGGCCGATGTCGAAGATCCCGAGGACGGCGTTGAGGAGGCCCGTCTTGGCGTCCGGGGCGTAGACGAATGCAAAGATCACCGCCAGAGCCGTCGCCGCGATCGCCATCGGCAGGAACACGATCGACTTGATGATCGACTCGTAGCGGACTCGCGACGCCATGACCGCGATGACGAGCCCGAGGAAGATCACGATCGAGGTGTAGAAGATCAGCCAGAGGACGTTGTTGAACAGGGCGCCGCTCGGTGGGAACGTCCCGAAGTTGATGAAGTTCGGGTCTTTCGTGAACAGGTTGATGTAGTTGTCGAAGCCGACCCAGTTGCTGAACTCGCCGCGCCGACCGCGGTTGAAGCTCAGCAGGAACGTGTAGATCGTGGGATAGACGAGGAAGATCCCGAGCAGCAGGATCGTCGGGAGCAGGAACAGAAGGGCGACCTTCGGGTTCCGATTCTCTGTTGGTGGCACCTTCGGCGGCGCCACTCCCGTGGCGATGGCCGGCATCTCGCCGGCGGCGCCCAATCCAGTCGGAACTTGACCGGTCATCGCGCAACCTCTTGGGAACGAGGAGACGAGCGGGAACGAGAACGGGAGGGCCCGGTGGGCCCTCCCGTAGTGTGTCAGATCGAGGCGAAGGTTACTCGTTGCCCCATGCGGTCTGGATCTGCGTCTGGAACGACGCCCAGTCGACCGTCTGGCCCTGGATGGCCTTCTGCAGTTCGGCGCCCAGATCGGGGCCGCCGCCCGGCAGGAGGTCGGAACCGTCGAAGCGGACGGCCGTGGCGTTGGCCACCTGGGCCGCTTCACGCTTGACCTGGTCGTTGGGGTAGACGCCGGCGTCGACGCCCTTGACCGGCGAGATGATCGCGCCGGTGGCTGCCCACACGGCGCCGGCCTCGGCTGTGGCCATGTACTCCATGAACTCCTTGACGCCGGGGTTGGTCGTCAGCGCGCCGATGACGTCGCCGCCGATCGTGACTCCGGTGTTGCCGTTGATCGACGGGAAGTCGAACCAGTCGGCATCGGTGCCGAGCTTGGCGTCCTTGTTGACCTGGCCGGTGATGATTCCACCGACGAAGCCGCCTTCGTAGTACATGTCGGCAGTGGCTGTGGCGCTGAACGCCTGGCCGATGCCATCGACGAAGCCGCGGCCGAGCGCGGCCTTGATGCCGCCTTCGACGTTGGTGTCGTTGAGGACGTCGGTCATCGCCTTGACGGCGGTGGCCACGCTCGGGTCGGCCCAGTCGCCGTCCTTGCTGAACAGCTTGTCGTAGGCCTCAGGCCCGGCCTGCCGGACGTAGATGCTCTCGAACCAGTCGGTCAGAGTCCACGAGTCCTTGGCCCCGAGGCCGAGCGGCTTGTCACCCTTGGCGACGAGCGCCGCCAGGGCCGCGGTGAAGGCGTCCCAGTCCTTGGGGACCGCGACGCCGGCTGCGGTCAGCTTCTTGGGGTTGTACCAGAACGTGCTCTTGCTGTTGAACTTGACCATGATCCCGTACAGGGCGCCATCGACGGAGCCGATCTCGAGGATGCCGGGGGCGTAGTTCGGGGCAAGCGCGGCGGCGTCGATCCCGAGGTCGGACACCTTCTTGATCGAGCCATCCTTGGCGAAGCGGCGCAGGAAGCCGATGCCCGGCAGGATCGCGACGTCCGGCGGGTTGCCGCCGGTGATCCGGGTCTGGAGTGCGGTCGCGTAGTTGTCGCGGACCGACTCGTACTTGGCCTCGATGCCGGTCTTCGCCTTGAAGGCGTCGAGGACCTTCTGGAAGGACTCCTGCTCGCTGCCGCCCCACAGGGAGGTGACGGTGATCGAGCCGCCGGCGGTCGCCGAACCGGTAGGCGCGGTGCTGCCACCGGCCGACGGGGCCGTCGACGGCGTGGTGCCGGTGCTGCCGGCTGGAGTCGGGGTTGCTCCGCCGCCGCACGCGCTCACGATGAGCACGGCCGCGAGCGGCAGGGTCAGGAATCGCGGGAACTTGGCCATCGGGCCTCCTCCTCTAACACGGACGTCGAAACTGGCCGACGTCTCGCCCGGGTCTCTCTGGATCGAGCGACCGTCAGAACGGTTCCCACACGCGTGGGTCTGCTTCCCGGCATCGCCGGGTCGAGGTCGACATCGACCGGTCCATCTGTCGTCCCGTCCTGCCACCTCAGGTGGATGGCCGTGGCCAGCCGGGCAGGGGAGGGGCGGCGGTGGCTCGAGCGTGTCGCCGCACCGGATCATTGCATCCGCGGCCGAGACTAGCGGCGCACTTTCGGCGGTGTCAACGTTACAGTGGCAGAGCGGATCGGGTCCGGGCCGATGCGTCGAGGTGACGCGTCGTGTTCAGATCGACCGATCATCGACCCGGACCGTCCGGATCTCCCAGGGTCCGAGGGCGATCCGCAACCGTCCGTCGGGATCGACCGGGAGCTCGGCGCCGGGCCGGCCAACGAGGTCCACGGCATGGGCGGCACGGATCGGTCGTCCGGCGACGACCGCGGTCGTGGGTGCATCGGTCTGGGCCACGATCCGGAGCTCCAGGCCATCGCCGCGCCGGCGGAGGGCGCTGAGAACGACTCCTTCGCCGTCGATCCGGAAGCCCGCCATTGCCGGCTCGATGGGCGCATCGCGTGTCGCCGCCCCGGCCGCCCGTGTGTCGGACGCTCCGGAACCGACCGGTGGGCTGGCGGCTGTTCCGGCCGCCGTCACGAACGGCAGGTGGTACGCCTCCGCCTCCGCCGCCACGCCGCCGGTCGACCACGTCCCGGCATGCGCCAGGAGCCCGAACCCGAACCGCCACGGCCCGAGCATCTGGGCCCCCGGAACCGGAACTTCCGGCCCGGCCGGATCCTCGCGGAACGGGTTGTCGTTGCGGCTGATCAGCCCGGTCGAGCGCAGGACCGTCAGGGCCAGCTCCCGACCGTCCACGAGCTCGTACTCGGTGACGTGATCGAGCAGGATCGTCGCACCCGCGGCGTGGACCCAGCCGTGGGCCGGGAACGTCGGGGTCGCCACCTCGCCGTGACCGGCCTCCTCGGTCAGGCCGCGCTCCACGACGGCGAACTGGCCCTCGGCTGCCGAGCGATCGGTGGCAGTTGGGAGCGGCACGTGCCAGCGGACGCGGTGGTCGTGGGCCGGGTTGACGAAGGCGATGACGACCCGCACGAAGGGCTCCCCGATGCGCAGCTCGAGGGTCGTCGTGACCGCCACCGGCGCGGTCGTTGGGTTGCGCCCAGCGCCGTCGTCGGACAGCCCGATCGGCCAGTCGTAACGGGCCACGATCGCGAGCCGGCCCCGGATCGGGCCGCCGTCCGCGGCCGTGACCTCGACCGCGACCGGACGATCGACCAGCCAATCCTGCGCCGGCCGACCGTAGTTGTACGTGTCGCCGTAGTCGCCGCCGTCCACGAGCCGTCCGACGCCGGTCAGACTCACGCCGCCGCCGACGATCTCGAGGGTGCCGTCGTCCGCGACCGTCACCCGGACGAGACCGTTATCGAGCGACCGCTCGCCGACGACCACCGCCCCCTCGTCCGCCCCCTCGTCTGCGTCCGAGGCGGCCGTCGCGGCCTCGACCGGCCGGACCGTCGAGAACCCGAGCGCCGCTACCGGGATCGCGGCCGCGAGCCGCCGTCGGTCGCCGCGCACGACCGTTACCTCCCACGGCTCGTCCGGTCCGTCGGCCACCGCGGCGGCGGCCGCGTCGAGGACGCTGTCGACGTCGAAGTCCGCCGCCGCGGCGGGATCGTCCATCAGCAGGACGAGGCGCCGCTCGCCGCCGCTGTCCTGGATCAGGTGGCCGTCGAGCGAATGACCGAAGAGCTCCCGGCCGTGGAGCCGTCGCGCGAACAGCTCGGGGATCTGGCGCCCGGTCAGGTGCAGCCGGCGGAGGACGGTCTCGGGTCGATCGAGCAGCTGGGTCGGGACACGCCGCCCGTCGCCCAGCTCGAGCTCCACGGCGTCCCACGCCGCGGGCACATCGAGGTCAACCTCGACCACGTCGGTCCGATCGTGCGGCGAGGGATTCACCACGACCATGCTCCCGCGCGGCGCGCCGGCCGCGAGAGGCTGCAGCGCTGCCGCGACGAGGCCGCGGCCGATCTGCTCCGCCTCGGCGTAGCGGGTCAGGACCTGGCTCACGACCGCGTCCTGCGAGCAGCCGCAGATCGAATCGTGGGCCGAGTTGTCCACCAGCCGGCGCCACGCCAGCTCGAGCAGGCGGGTCGGCCAGGACCCGCCGTGGAGCGCGGCCAGCGGCTCGGCGTAGCGCTCCAGGATCCGCTCCGCCCGGCCGGCCGCGACCTTGATGTCGATCCGGGCCGACGTGACGTTCATGAGCATGTTCGCCCGGGCCGCCGAGCGGAGCTCGCCCGTCCAGACCGGCGCGACGGCCGGGTCCGGGACGTCGGGATCGGCGACGGCTGCATCGAACGAGCGGATGTACCGGGTCAACGTCTCGATCCGGACCGCGATGTCGTCGCGCTGGGCGTTCGCATCCTCGACGATCTGGGCGAGGCGCGGCGAGGGGACAGCGTGATCCGTGCCATACATTGCGAGGATCGAGCGGTCGCCGTAGAACGCCCGGTTGGCGTCGACGTAGCGGGCGACCTTGTCGGCGAGCCGGTCCGGGATCGCGAGCAGGTACGCACCGTTGCCGTAACCGCCGACGAGGTACTCGGCCCGGACGGACGAGCCGTCGGGCGAGCGCCACGTGAACGCGTGGCGGTCGATCGCGGCCGGAACGCCACGCCAGACGACCGCGTGGCGGATCCCCGCCCGGCGCAGGATCTGGGGCATCTGGGCCACGTGACCGAACATGTCCGGCAGGTAGCCCACCGGCATCGCCGCTCCGAACGCCTCGGCCGCGTGCCAGCCGATCTCGAGGTTCCGGATCAGCGTCTCGCCCGACACGAGGAACTCGTCCATCAGGATCTGCCACGGCCCGATCGCCAGGCGGCCCTGCGCGATCAGCCGCTCGATTCGGTGGCGGTTCTCGGGCCGGATCTCGAGGTAGTCGTCGATCGTGGCGACCTGGCCGTCCAGGGTGAAGGCCAGGCGCTCGTCGGCATCCATCGAATCGAGCAGCTGATCCACCAGCTCGACGAGGCGCATCCGGAAGACCTGGAACGGCTCGTACCACTCGCGATCCCAGTGGGTGTGCGGGACGAGATGGATGATGGCCGGGCCGTCGGCGCCGTCGGCCCCGGGCACGACCGTCGCGGCGCTCGTCATGCGCGGGCCGACACGGATTCGCCGGCGAGCGCGGCTTCGCCCGCCCGCGCGGCTTCGCCGCCGATCACGATCCCGCGCCGGGCGGCCAACGCGCTCACGATCCGCTGGCACGTGATCGTGTCGGTCCGGCCGTCGATGATTCCGGTCCGCGGCGCCTCACCGTCCCGAATCAGCCGGCCGAAGGCCAGGAGCTCGCGCTCGAACGCTTCCTCGATCGAGTCGAATACCGTCCGCCGGCGTGTTTCATTGGCGCCGGTCTCGACCTCGAGGATCGTCGGCTGGTTGAGGCGGTACGGCGCGGGAAACGTCAGCTCCACCGAGCCGCCGGGATGGTGGAAGCGAACCTCCTCGCGGTACGCCGGGTAGCGATCGAGGAAGTGCCAGCCGAGACTCACCCGGACGCCGGACGGGAGGCGGCCGGCGACCGCGATCGACGGCGGCCAGGCGCCCTCGGGCCAGACGTCCACGTGGTCGATCGACAGGGGACCAGTCTCGCCGGTGACCGATCGGATCACCGACAGCTCGTGGACCAGGCTGCCGTTCAGCGGCCCGCCATACAGCCGTCCGAGGTCGACCGCGGCCGCCTGGCCGATGGCGTCCTCGACCCGGCCGTGCTCGGCCGCTCGGAGACCGTCGAGGATCGTGCCGTCCAGGTCGGCGGCCGGCGGGACGAGGCGGGCGAAGTCGAGCTGGGACTCACTCGTCGGGTGGAGGACGAGGACATCGATCGAGCGCAGGTCGCCGAGCGTCGCCGCCTCCTCGACCGCGAACCGGCGCGCCTCCTCGACGGCCGGGTCGAACGCCTTCATGTAGCCAAGCAGGAGGCGGTCGCGGTTCGGCGAGGCGGCCAGCCGGTCGGCTTCGGCGACGGTCGTGGCCAGCGGCTTCTCGCACAGCACCGCGAGCCCGGCGTCGAGCGCCGCAAGTGCCGCGCCACCGTGCGAGCCGGACGTCAGGAGGATGATCCCCTCGAGGCCGGGCTGCGCGATCAGGGCGTCCACGCTGGCGACCTGGGCATCGGCCGGAACGCCGTAGCGATCGCCGATCGTAGCGCGGAGCGATGGCGACAGATCGGCGAGCGCGGCGATCTCGAAGGTGGCGCCGAGGCGGGCGAGGAGCGGCAGATGAACGGCCTGGGCGACGGCGCCGAGGCCGGCGACGCCGATCCGGATCCGCTCGCCGGCCGGGCCGTGATCGATGGTGTTCATGGCGGCCGAGTATAGGAGCCGGGGCCCGCCGGACGCCGTGCGGTCTGGTCGGCTCGCTAGACTTCGGGCCATGACCGACCTGCCGCCGATCCAGCCAGCCGAGTCCGACGCGAGCCCCGACGACTGGCGGGACGGCGTCGTCTACCAAGTCTACCCGCGGAGCTTCGCCGACAGCGACGGCGACGGCACCGGCGACCTCTGCGGGATCATCGACCATCTCGATCACTTCGCCGCCGACTCCCTGCCCGTCGACGCCATCTGGCTCTCGCCGGTCTTCCCGTCGCCCGGCCGCGACCTCGGCTACGACGTCACGGACCACGCCGCCGTCGACCCGCTCCTCGGGACGGAAGCTGACTTCGACCGGTTCGTGACCGCCTGCCACGAGCGCGGCATGAAGGTGATCCTCGATCTGGTGATGAACCACACGAGCGACGAGCACGCCTGGTTCGTCGCCTCGAAGGCGTCGCGCGAGGGCCCCTATGCGGACTTCTACCTGTGGCGAGACCCGCGCGGCTTCGACGCCGGCGGCAATCCGATCCCGCCCAACAACTGGGTGTCGTTCTTCGGTGGGCCGGGCTGGGAATGGGTGGCGGAGCGCGGGCAGTTCTACTACCACACGTTTCTCGTCGGCCAGCCCGAGATGAACTGGCGGAACCCGGCCGTGGAAGCGGCCCAATGGGCCATGGTCCGGGGCTGGCTGGCCCGCGGCGTCGACGGGTTCCGGCTCGACGTCTTCAACGCGTTCCTCAAGGACCCCGATCTCCGGGACAACCCAGTGATCGAGGGCAACTCCCCGTGGAACCGGTTCGAGCACCGCCACGATCTCGATCACGCCGACTTCACGGACCTCATCGAGCGCTTCCGGGCGATCCTCGACGAGGAGCCAGGCCGGATGTCCGTCGGCGAGCTGTTCTCCGGCGGCACCCCGGCCGCGGCTCGCTACACCCGGGGCCGGCACATCGTGTTCGACTGGTCGCTGATGGAGTCGCCCTGGACGGCCGCTGCGTTCGCGGCCGGGATCGACCTGCGCGAAACCGCCTACGGCCCGCACCTGTGGCCGACGATCGCCCTGTCCAACCACGACCGGGAGCGTCAGGCGACGCGCCTTGCCCAGTCGGTCGGGCGGGATCGCGACCCGGACCACGACGCGATCGCGAAGGCCGCGGCGGTCCTGATCCTGGCAATGCGCGGGGCGCCGTTCCTGTACTACGGCGAGGAGATCGGGATGGTCGACGTGGACATCCCGCGCGACGAGATCGTGGACCCGCCGGCGCTCAAGGCCGGACCCGATTTCCCGTGGTACGACCGGAGCCGCTGTCGGACGCCGATGCAGTGGACGGCGGGGGAGGGGGCCGGCTTCACGACGGGTCGGCCGTGGCTCCGCCTCGCCCCGGACGCTGCCCAGCGCAACGTGGCGGCCCAGGCCGGCGACCCGGACTCGGTCCTCGCGACGTACCGACGCCTGCTGACCTACCGGCGCACGGCGACCGCTCTCCGGAGCGGTGCCATGGAGCGCCTCGAGAGTGGCGTCGCCGATGTCCTCGCCTGGACGCGAACCGGCGGCGGTCAGACCCTGCTGGTCGTGGTCAGCTTCGGGGACGAGCCGCGCCGGGTCGACATCGGGGCGCTCGGCGGCGGGCGCTGGATCGCCCGGATCGGGTCGCATCGGGCGCCCGCCGCGGTCGGACCCGACGGCATCCTCGAGCTCCGGCCGGACGAGGCGCTGATCCTGGAGGCCGGCGACGCCTGACCGCCCGCCGGGCGACCGTCGGTTCCGGATTCCGGGCCGAACGTACCGCTGACGAACCCGTCGAATCCGCTGCTACCATGATCGACGTCCGGATCCGATTATCGGGGAGCCAGTTCGTGCCGCTCGAGTTCCTGAAGCGCCGCAACACCGCAGACGCCCGTGCCGCCGCCGCGACCGGGCCGGCCGCCGCGCCGGCGCCCGGTCGCAGCCAGCACGCTCCGATCACCCTGCCCGAGGAAGTCGTCGCCCAGGAGTTCCAGCTCAAGCTCTACTACGCGGGCAAGACGAGCGAAGGCGTCCGGATGCAGACCGGCCCGAATGCGCTTGCCGAGCTGCCGTCGATGCTCCACGGCCTGGCCCGGACCGAGATCGAGGTCGTCGAGCCCCTGCCGATCGAGTTCAGCCAGGCGACGCCGGTCATCGCCCGGCCGTCGGAAGCGATGCAGTGGCTCAACGCTCACCACGTCCACTCGCCGGTGACTCGCCATGCCCTCGTCGTGCTCGAGACGATCGACGCGATCGACCTCGCGTTCGACACATTCGTCTGTACCCTGCTCGAGGGCGAGGTCGACACGAGCGGCTACCCGGAATACGCCGCGGTCGTTGGCGGCGTGGCTGCCCACTGGGACGAGGCGACCGGCGACATGATCGTCCGCTCGGTCGTCGGCTGGGGCGGCAAGGGCGTCCGCGGCGACACCGACCGGATCGCCTCGAAGCTCCTGTCCGGAATCCTCACGAACGTCCTCGCCAACCAGTACGCCCTGGGCCTGACCGCGGTGGATCGGCCGGTGCCGGCCGCCGGTCGGGGCGGCCTGGTGTGCGCCCATTGCGGCTTCGCCTCCGCTCATGAGCGCGCCTTCTACTGCCCGAAGTGCGGCATGCGCCTCCTCCGCGGCTGACGACGAGGATCGCCCGACACCACCGATGCCCACCTATGACTACCTCTGCCCGAGCGACCATCGATTCGAAGTGATCCACGGCGTCACCGCCGATGGGCCGACCGCGTGCCCGGTCTGCGACGCGGCGCCGGTCCGCAAGGCCTTCTCGGCGCCCTCGATCCACTTCAAGGGGTCAGGCTGGGCGAAAAAGGACCGTTCGTCCTCGAGCTCGTCGGGCAAGAAGGCGGCGACATCGGCCGACGGGCCGACGAAGGAGTCGTCGGGCTCGACCCCGGACTCGCCGCCCTCGACGGGCGGCTCCAACAAGGACGGTTCAAAGGGGTCGTCGTCGTCGGGGTCGAGCTCGGGCTCGTCGTCCGACAGCTCGTCGTCGGGGTCGTCGTCGGGGTCGTCGTCGTCGGGGTCGTCGTCCGCGGGAACGTCGGCGGGCGGCTCGACCTCCTCCGGCTCGGCCGACGGCTGACGTGCCGACCTCCGCGGCCGACTGGATCAGCCTGACCGAGGCGGCCGAGATCCTCGAGGCCGCCAACATCCGGTTCAAGCCGGCCACGATCGGGGCCTGGGCTCGGACCGGAAAGCTCCAGAGCATCAAGCTCGGCGGCCGGCGGTTCGTCCGGCGGGGCGAGGTGAAGGCATTGATCGCGGCGCCGCGCCGGGTCCGCGCCACCGATCTTCAGCCGGCCCTGTTCGAGGAGCTTCGAGGCTGACGAGCGACGGGCAGGTCCCGCGTCCGACGAGTCGATCGGTCGTGCGCGACCGGGCCGTCGCCGGGGTGACCCGGCTCATCGGCCTGCCGCGGGTCACCACCGCCCGGCGCGTTCTCGATCGGTTCGCCGCGGCCGACGGTGGGCTGCTCGCCGCCGGGATCGCCTACAACGCGGTCCTCGCCCTGATCCCGCTGGGCCTCCTCGCGACCGGCCTCGCGGGCATCGTCCTCAACGACGCGGCGAGCCGGGCAGACCTGATCCGATCGATCGCATCGATCCTGCCGCCGCTGGCCGGCGTCGTCGACGAGATCGTGGGCGGCCTCGCGAAGGCGTCGCCGTCGCTGTCACTCGTCGGCCTCGCCCTCGCCGCGTGGGGCACGTCCCGGCTGTTCGCCGCGATCGAGTCGGGCATCGCCCAGATGGATCTCGGCTCCCCGCGACGCAGCATGATCCGGCGGACGGCTCGCCGGATCGGGTCGATCGTCGTGCTCGGCGCGATCCTCCTGGCGGCCGTCCTCGCGACGCCGCTGCTGTCGATTGCGGTCGAGGTGTCCGGGGCATCAGGTGGCTCCCGGCCCGTCTACGACCTGCTCCTCGCACTCCTGCCGCCGCTGCTCGGTGGGGCGGCCCTCGCCGCCGTGTACCGGTTGGTTCCGGTGAGTCGACCGAGCTGGACAGCGATCGCGACGCCGGCGATCGTCGGGGCGATCGCGCTCGTCGTCCTGACCCGGGCGTTCGTGTTCGTGACGCCCAGAATCTTCGGCGCGAACCTCGTCTACGGGACGCTTGGCGCGATTCTCGTCGGGCTCGCCTGGCTGGACCTCGTGTTCACGATCGTCCTGATTGGCTCGGCCTGGGTCCGCGAGCGTTCGTCATCGTCCGAGGCCGTGGTCGTCTGAGGCGTCGGCCGCCCGGCGAGCAGCGATGCGCCGCGGCGGTCAGCCCTGACGCGATCCGCAGCGGCGACAGAAGCGGGCAGTGGCCGACAGCGACAGGCCGCAGTTGGAGCAGGGCTGGACGCCAGTCGGAGCGCCCGCCACCGGGAGGACGACCGGCGCCGCGAGGACCTCCTGTGCCGATGCGGCCCACAAGGCGTCGCTCGGGGAGCCGCTGCCACGATTCGCGAGCAGGCTCATCGCGGGCGAGTCGGCGATGTCCGGGCGAGCCGGCCACTGCGGCTCGGCCGAGGCCGACAGCGGCGAGGGGCGAGGCGTCGCCGGACGGGGTTGATCGGCCGGTCCCGGTACGGTCGACTGATCTGGCGCGAAGATCCGCCACGTCGGCTGCTCGATCCGGTCCTCTCGAGCGGGTTCGGCGGCTTGCGGCGGTTCGATCGGCTCCGGCTCGGGGGCTGCGGCAGCGACGGGCTCGACTTCGGGAGCCTCGACGGGCTCGGGATGTACGGGCTCGGGCTCGGCGGCGGCGACCGGCTCTGCGACCTCGACCGGCTCGGCGACCGCGACCGGCTCGGGCTCGGCTTCTGCAACGACGGGCTCCGGCTCGGCAGCGACGGGCTCGGGCTGCGCCGCGATCGTCGCGTCCGCGAGACCTGCCTCGTAGGCGGCGAGCTCGGCGTCGATGTTCTGGCCGGGTCGGAAGCGCCGGAGCAGGTCGGACGTCCTGGCGCTCCCAGCCCGCGCTCGACCTTCGACGGTCGGGGCCAGGGCGATGCCACGATCGGCGGCAGCGACCGGCCCGGGTTCGACGGCGGCCGACAGGGGCTCGGCAACAGTGAGTTCCAGCTCCGCGACAGCGAGCGCCGGCTCGAGCGCCGCGGCGACCGCCTCGGGTTCGACTTCGACCGCTTCGGGCTCGACCTCGACGACCTCCGCCTCGGCCTCGACGACCTCGGCTTCGACTTCAACCGTCTCGACGACCTCGGCTTCGACTTCAACCGTCTCGACCGCCTCGGCCTCGACCGCCTCGGCCTCGACCACCGGGGCAGGCGTCTCACCCGACAGGAACGCCAGCCTTGCGGCCGGATCGAAGTCCGGGATGTCGCCCCGATCGGCGGCGCCAGCCGAGGCCCACGGGTCGTTCTCGTCGACGGCGAGCCCGTTGTCGGGGACATGGCCGTGGCCGTTGGCCTCGGCCGCAACCCCGGGTACGGTCAGGTCGACCTCGGGCCACGACTCCGCCTCGATCCGGATCGGATCGAACTGGACCTGGTCCGGGAACGGTGCGGGAAGGATCTCGTGGCCGAGGTTCGGCGCGCAGGTGAGGCAGCGACCTTCGGCGGCGTTCCAGCAGTTGCCGCACGTGTACTGGCGGCAGGTCATGCAGAAGTTGAACGTCGAGTGGAACGCGTCCAGCTGATGGCTGGTGAGCTCGCGCTCCTCGTCATTGCGGGCGGCCGCCATGGCCTCGTCGAGCGACGTGTCGTCGCTCATGACCCAGTTCTTCATGCCCTTCGAGAGGGTCTTGAACTTGCCGATGCGGCGGGTCTTCCGGGGCGCGGCCGATTCGAACGTATATCGTGTGCCGCAGCGCTCGCAGAAGGACTCGGTCAGGATCTCGGGCATCATGCCCCCGGCAAATTCGCGATGGACACGTCGGAGGCGGACGGCCGACCGAACGGGGCGAGAGTATAACGCAGGCCTGTCCAGGGTCCTCCATCGCTCGTACGGGCGTGGCCGGGACGATGGTCCCGGCTTCGATGGGACGGATGCGCGGCGGCGTGGGCGCACCGAGCGGCAGGCCCGCCGCTGCTCTCTCGATGTCATCGTGATCGTCGTCTCCCATTCGTGGCGACTGACAAATTCACTGAGCAGTTGGCCCTGACAGAATCACTTGGCAACGACAGTCGCGCGTGGCGCTCTCAGGTGCCTCTGCTAGACTCCGCCCCCGACATGGGACCCCTTGCCGCCGTCGAACGCTTCCTCGAACGGCTGTTC
>JBKJOK010000102.1:0-10348 GCA_046595595.1 Candidatus Limnocylindrales bacterium
TGAAACAGCGACTCGCTGACATGGCGGACAGGGTAACGGCCTGCCGTCGCCGCTCGCTCATCTTGCCAGCCGCAGAGGGGTGCAAGCCGGATCGGAGGCGACCGCGGAGCGGCGGGCCCTGCTGACGGTGTCATGGGGCGCTCAGCAGGCGTTTGGCGCGCCCTCAGCGTCGCGGAACGGACCGTCCGGCGGGCTATTGAGTCGGCGCGCGCTCGGTCACCCGAAACGATGACGCGATGGCCTGGAACGCGGCCTCATTGACTTCGGCAGATGCCACAAAGTCGAGAAACCAGAGACGCTCGGCGTACCCGAAGGTGTAAGAGAAGCTGGAGCCCGGCCCCTCACGGCTCCAACTCCAGCGAACCAGCCGTCCCGGGTATTCGCCGTCTACGGTCGACGCGGTCGGATCGCCGAGGAGATCGTGTCGAGAGGCTAGGGCCCACATCTGGCCCGAAACGTTGTCATCAAGGGCCTCCTCGATTGACAGCGCGCGCCCGTCGACGGCGTCCACGCCCAGGTCGACGGCGTCCACGCCCAGTTCCGCAATTGGGCCACATGCGGCAGATGCCAAGTACAGCCCTTCGATGCCCTTCGATGCATCGATCAGCTCGAACACCCGATCGTGACATTCGGGATGGGCACGTGCGTACTTTACCAGGGCCTCGAGGTAGGGGAGGGGCCCGTAACCGCCAACCCACCCGTCGGGAAGGTCTAGCGTGAACGGCGGCGGCACCGCTTCGCCTTTCGATCCCACGCCGATCAGGCGGCGGAGGAGTCCTAGCATCGGCGCTCCTTCCCATGGGCTGCCCCGTCGCTCCGCATCGTATCTCCGGTCGGCCGAGCGAGGTCAGCCGGCCCGCGGGAAGCCGGAACGAGGGCAAGCGCGGGACGGCTCGTGCCGGGGAATTGGTCGGGGCGGCCGGATTTGAACCGACGACCACTAGTCCCCCAGACTAGTGCGCTACCAGACTGCGCCACGCCCCGAGTCCGGCGAGTCTAGCACTGCCCGTGGCCCAGACCGTCGACCGATCAGGCTCGCTGATCAGGATGGGGTCTGACGAGCGTGGCGGATCGCCGATTCGAGCGTGGCAGGGCACAACTCGACCCCCGCCACGCTCGTTCGCGGTTGTTTCCATCAGCGACGCTGATCACTCCCGCCGCACGACCTCAGCCCGCGACCACCGGCATCGACGCCTGGGCCTTGCGGACCGCCTCGTCCGGATACTCGTAGTCCTCGAGCGTGCCCGCGAGGTACTTCTCGTAAGCCGACAGGTCGAAGTGGCCGTGGCCGCACAGGTTGAACAGGATCACCCGCTCCTCGCCCTTCTCGCGCGCGTCGATCGCCTCGTCGATTGCGACCTTGAGGGCGTGAGTCGGCTCGGGCGCCGGCAGGATCCCCTCGGTCCGGGCGAACTGGACGCCCGCGGCGAACGACGCGAGCTGGTGAACGCTGCGGGCCTCGATCGCGCCGAGCTCCAGGAGATGCGACACGAGCGGCGCCATGCCGTGGTAGCGCAGGCCGCCGGCGTGGATCGGGTCGGGGATGAAGTCGGAGCCGAGGGTGTGCATCTTCACGAGCGGCGTCGTTTTCGCGGTGTCGCCGAAGTCATAGGCGTAGACGCCCCGGGTCAGCGACGGCGCAGCTTCGGGCTCGGCCGCGATGACGCGGTAGGAGCGCCCGCCACGGAGCGTTCTACCGAGCCACGGGAAGGTGAGCCCGGCGAAGTTCGAGCCGCCCCCGGCGCAGCCGATGATCACGTCCGGCTCCTCGCCGGCCATCGCCATCTGCTCGATCGACTCGAGGCCGATGACCGTCTGGTGAAGGAGCACGAAGTCGAACACCGAGCCGAGGGAGTACTTCGTCCCTGGATGGGTGACGGTGTCCTCGATCGCCTCGCTGATCGCGAGACCGAGCGAGCCCGTGTGGCCCGGCGTCTCGGCGAGGACCTTCCGGCCGTATTCGGTGTCTGGCGACGGCGACGCGACGATCTGGGCGCCGTACGTCTCCATCAGGTTTCGGCGGTACGGCTTCTGGTCGTAGCTTGCCCGGACCATGTAGACCTTGATCTCGAGGTCGAACGCGGCGCCGGCGAACGCGAGGGCGCTCCCCCACTGGCCGGCGCCCGTCTCGGTCGCGATCCGGGTCGCGCCCTCGTTCTTGTTGTAGAACGCCTGGGCGAGCGCGGTGTTCGGCTTGTGGCTGCCCGACGGGCTGCCGCCCTCGTACTTGTAGTAGATGTGGGCAGGCGTCCCGAGCGCCTTCTCGAGCCGGTGCGCCCGATGGAGCGGCGACGGCCGGTAGAGCTTGTAGGCGTCGCGGACGGGATCGGGGATCTCGATCTCGCGATCGGTCGAGACCACCTGCTTGATCAGCTCCATCGGGAAGAGCGGGGCAAGGTCGCCCGGCCCGATCGGCTGGCCGGTGCCGGGGTTCAGGGGCGGCGGCGGCGGGCTCGGCAGGTCGGCGGCGATGTTGTACCAGGCCCGCGGGATGCGGTCCTCGTCGAGCAGATACCGGGTGCGGTCGGTCGCGACCATGGCCATGACGGAGCCCTCCTCTGGGATCGGCTCAGGGCCGAGATGGAGAGCCTAATCGCGCCGAGCGGCGCGGGCAACGGCGTCGCGCGTATCGAGCGGCCCGGCGACCGCGAATCACCGGTTTGACCGCTCTGATTCGGCAGCCGATGATTGAGCGAGGGAAACATCCGGCGCCGTCACCCGGAGGATCCGTTCTTGGCCACCTCGTCGATCGCCGTCTGTCTTTCAGCGTGGCGAGCGGCCGCCCGACGCTGGGACGCCGATCCCGACCACGATCCCGCGGGCAATGTCGGGCGCGAGGTCGTCCGAGCGTACCTTGCGTACCAGGAGGCCGCCTCCCCGACGGCCGACGACGAGTTTCTCCTCGTCGCGGACGACAGCCAGCGCTACATCGCGGCCACGACCGGCGTGGAGCGCGTCCTCGGTTACAGCTCCGCCGCCGTGCTCGACATGACAATCGCCGACCTGGCGGCCGCGGACGTCCTCGACCGGGTGTCGACGAGCTGGTCGCGGTTCCTGGACGACGGTTCCCAGGAAGGCGAGTTCTCGCTCCGGGCAGCGGACGGACGAATCGTGCCCGTGACATTCCGGGCCAAGGTGAACCACCCGATCCCCGGCGTGCACGTCTCGCGCCTGCGGCCCGTGCGCTCGGCCGAGACCGGTCCTGCAGACAGTCCACGAGCGGCCGCCCTGCTGGTCTGAAGCCAGGGCCCGTCGCGGTTCAAGGGCCGTCCTCGCGGAGGCGGTCGGCCCAGGCCGGGAAGTCGGCCAGCTCGTCCTTCGACTCGCGGGCGAGGAGGTCGATCAGGCAGCGCTGGACGCTCTTGCCCTCGAACAGCGCGTTGTGGACCTCCTGGGCGATCGGCATCTCGACGCTGTGGCGGCGGGCGAGCGCGATCGCCGCATCGACCGTGTAGGCGCCTTCGGCGACGCCGGGCAGGGCGGCCTCGATATCGGCCCAGCGACGGCCCTTCGCGAGCTCCACGCCGAGGCGGTGGTTGCGCGACAGCGGCGACCCGCAGGTCGCGATCACGTCGCCGAGCCCGGCCAGCCCGGCGAATGTCAGCGGGTTCGCGCCGGCGGCGATCCCGAGGCGGGTCATCTCCGCGAGGCCGCGGGTCATCAGCCCGGCCTTGCCGTTGTCGCCGAACCCGAGCCCGTCGGCGGCCCCGGCGGCAATCGCGACGATGTTCTTCAGGGCCCCGCACAGCTCGACCCCGAGGACGTCGCTATTCACGTACAGCCGGAATTCGCGGCGCCCGAGGCGGGCGACGATCCGATCGGCCAGCTCGGGCTCCTCCGCGGCGACCACCGCGCTCGCCGGCAGCCCGCGGGCGATCTCCGTCGCCAGGTTCGGGCCGGACAGGGCGCCGATCCGGCGCGGGCCGACCGCTGCCGCCTCGGCGATCACCTCCGACATCCGGAGGAGCGTCCCGGGCTCGAGACCCTTCACGACGCTCAGGACGTCGACCGAGGGCGCGAGATGGGCGGCGATCCCCTCCATCGTCGAGCGGAGGTGACTGGACGGGACCGCGACGACGACGAGATCGAGCCCGCCCGCCAGTTGGGCGGGATCGGCGGACACGGCGACCCCATCCGGGAGGGCAATCCCCGGCAGTCGCCGCTCGTTCTCGCGGGCAGCGTCGATCCGCTCGGCGGCCGCGTCATCGTGCGCGAGGAGCAGGACCGGCTCGACCTTCCCGAGCAGGACCGCGAGGGTCGTGCCCCACGCGCCGGCGCCGACGACCGCGACCCGCGGCTCGCTCATCGCTTTGGCGGGAGCCCGCCGCTGGCCGGTCGACGGGCGGCCGGCGCCTTCGACACCGTGCTCTTGCCCGCGCTCCGGGGCGATCGCCTGCGCGGCAGCTTCACCGACTCGCGGTCACGGAAGATCAGCCGGATCGGCGTCCCGTGGAAGCTCAGCTCCTCGCGGATCCGGTTCTCGAGATAGCGCCGGTACGAGAAGTGGATCAGCGCCGCGTCGTTGGCGAAGAAGACGAACGTCGGCGGCGCAACCGCGGCCTGCGTCCCGTAGAACAGCTTCGGCCGGCGGCCCTTCACGACCGGCGGCGCCTGGCGATCGGCGGCGGCCCGCAGGATCCGGTTCAGCTCGCCGGTCGAGACCCGCTTGCGGCGCTCGCCCCAGATGTCGATGGCGAGCTCGAGAACCTTGCCGACTCGCTGGCCGGTCTTGGCCGAGATCGCCACGATCGGGGCGAAGTCGAGGAACGGCACGTCGTTCTGGATCCACTCGACGTACTGGTCGAACGTCTTGCCGGTCTTCTCCTCGACGAGGTCCCACTTGTTGACCGCGATGACGAGGCCCTTGCCCTCTTCGACGACGTAGCCCGCGACGTGCGCGTCCTGGGCGGTCAGGCCCTCGACGGCATCGATCACGAGAACCGCGACGTCGGCCCGGCCGATCGCCTTGAGCGCACGGAGGGTCGAGTATTTCTCGGCGGCCGGCCCCGACGCGACCTTGCCGCGCCGCCGGATCCCGGCGGTGTCGATCAGGACGACCTCGCTGCGACCCCACTCGAGGGTCGTGTCGATCGCATCGCGGGTCGTGCCCGGGATGTCCGACACGATCGCCCGGTCCACGCCGAGCAGCGCGTTCAGGAGCGACGACTTGCCGACGTTCGGCCGGCCGACGAACGCGATGGCTGCCGGGGCATCGTCCGACTCGGCCTCGATCGCCGCGTCCCACTTCGCCTCGACCGCGGCTCCCCCGCCGCCCTCGAACCGATCGAGCCCGTCCTCGTCGTCCTCGTCCGGATCGACCGCGTTCCCGTCGGCGCCAACGACGTACGGCTCAAGCCGGCCTTCGGCGACGTCCTTGGCCCACTCGTCGGCTTCCTTCTCGCGAGCCTTCCGGGCCAGCTCGGCCTCGGTCTCGGGCGGGAGGGCCCAGACCACCGCATCGAGCAGGTCACCGGTCCCCCGGCCGTGCGACGCCGAGATCGAGTAGGTCTCCTCCCAGCCCATCGACCAGAACTCGGCGGCGTCGGCCTCGCGCTGGGTGTTGTCGACCTTGTTGACCGCGACGATGACCGGCGCCTTGGCGGTCCGGAGCAGCTCGGCCGCCTCGAGATCAGCCGGGGTCAGGCCCGTGATGGCGTCGACCAGGAAGACGATGACGTCGGCCTCGCGGATCGCCAGCCGGGCCTGTTCCTGGACCTTGAGCTCGATCGGATCGTCGGTGTCGACCTCGAGCCCGCCGGTGTCGACCAGGACGAAGCGCCGGCCGTTCCACTCGGACTCGCCGTACATCCGGTCACGGGTCGTCCGGGCGCGGTCCTCGACGATCGCCTGGCGGCGGCCGATCAGCCGGTTGAAGAGGGTCGACTTGCCGACGTTCGGCCGGCCGACGACGGCCACGACCGGAATGGACTGCTGCGAGCGAGGAGGCATGAGGCTTACGCCGCGCCGGACGCGCTGATCGTCGACTCGTTGTGAATGAAGGTGGGCAGCGACGTGGTCCGGCCGGCCGGGGTCGCGGCGCCGGCCAGGGCGGCCTCGGCGAGCTCGGCGGCGTGGCCAGCAGTCTCGGGCGTGCCCGCGATCTCGAGAACCTTCTGGGCGACGTCGCGGAGGTCCTCGATCGGGGTCGAGGTGCCACCGGTGATGCCGACGATCGCGCGGCCGGCGAAGACCGCGGGGTCGGTGAGGTCCGAGGCGCCCTCGATCTGGATCGCGGGCTTGCCGGCGATCCCGACGAGGCGGGTGAGCTCCTTGGTGTTCGCGCTCGACCGGCCGCCGACGACGACCATCAGGTCGACCGCCTGGGCGGCCTCGACGGTGTCCTCCTGGCGCCGGATCGTGACCGGGCAGACGGTGTTGACGATCTTCAACTCGTGGCTCCGACCGACCATGAATGCGGCGAGCTTCTCGAACTTCCAGGGCGGCTGGGTCGACTGCGAGATCAGGGCCATCCGCTTCTTGCGCGGGACCTTCTGCTCCCACTCCTCTTCCTCGTCGACGACGATCGCGTCGGGCGCGAAGCCGAGCATCCCGATCACCTCGGCATGGTTGGGGGTGCCGAGGAGGACGATCGTGTAGCCCTCGTCGACGAGCTTGACGAGCTCGCGGTGCTCCTGGATCACCCAGGTGCAGGTGCCGTCGATGACGTCGAGGCCGCGGGCGTTGGCCCGCTCCATCACGTCCGGACGGACGCCGTGGGCCCGAATGACGACCGCTGCACCGTGGTCGACATCGTCGAGGGTCTCGACGGTCTCGATCCCGAGCCGCTCCAGGTCGGCGATCACACCCTCGTTATGGACGACCTGGCCGAGGGTATGGGTCGACTTGCCCGCCGCGCGAGCTTCCTTCGCCTTGTCGATCGCCTCACGCACGCCATAGCAGAAGCCGGTGCGCCGGGCGATCGTGATCTCACGAACCGTTCCCATACGCACCTATTATCGCACGAGGGTTCCGAATTCCCGGTCCGCGCCCGGCCCCGGCTCATCCAAGCCCGACCACGGGGTCGCGACTTGGTCTACCAGTCCCCGGGGGACTGCTATGTCGACTTCTCGCCGGATCCAGCCCGCTTCGAACGCGTACCTGAGCGTGGACGAGCCCGCTACGTCGCCGCCAGAACCGTTCCAGGGGCAATTTCCCGCCATACCAGTCCCTGGGCGACTGTCAGGCGAAGTTGGCGCCTCGGCACGGCGCCCAACCCCGGTCGGTCAGCCGTCGTCGCCGTAGGTGCCGCGGTGGCGTGGGTCGATCAGGGCGGCGATCCGCTGCATGATCAGGGTCGTGGCGAGGGCCTTGGCGGCCTTCCGGTCGATCTCCGGCGGGAGGAGGTCGCCGGCCGTGAACGGCTCGCCGATCCGCATCGTCGCGTGCTTGCCCGGCAGCGGGAATGAGCGGCCTTTCGGCCAGATCCGGTCGGTGTTCGAGATCCCGATCGGAACGATTGTCGCGTTCGTCCGGAGCGCCAGCATCGCGAGGCCGTCCTTCGGGACCTGGAGCTCGGCGGTCGGGCTGCGCGTCCCCTCGGGGAAGACCATCAGGACGTTGCCGGCATCGAGGACCCGCTGGGCGACCCGGAACGCCTCGACGTCCGCGGCGCCGCGATCGACCGGGATGATCCCGCCATTGCGGAACAGGTGTCCGAGGACGGGCCAGTCGAACATCTCCTTCTTGCCCAGCCAGTGGATCCGCCGGCCCAGGCGCGTCGTAAGGAACGCGCCGATGAGCACTGCGTCGGCGTTCGAGATGTGGTTGGCCGCGAGGATCACCGGGCCCTCGCGCGGGATGCCGTCTGTGGCGCCTTCGATCCGGACCCGGGTGAAGCAGCGGGCCAGGAACCGGCTGCCCAGGGCAATGGCGCCGATCAACGGGCTGATGTCGCTCCCAAAAAGCTGCTCCTCGCTGAGGACGGGCTTGGCCGACGGGCGGTTGGACGTCGGCGCGCTCACCCGGCGGCTTCCCCTGCCCCGACGGATCGCTCGGCCTCGGCGCGGCGGATCGCACTGACGACTGCGGCGACGGTGTCCTCGAACCGGTTGCCGTCGGTGACGATGTGGATCGCGTCGTCGGCCGCCCGGAGCGGGGCGACATCGCGGGTGGAGTCGAGCTCATCGCGGCGGCGAAGCTGGGCGAGGACGAAGCGCGCTTCGGGGCTGTCCAGGGCGATCTCGCGCTCCTCGGTCCGGCGCCGGGCGCGCTCCTCGACCGACGCATCGAGGTAGATCTTCAGGTCGCCATCGGGCAGGACGACGGTCCCGATGTCGCGGCCGGCCATGATGATCCCGCCCGATTCCGCGGCGAGCGATCGCTGGCGCTCGAGCAGTGCGGCGCGGAGCTCCGGGACGCGGCTGACCGCCGACACCACTTCATCGACCCGCGGCGTGTGGACCTCGTCGGTCACGTCGCGGCCGTCGACATTGACATGGGCGAGCCGGCCGTTCGCATCGGCGACGAGGGCGATCTCGGGAACGAGGGCGACGAGTGCCGCGGGATCCGCGCGGTCGCCGTCGGGCCGGACGTGACGCTCGAGGGCGAGAAAGGTCGCGGCCCGGTAGAGCAGGCCCGTGTCGCAGAAGCGATAGCCGAGCTCGAGGGCCGCGGCCGCGCCAACGCTCGACTTGCCCGACGAGCCGGGTCCATCAAGGGCAACCGTGAGGCCGTGGCGTGGGGTGGTCACGACACGGAGGATACCGCCCGGGCTGGCGGAGGCTCCGAGGCCCGGTTCGGTCGTGGGGTGACCGAACCAGCGGAGGACGGGCGCCTCGGCTGGGTTCGGCCGTCGGTTCGGTCGTGGGGTGACCGAACCAGCGGCTCAGCCCGCGTCGGGCCGGCCCGGCTTGCGCTTCGGATGTTCGCCGACCGGGCGCGTCCCGACGGGCTTCCGGGCGGCCGCCGCGGACCGGGTTCGATCGGTGGTCGGTCGTGGGGAGCCTCGGCCCCGGACGGGTGGGCGACCGGTCGCACGCGCCGCCGACGGCGCGCCCGCCTGGCTTGCCGGGCCCGCCTCGCTCGCCTCGGCCCCATCGTCCGAGCCGGGTCGGTCGTCGCCGCGCGAACGCCCGCCGCCGCCGGCCAGGCCGCGAACCTCGGGCGCCTTCAGCCGGCGGATCTTGCCGGTCGCAAGCCCGTCGATCCGGACCGGCCCGATCCGAACCCGGATCAGCCGCTCGATCGGCGCCTCGATCGCTCCGAAGACTCGTCGGAGCTGGCGCTTCCAGCCCTGGCGGAGCGTCACGCGGTACCAGGTGAACCCCGCGGCGGCCGGCGGATCAAGCAGCTCCTCGAGCCGTTCGATCTCGATCGCGGTCATCTCCCGGAGATGATGGAGCGTCGCGAGCCCCTCCTCGAGCGGGATCCCGTCCTCGAGCAGGTGAACCTGGTCGTACGACAGCGGCGCGCGGACCGCGAGGGCGTACTCGCGCTCCACGCCGAACCGCGGGTGGAGGACCTTCTCGGACCAGCCGCCGTCGTTCGTGAGGATCAAGAGCCCCTCGCTGTCCTGGTCGAGCCGCCCGACGGGATAGAGCCGGGCGCCGTCGGGCACGAGCGCGGTCGGGACGAAGTCGAGCACGGTCGACTCGGCGTGGCGGTCCTGGGTCGTCGAGGTCACGCCGGCCGGCTTGTGGAGGAGGAGATAGGTGGTCCGGGCGGCGTCGCCGATCGGCAGGCCGTCGACCTCGACCTTGGCCTTCGCCGGATCGACCACCTGGCCGATCGTCGCCCGGCGGCCGTCGACGCGGACGCGACCGGCCGCGATCAGGGCCTCGGCGGCGCGACGGGAGGCAAGGCCGCTGGCGGCGATGACCTTCTGGAGTCGTTCTTCGGGCACTCAGTCCTCGCGGTCGGGGGGTTCGGTGGGTGGTTCCGCGGAATCGGCCGGTCCGGCCTCGGCGGGGGCGGCGGCCTCCTCGTCCTCGATCAGGCGGGCGGCGACTTCGATCTCGAGCGGCGGCAGCTCGTCGAGGCTCGTCAGGCCGAATCGCTCGAGGAACTCGAATCCCGTGCCGTACAGGAACGGCCTGCCCGGCGCATCCGAGCGGCCAAGCTCGACGACGAGCCGGCGGTGGAGCAGCGTCCGGATCGTGTAGTCCGAGTCCACCCCGCGGATCCGCTCGATCGCGGACTTCGCGACCGGCTGGCGGTAGGCGACGATCGCGAGGGTCTCGAGCGAAGCGGGCGACAGGCGCACGGCGTCGGCACCGACGTAGCGCGCGATCAGCCCGCCGGCCTCGGGGGCGGTGACGAGCTCGACCCGGTCGCCCGACAGGACGAGACGCACGCCGCGACCTGCGAGCGCGACCTCGAGATCGCCGAGCCGGTCGTCGACGGTCGCCCG
>JBKJOK010000275.1:0-7833 GCA_046595595.1 Candidatus Limnocylindrales bacterium
GCTTGCGACGCTGGCTCGGGAACAGGCCCTCCGGCCGGAACAGCATCATCAGCACGAGGGCCAGCCCGTACAGCAGGAACTGGTACTGGACGAAGTTGATGTCGCTCAGGAGGGGGATGTGGAAGGGCAGCCCCTCGAAGAACGTGTTGAGCTGTTTGAGCAGCACGATCTGGACGGTGTAGACCACGAACGCGCCGGGGGCGACGCCCCAGATATTGCCCATCCCGCCGAGGACGACCATCGCCAGGATCGTGAACGACACGGTCGACAGGAACTGGCCGGGGTCGACCGAGGTCAGGCTCGACGCGTTGAAGGCGCCGGCGAAACCGGCCGTCGACGCCCCGAGGGCGAACGCCAACAGCTTCGTGGTGACCGTGTTCAGGCCGTTGCTCGCGGCGGCCAGCTCGTCCTCGCGGATCGCCATCCAGGCGCGTCCGATCCGCGATTCCGTGAGCCGGTAGATCAAGATCATCACGATCGTGACGAGGACCAGCATCAGGACATAGAACGGCCACGGGTTCAGGAGGGTGAACTCGACGAACGGGATGTCCGGCTTGTAGACGCCGCCGATGCCGTTCGTGCCGTTGGTGTACTTCTCGGCGTTCAGGAACACGATCGGGACGATCTCTCCGAATCCGAGGGTGACGATCGCGAGGTAGTCGCCGCGGAGGCGGAGGGTCGGAGCGCCGAGGAGGACGCCGAACGTGGCCGCGATCAGGGCGCCGACGATCAGCAGGACGATGAACGGGAAGTGCTGGCCCGAGAACGGCGACGCGCCGTAGGCATAGGCGTATGCCCCGATCGCGAAGAACGCTGCGTACCCCAGGTCGAGCAACCCGGCCAGCCCGACCACGATGTTCAGGCCGAGGGCGAGTAGGACGAAGACGCCGGCGTTGGAGAAGCCGCTGACCCAGACGCTCTGGTTCTGGAAGATGTTGAACGGCGGGACGAGGGCGATCAGCGGCAGCAGGATCCCGACGACGGCCATGCCGAGCAGGATCGACGTGCTCCGGTGAACGTTGACGAACCCGCGCACATGGTCGCGCGACAGGCCCGCCCGTCGGTCGACGAGACGACCGGTCATGCCCGCTCTCCGATCTGCTGGCCGAGGATGCCGGCTGGGCGGAAGACGAGGACCACGATCAGGACGACGAACACGATCGCCTGCGACCAGCGTTGTTGGCCGTTCGCCGCGGCGAACACCTCGAGGAACGCGATCAGGAAGCCGCCGAGGGCCGCGCCGGTCAGGTTGCCGATCCCGCCGAGGACGGCGGCGGTGAACGCCTTGAGCCCGGCGTTGAAGCCGAGGTCGAACCGGACGAAGCCGAGGTACTGGCCCTGGAAGACGCCGGCCGCACCGGCCAGGGCGCCGCCGATCAGGAACGTCATCGCGATCGTCTGGTTGAGGTCGACGCCCATCAGTTGGGCCGCCTGCTGGTCCTGGGCGGTGGCCCGCATCGCCCGTCCCAGCCGGGTCCGGCTCACGAACTGCTGAAGACCATAGAGGAGGACCAGGGCGACGACGAAGATGAACAGGTTCAGGTACCGGATGTTCGCCCCGAGGAACTGGAACCCGTCGTTCGGGAAGAGCTGCGGGACGGGCCGATCGCCGGTGCCGATGATGATCTGGATCACGTTCTGGAGGATCAGCGAGACGCCGATCGCGGTGATCAGCGGCGCGACCTTCGGGGCGTTCCGGAGGGGCCGGTAGGCGAACCGCTCGATCGCCATGTTCAGGACGGCCATCAGGACCATCGAGACGATGAACGTGACCAGGAGGATTCCCGCGAGGAGCGCGATGTTCGTCACGGTCCCGGTCTGACCGAGGCCGATGACGTTGAAGAACGGATCCGACGTCAGCGTCCAGAGGGCGACGAACGACCCGACCATGAACACATCGCCGTGGGCGAAGTTGATGAGCTCGATGATCCCGTAGACCATCGTGTAGCCGAGCGCGACGAGAGCGTAGATCGCCCCGAGCGTCAGGGCGTTGGAAACCTGCTGGGCGGCGGTGGCGGTGCTGCCGAGCATGAACGACAGGACCAGGAAGTAGGCAAGGATCCCGAGCAGGCTGTAGCCGACCAGTCGGAAGCGGCGAATGAACCCCGGCGCCGATGCCGGAGACGAGCTCCTGACGACGGTCACGACACCCTCACTCTTGCGCAGCGAAGAGATACGGCGAGGCCGGGGATCGGCGATCCCCGGCCTCGTTCATGGTCGACTACTTCGCGAAGTCGAGCTGCTCCTTGAAGACCCAGTCCTTCAGGGCGGCGTCGTAGCCGTAGAAGGAGATGATCTTCTGGCTGGTGTCGCCGTTCGCGTCGAACTTGAACTCGCCGATCACCGACTTGTAGGTGATCGACGGGTCGACGGCCGCAGCCCGGACCTTCTCGCGGAGGTCCTTCATGTCGGTCCCGTCGCCGGCGCGCTTGATGGCGTCGAGGACGACCTGCGCGCAGGCGTAGCCCGTCGCGCTGTAGCCGGTCGGATCCTTGCTGAACTCGGCCTTGTACTTCGCTGTGAAGTCCGCCCGACCCGGGTAGTCGCCGACGGCGGCCGCGGTGGCGAAGCTGTTCTTGGCGTCGGCGGCGGCCAGGTTCAGGAAGCTGTCCTTGGTCGCGGCGGAGCCGTCGTAGATCCCGTCCGGGCCGATGTACGGGACATCGGCAAGGCCGGCCTGGACGGCAGCCTTGAGGATGCGGGCGCCGCCGGTCGCGGTCACGCCGCCGAAGTAGATCGCCTCAGGCTTCTTGGCCGCAGCGGCGGTCATGATCGCGCTGTAGTCGGTCGTGGTCTTCGGAACGCCATCGCGGCCGACGAGGGTCCCACCGTTGGCGGTGAGGTACTTCTCGAAGTTGTCGGCGATGCCCTTCCCGAAGGTCTCGGTATCGTCGATGATGTAGACGCTCTTCTTCTTCAGGACGTCCAGGATGTACTTCGCGGCGGCCGGACCCTGGTTGTCGTCGGTCGTGACCACGCGAACGTAGTTGATCCGATCCGGGAAGGCCTTGCGGACGTCCTTGGCCCCGAACTCGGGCTTCGTCAGCCCTTCACTCGTGTTGGCCGGCGAGCACTGGAGCAGACCCGCCTCGTTCGAGATCGGGATCTGGACCTTGGCGACGCTCGAGTTGAGCGGGCCGATGATCCCGACGACCTGCTCGTTCGTGGCGAGGGTCTTGACGTTGACCGCGCCGGTCTGCGGGTCGTGGGCGCCGTCCTTGGCGTCGTCGAGGATCACCGACTTCGGGATCTCGACCTTGTAGTTGCCGGCAACGCCGCCAGCTTCCTTCACGGCAAGCTTGATGCCGTTGATGATCGGCTCGGACGCGGCGAGCTCACTGCCCTGCTGCGGAAGCTCGATCCCGATGTAGACGGTTCCCTTGGAGCCGCCCGCTCCGCCGCTTGCGCCCGGCGTCGTGCTGCAGGCCGACAGGACCAGCAATGACGCACCAGCAAGCGCGACCAGTTTCCGGAAATTCATCCACGTTCCTCCTCGTTCGCCGTCGCACCGGGTGGCCCCGGTCGACCTCGGTCGGCGCCGCCTCCACGATCGTCCGGTCGGCTCCGCGTGATCGTCCGGTGTCCGTTGCTGCGCTCCGGCCGTCGGGTCGACCGGAAGGTCCGGCCGACGGGTCGAAGCGAGCGGCGGTACGTTGCGGACGACGGCGCAGGACGCTGACTCGGACGGCGCGCAGGTTGCCGCCGAAGCGATGCCGTATCATAGACATCGGCGGACCGAATGCAAACGATCGGTCGACGCAGCCCGGGCGTGGCTGTCGAGCCTCTGGCTCGCCACCCCGCGAGGTTCCGTCGATCACGTGCACAGCGGTCGGCTCCCGATCGGCGCAGGATGCAAGTCCACATTGCTCCCGCCGACCGCACGAGGTCCCTCCGCCCGCGTGGAATACCTGATCCGACCGGCTCGCGTCACCGACATCGAACGACTCGTCGCACTCAGCGGCGGTTCCGTTCCGGCGTCCGGCGCCGCGGGAGCGCTGGACTCAGGAGGCCTGCTCCGACAGCTGGTCTACCTCCCGCAGGCAAGCATCTTCATCGCCGAGGCCCGGCGCGAAGTGGTCGGAGGTGCGGTCCTCGCTCTCCGGCCCTCGGTCCGGGCAGGTGGCTACGTCGGAGCCGTGGACCTGATCGTGGTCGATCCCGACCATGACGCGGATCGCGTGACCGACGCGCTGCTCGAGGAGCTTCTCCGCTCGGCACGGAACAAGGGCTGCAGCGTCGTCGAGGCAGACCTTTCGGACGACCCGGCGGAGCGGACCCGCCTGGAACGTCATGGCTTCGTCGTCGCAGGTCCGCGGGCTGAGTGCCAGGTGGCTGCGGTCGGCGCCACCAGGGGACGCAGCGGTCATTGACCTGATGCCGTCGCGGCAGCGAATTCCGCGCCGACGGCGTCTGCACATCAACTAAGGAGCTCAAGTGGGCAAGAACGTCGCCGTCTTCGTGGACGTGGCGAACATCTTCTATGCGGCCAAGGCGGCCGGCACCGACATCGACTACGTCACGCTGCTCCAGGCGGCCACCGCCGGACGCGATTTCGTCCGGGCGTATGCCTACACCGGTCTCGACCCGGACAACGAGAACCAGCGCAACTTCCACGCGTTCCTGGCACGCAACCACTACAAGGTGGTCAGCAAGGACATCCGCAAGTACGGCGACGGCAAGGTCAAGGCGAACCTTGACATCGAGCTCGTCGTCGACCTGATGAAGACCGCCCGGAACCTGGATATCGCGATCGTGATCTCGGGTGATGGCGACTTCGCCCCGGCGATCCGGGCCGTCCAGGAGATGGGCGTCCGGGTCGAGGTGATCAGCTTCCGCGGCAACACCTCGAGCGACCTGATCGAGGTCGCCGACCTGTTCACCGACATCACCCAGCTGGCTCGTGTCGACAAGACCTCGTCGCGCTCGGGCCGGCGCGTCGCCGGCGACCAGGAGGACCTGTCGATGACCGAGGTCCCCGACAAGCAGACCGAAGGCACCGGCCAGCGCGGCCGGGGTGGCCGTGGACGTGGCCGCGGGCGAGCCGGCGAGGCCGAGCCGGTGGCCGCTACCGCTTCGCGCCGCACGAGCACCCGCTCGAGCGCTCGCGACGCCAGCCCGATCGCGGCCGTCGCCGTGGCACCGCTCGCCGCCCCGTCGGGCAATGGCGCACTGACCGTCCTGCCGGGCGAGAAGCTGTCGCGCGTGGGCTCAGCCGCGGCTCCGGCGCCAGTCCCGGCCGAGGATCTCGATGACGACGAGCTGACCCCGTTCGACGCCGCGTCTCCGGCCGAGTCCGGCGACGCCGACGCCGGCAGCACAGACGCCGGCAGCACAGATGGCGGTAGCGCAGACGGCGGTAGCGCAGACGGCCCCGACGACGGCGAAGGAGAGGGCGATGCCCGGCGCCGGCGCCGGCGCCGTGGCGGCCGCGGACGAGGCCGCGGACGCGGTCGCGATGGCGAGGCCCTGCCGGTCGGCGAGGGTGATGCCGCCGCGGGCCCGGCCGAGCTCGACGACGATGTCGATCACGAGGAGGACGAGGAGGACGACGTGGTCGTGGCCCCGCCGGCGGCGCCGCGCGGACCGCGGACGACGCCGTTCGGCTCGGTCTGGGACTCCCAGATCGGGACGCCGACCTCGGCCCCCGCTTCGCTCGGCCCGGTGGCCGACGACGAGGACTTCGAGGAGCCCGAGATTCCCGAGTACCTGATCGCGGAACAGCGCCGTGGCCAGCAGGGCGGACGGGGCGGCCAGGGCAATCGCGGCGGCGGTGGGCCGCGCGGCGGACGGGCTGCCTACACGGCGGCGATCGACCGCGAGCGCTACGGCCGCGGCGGCGGCGGCGGAATCAACCGCTACCCGGACGTCAGCGGTGGCCAGCAGGTCAGCGACCGCGAGCGCCAGATCCAGGGCGGCGGCGGCGGCGGCCGGAGCTCCGGCGGCGGTCAGCGACAGGGCGGCCAGGGTGGCAACTACGCCCGCCAGGACGCGAGCTACTCGCGCGGCGGCGGCGATCGTGCCGAGCGACCGAGTGCCCCGCGATCGGGTGATCCGTGGAGCGAGGTCCCGCCCGAGCTCGAGGAGATGCTCCGGGCACAGCTGGCCCAGTCGCCGAAGGGCCGCCGGCCCGCGCCGAGCCCGTCGACGATCGAGGCGGCCGGAGCGGCCGGCGAGATCGAGACGATGACCGAGTCGGCCGTGGCCGTACCGATCGCCGTCGAGACGACCACGCCGAAGCGACGTGCGAGCACACGTCGAACGGCTGCGCCGACCCACGGGGCCGTCGAGTCGACGGCCGCGGCACCGGCCGACGAGGCGCCGAGCGCCGATGCCGCCGCGCCGAAGCGCCGGACCACGCGCAAGAAGGCCGACGCCGACGTGTCCGTTGCCGCCGAGGTTGCACCGAGCGCGTCATCGGACGACGCTGCGCCGAAGCGCCGCACGACCCGCAAGAAGGCCGACGCGGACGCCGGTTCGACCGACAACACCGGGGTGGCGTCGGCCGACGCCGCGCCGGCCGACGAGGCCGCCGCGCCGAAGCGCCGCACGACCCGCAAGAAGTCCGAGCCGGCCTGACCCGCGGTCGGCCAGGCGACGCCCGGACGGCGGAGCAATGACCGGCACGAGCCTGCCCGGCGCGCTGGCCAGCGCGCCGGGCAGCGGCGCGTCCGGCAATCCCGTGTCGAGCGACCCTGCGGCGGGTGACCCGGGCGGATCGGCTCGCTCCGCGCGTCTCCTGACCCGGGGCCATGATCGGGCGGTTGCCGCCGTGCGAGCGATGATCGACGGGCGCGTGCCGCACGCGCTCCTGATCGGAGGGCCGAGCGGGATCGGCAAGACGACCCTCGCCCTGGATCTCGCGGCCGGGCTGCTGTGCGACGACCCCGAGTGGTCGCTCCGGCCGTGTCGCGCCTGTCGCGGCTGCCGGCTCGTCGAGCGTGGCCGGCACCCCGATGTCCATCGGCTGGCTCCGAGCGGCGCCGGCGACCAGATCCGGATCGGCGCCCGGGACCGGGCCGAGGACGGGACGGTTCGCCGTCTCGCGGCCGATCTCGTCTTGCTGCCAGTTGAAGGCGGCGCCCGGGTCGCGATCGTCGAACGCGCCGACCGCCTCACCGACGACGCGCAGACGGCCCTGCTCAAGACGCTCGAGGAGCCGCCGGCCGGCGTGACGATCATCCTGTGCGCCGACGACGAGGACCGCCTCCTGCCGACCGTTCGATCACGCTGCGCCCGCCTCCGCCTCGGACCGGTCGCGACCCGGGACGTCGAGGCGATTCTTGCCGACAGCGGGGCAGCCGAGGCGCCGCTCGCCGCCCGGCTCGCCCGGATCGCAGGTGGCCGCCCGGGCGCGGCCCGGACCCTCGCCCGGGCTCCGGCGGCTCTCGCGGCCCGCGACGAGATGGCCCGGACACTGCTCGACCTGCTCGAGGCGCCGGTCGCGAGCCGGCTCGGCGCCGCCCGGGACCTGTCGGCGCGGGCCACGGACTTCGCCAAGGCGATCGACCGCGCCGTCGCGGCCGATCCGGGGAGCGGCCCCGGCACGGGGACCGGCACCGGGTCGGGGGCAGGTCCGACCCGTGCTGGACGCCGGGTGAAGGGCGGGACGGCCGCGATCCCCCCGTCCGTGGCCGCGAGCCCACTGGACGGCCCGGCTTCGCCGACGAACGTGGCCGAGCCGGACGATGGCGAGCCGGCTGACGTCGAGGACGGCGGGGTGCGCGGCGCCGCGCCGGCGGCCGAGCGACGACGCGCGGCGGGGATCGTCATCGGCCTGTGGCGCGAGGTCGCCCGGGATCTCCTGGTCGTCGGTCTCGGCGACGAGCGCCACGT
>JBKJOK010000186.1:0-3315 GCA_046595595.1 Candidatus Limnocylindrales bacterium
AGATAGCCAAGGAGCTCGCTGAAGTCCGGATCGTGACCGACGAGGACCGGCCGGCGCGGGTTGCCGGCGTCGGCCAGGATGGCATCGACGGTCTCGGGATCGCAGCCGCCACCGAGCCGCTCGTCGATCCGGACCGCGAGGCCCAGCGCGGCGGCGACGATCTCGGCGGTTCGACTGGCCCGGACCCGCGCCGAGCTGATGATCGCGTCCGGTCGGAAGCCGATCTCCGCGAGGAACGCGCCGAGCCGTTCGGACTGGCGCTCGCCCTTCTCGCTCAGCGGCCGCGCGGCGTCGTCGCCGGCCCACTTCGCGGGATCGCCGGCGTCGGCGTGCCGGAGGAGGTGGAGCTGGAGCGCGGACGCTCGGTCGGTCGGACTCACGCCTCGAGGGTAGCGAGGAAGCCCGAGATCCGCTGGCGGAGATCGGCGAGCGTGGCCCGGTACACCCCGAGCTGCTCGGCCTCGGTGCCCCGCGCGCGAGCCGGGTCGGGGATGCTCCAGTGGGTCCGGACGGCGGGCCCGGGGAAGGTCGGGCACGCTTCGGCGGCGTCGTCGCAGACCGTCAGGACGTGGTCGAACTCCTGGTCGAGGAACTCCGTCATCGACTTGGAGCGCGCCCATTCGTGCCCGATCCCGGCCTCGTCAAGGACCTCGATCGTTCGGGGGTTGACCGCTCCGGCCGGCTGGCTGCCGGCCGACGAGACCGCGACCCGCTCGCCGCCGAGCTCCCGGAAAACGGCTTCGGCCATGATCGAGCGGCAGCTGTTGCCCGTGCACAGGACGAGGACCCGGCTCGGGTCGCTCACGCCGACCGTCTCACGGGTTGAGGTCCTCGATCTGGCCGCTGGCGAGGAACACGACGTCCTCGGCGATGTTCGTGACCCGGTCGCCGATCCGCTCGAGGTAGTGGGCGGCGAACAGGATCCGCGTCCCGCGCTCGACGTTGTCGGGATCGGCCCGCATCAGGCGGACGACCTCGTCGAACGTCCGGTGATAGAGCTCGTCGATCTCGTCGTCGCGGGCAGCGACGGCCCGGGCGGCGTCGACGTCGATGTCGACGAGGGCGAGCAGAATTCCGCCGACGAGCGTCGCCGCGAGCTCGCCCATGGCCGGCAGGTCGACGTACTTCTTCAGCGGCGGCTCCGGGGCGAGCTTGCGGACCTGCTTGGCAACCGACGCGGCGTGATCGCCCATCCGCTCAAGCTCGTAGCCGACGTGGTCAAGAGCGAGCAGAAAACGCAGGTCGCGGGCGACCGGGGCCTGGGTCGCGATCGTCCGGGTGATGTGGTCGGAGACCTCGCGCTGCTTGTCGTTGATTCGCCGGTCGCCGATGATCACCGCCGTCGCGGCGTCGGCGTCGTGGCGGACCAGCGCCTCGAGGGTGGCCCGGATGGCCGCCTCGACCAGCGAGCCCATCCAGAGGATCTGGTCCTTCACGATCCGCATGTCCGAGTCGAGACCCGGCCGCGGCGGGTGGTCGCTCATCTGGGCCGCCGCCCGGGCGGCGATCGCAAGGGCCTCGGCCTCGGCCACGGTCTGGGACGCATCGCCGGAGGACTCAGGCTGGATTCGCTCGTTGGTCATGGCTCTGTCCTCGTTCGCGGCCTCGCTCACCCGAACCGCCCCGAGACGTAGTCCTCGGTCAGCTGGTGCTTCGGGTTGGTGAAGATCTGGGCCGTCGGGCCCTGCTCCACGACGAACCCGGCCCGATCATCGCCCATCGTCATGAACACCGTCGCGTCCGATGCCCGCGCCGCCTGCTGCATGTTGTGGGTCACGATGACGATCGTGTACTCCTTCTTGAGCTCGGCCATGAGCTCCTCGATCTGAAGGGTCGAGCGGGGGTCGAGGGCCGAGCACGGCTCGTCCATCAGGATGACCTCCGGGTTGACGGCAATGGTCCGGGCGATGCACAGCCGCTGCTGCTGGCCGCCCGACAGCGACATCCCCGACTGCTTGAGCTTGTCCTTGACGTCGTCCCAGAGCGCCGCCCGGCGGAGGCTCTCCTCGACGAGCTCGTTCATGTTGCCCTTGTAGCCGTTGATCTTGGGACCGAACGCGATGTTCTCCCAGATGGTCTTCGGGAACGGGTTCGGCTTCTGGAAGACCATCCCGACCCGGCGCCGGACGGCCACCGGATCGACCTCCTTCGCGGAGAGGTCCTGGCCCTCGAGCAGGATCCGGCCCTCGGACCGATACGACGGCACGAGGTCGTTCATCCGGTTGATCGTGCGCAGGAGCGTGGACTTGCCGCAGCCCGACGGTCCGATCAGGGCCGTGATCGCGTTCTTGGCGATCTTGATGTCGACGTTGCGGACCGCCCGGAACGAGCCGTAGTAGCACGACACGTCCTGGAGTTCGACGACGTATTCGGGCTGAGCCTGGCTCGCCGGCCCGGGCGCCGTCTCATGGGCCGGGGTCGCGATCCGAATCGCCGGGCCCGGGCCGTTGGCGGGTGCCGCCTGGGGAGGCGCCTCGGCGAGCTGCGTGTTCACGAGGTTCTCCTCTACCACTGGATGTGTCTCGAGAGGCGGGCCCGGACGATCAGGGCGAGGCCGTTGAGGACGAGCATGAGGACCAGGATCACGATGATCGCGGCGGCCGAGATGCCCTGGAAGTCAGCCTGCGGCCGGGCGGCCCACTGGTAGACCTGGATCGGCAGGACGGTGTAGCTGCCCTCGATCGGATTGGGCAGGAACGTCACGAACACGGACGCCCCGATCAGCAGGAGCGGCGCGGCCTCGCCGATCGCCCGGGCCATCGCCAGGATCAGGCCGGTCATGATTCCGGGCGCCGCAGCCGGGAAGATCGACTGACGGACCATCTGCCAGCGCGTCGCCCCGAGCGCGTACGCACCTTCGCGCTGGGCCTCGGGGACGGCCCGGAGCGCCTCGATCGAGGCGATGATCACGATCGGCAGGATGAGCAGGGTCATGGTGAGGCCGGCGGCCAGCGAGGTCGGGCCGAGGCCGAGCAGGCGCACGAACAGGGCCAGGCCGAGGATGCCGTAGATGATCGAGGGAACCCCGGCGAGATTGCTGATGTTCGTCTGGAGCAGCCGGTTGAGCCGGTTGTCGCGGGCGTACTCGGTCAGGTAGATGGCGGCCGCAACCCCGATCGGGAAGCTGAACAGGCCGACGAACAGGGCAACCTGGAACGAGCCGACCAGCGCCGGCAGGATGCCCGCCCGCTCGGGTCGGCGCGACGGGACCCCGGTGACGAAGTCGAGGTCGAGCCAGGGCAGGCCGCGGCTGAAGACGTCGATGAGGAGGAACGTCAGGGCCAGCAGGAGCACCCCGATCGATGCGAGGCAGGC
>JBKJOK010000192.1:0-2306 GCA_046595595.1 Candidatus Limnocylindrales bacterium
TCGCGCTCGTGGTCGCCGTGGCCACGCTCGGGCTGGCTGCCGCTCATCGGGCCGATGGCATTGCTCGGATCACGGTCCTCGACGTCGGCCAGGGCGATGCCATCCTCGTCGAGGGCGGACGCGGCGGACGGATGCTCATCGACGGGGGGCCGGACCCCGACCGCCTGCTCGTCGAGCTGGACCGACGCCTGCCGCCGTGGGATCGTCGAATCGACATCCTCGTCCTGACCCATCCCCACGAGGATCACGTCGCGGGCCTGCCGCTGCTTCTGGAGCGATACCGGATCGGGCGCGTGTTCGAGAGCGGGATGCGCGGTCGCGGCCCGGGCTACGCGGCGTTCGCGCGCGATCTGGTCGCGAATCGAGCACCGCCGATCGGGACGCTCGCGACTGGCGCCCGGATCGCTCTCGACGGCATCCGGCTGCGCGTCCTGTGGCCGGATCCCGGTCGCGTGCCGCGCGAGCCGCCGAGCGCCGGCCGGGCGATCAACGACGTCTCGATCGTTCTGCTCGGCGAGGTCGCCGGCCGTCGGTTCCTGCTCGGCGGAGACATCGAGGACGACATTGACCCGGTCCTGGGCGGTCGCAGCCTGCCGACGGTCGACATCCTGAAGGTCGCCCATCACGGGAGCGGGACGGCCACGACGTCGGCCTTCCTGGATGCGGTCCGGCCGCGGATCGCGGTCGTGTCGGCCGGAGCTGACAACTCGTACGGACATCCGGCCCGCTCCACGATCGAGCGCCTCGGGGCGGCGGGGGCACGGGTCCTGAGGACCGACACCGACGGCTCGGTCACGATGACGATCGATCCGGCGGGCACGATTCGGGTCACGACATCGGGAGCTCGCGCGGTCGCCCGTTCGGTCGTCCCGGGTCCGAGAGTGGCGTCCGCCGCCGTCGCAGCCGGCGTCGCCCCGCCAAACGCCCGTCCTCCCCTCCCGATCCCGGCCGTCGCATTCGGCTGCGGGATACCATCGAGCGGATGACCCCGGCCAACACCGCCTACGTCTTCGGCGACGACGACTTCACGATCGATCGGGTGATCGCGCGGTTCGCGAGCCAGGTGGCCGCCGGCGGCGAGCCGCTCGAGCGCTGGCTCCTGCGCGGGTCCAGAAATGGCGCGGCGGCCCAGATCGCGGAGCTCCACGGCCGGGTCGCGACGCCGGTGATGTTCGGCGGCGGGACGCTCGCGGTCGTCCTCAACGCGGGAGCCCTGTCGGTCCGGACCGAGGATCGCGACGCCCTGCTCGCGGTCATCGGCCTCGTCGCCGACGGCAACGCCCTGGTCATCGTCGAGCAGTCCCAGAGCGGCGCGAAGTACCCCGCCCAGACGAAGCTCGCCGAAGCGATCAAGGGTGTCGGCGGCAAGGTCGAGGGGATCCAGTCACCGAAGGAGGGCGCCTTGGCGGCCTGGATCGACAGCGAGGCCCACGAGCGCGGGATCCGACTGGCGCCGGGCGCCGCGAAGGAGCTGGCGACGCGGATCGGCGGCTTTGTCCGCGAGGGCGACGCCGAGCGGCGCGATCAGACCCGCCGGGCGTCGATGGAGATCGACAAGCTCGGCCTGTACCGGCCGGATTCGTCGGTCTCGTCAGTCTCGGTCGAGGACGTCCGGGCGCTCGTCGCGGAAGCGGTCCCCGGCAGCGCCTGGGCGCTGGCCGACGCCGTCGCCGAGCGCGATCCGGGCAAGGCCCTGCGCCTGCTCGACACGCTCGCCGAGTCGATGCCCGAGCCCGTCGTCGTCGTCGTCCTCCACCGCCGGATCCGTGAGCTCCTCGAGCTGCTCGACCGGATGCCCGGCGCGAAATCACTGGCTGCGGCGGCGCTCGCGATGGGGATCAAGAATGAGTTCCGGGCGCGGCGCCTGGCCGAGCAGGCCCGGAAGTGGCGCCCGGCCGAGCTGATCGCCGCGATCGACGGCCTCATGGAGCTCGATGCGGTCGTGAAGGGTGCTCCCGGCCGATCCGGCGGCGATGCCCAGCACCGGCTGGCGTTCGCGCTCTGGATCGGGGATCACGTCCCGCCGGCGGCGTCGCCACCCTGATCGCCTCAGCCCGGACTCTGTTCGTCGCGGCGGGCCGAGAAGGGAGGGGCGTCGCCCCAGGATCGTTGGCCGAGCCCGGGTTGTGCCCTGGCGCTCCAGCGGACCGTCAGTTCGGTCTCGTTGTCCGTGGAGTCACTTGGGACGCACCTCCGTTGCCATACGCCTCTGGTGATGACGTTAGCGCAGCCGATCAGAGCGTCGATCGCCCGCAGGCCCTGATTTCTTGGCCATCTGCTCGAACTGGCGCGCGTATGGCGACGTT
>JBKJOK010000061.1:0-4069 GCA_046595595.1 Candidatus Limnocylindrales bacterium
CGACGCCGACCTCGCGGGCGGACCGCTGGCTCTCGCGGTGGCCTCGGGACTCTTTGCCTCGAACGGCGAGGCCCGACGGGCGATCGCCCAGGGCGGGTTGACGATCGGCGACGAGCGGATCACCGCGATCGATGCCGCCGTTCCCGTTCCGGTTGACGGGGAGTGGCTCGTCGTCCGGGCGGGCAAACGGCGACTGGCTGTTGGGAGGCGCGCTCGCGGGCGCTGAGGACCGCGATCAGCGATTCGCTCGTTCCGGCGAGTACCTGTACGCCCATCGCGATCCAGGTAGAGCATTACTCCTGAGCGATCGAGACGATGCTGTCCTGGGATGCATCAATTGAGACAAGCCAGACGGGATCGAGCTCCTCAAGTCCTCGGCCGTACCGGAGGAGGTAACCGCCCTCCGCCGGGGACGTCAACCATTCAGCTCCGAGCAAGCTGAGTCCCTGGAGACGGCCGCTCGTCTCGAGCGTCCGGGCGCGTCGATCAAGATCGTCGGACAGGCCAGGAGGCAGGCCCCGGAGGACTGGTCTGCCCGCTTCCGACACGACGCCCGTTCGGAGGTCCGCCCGAAACAACCAGACATCAACGTCGTCCATTGTTGGCGCAAAGTCTGGAAGACCCATGAGGGTGAACTCACACTGCTCGTTCTCGCACGAGCCGCCGAAGAAGACGTTTCGGAATGGCCGCCCGTCGTACGTCGAGACACGGTCAGCCAGCGCTTCGGCGACCTCGCGTCGCCGAAGCTGGGACGGGAACCCGGGTGGGGCCGCGTCCAGATACACCATGATCCCGGCAGCCGTATAGGGCCGGGCCGGCGCCATCGGCCCGGCCGTCGCAACTGCGGAAATGACCGGCGTCGGTGGCGCCAGGGTATAGGCGGCTTTGGTGGGCATCGGCGTAGCGACCGATGGAGTCGTGGGGACCTCGCTGCCGCACGCCGTCGCGACCAGCGCCGCGACGGCGAGCGCGCCGACTTTCAGTAGATGTACCAAGCGAGACCCCAGTACTCGGGTCCACGGTCGAAGCGCGGGGCACGCTTGTCGAAGATGGTGCCCGTCGTATGACTGTCTCACGTCAGAACTGCCCGCACACGCTTTCCGGCAGGAACGGTGATCGACTTCGTCATCTCGACATTCGACGTCATCGTGCCCTTCGTCCAACCGCCGTAGGTCGTCCCGTTGGCCCAGACGCGATTCGCGGATAGGGCATTCACGGTCCCAACGCCTTCGTGATCGGTGCTTGACGACCCGCCGGGCAGCGGCAGCCGACGTGCGGAGGACGCCATGATGATCGCCCGAACGGCGCGTGCAGAACAACGTCCCGGATTGTTTCCTACCGGTGGCGGCCGCGCAGCACGTCGAGGACCGCGCTCGGCGCGACCTGGCGCTCCGCGAGCAGGACGAGGGCGTGAAAGACCAGGTCGGCCGCTTCGCCGGCGAGGGCGTCGCGGGTGGCGGTGCGGTCGGTGCCGGCGACCTCCGCCGTGGCGTCGTCCTTGGCGGCGATCAGGACCTCGGTCGCCTCCTCGGTCACCTTGCGGCCGGCGGCATCGACCCCGCCATCGAGCAGGGACGTCGTGTAGGAGCCGGCTGGATGCTCTGCGGCGCGCGACGCGATCGTCGACCAGAGGCTCTCGAGCCAGCCGAAACCCTGGGTCGTGGGCGCTGCCGGGGCGCCGATGGGGTCGAAGCATGACCGAGTCTCGCGGTGGCAGGTCGGGCCGATCGGGTCGACCTGGAGGAGGAGCGCGTCCGAGTCGCAGTCGAGCGCGAGATCGAGCAGGCGGAGCTCGTGGCCGGACGTCTCGCCCTTGCGCCACAGCCGGTCGCGGGCGCGCGAATGGAAGTGGACGATCCCGGTCTCGAGCGTGACCGCGAGCGCCTCGGCGTCCATCCACGCAAGCATCAGCACCCTCCCGTCGGCGGAATCCTGGACGACCGCCGGCACGAGTCCGTTCGGGCCCCAGAGCGGCTGGAGCGGCGTCGCGGGCGGCAGCACCGTCACGCGGCGGCCTCCGGCAACAGCCGGACGGGCAGTCCGGCGTCGGCCATGGCCCGCTTGACGGCGGCGATCGAATGGATCCGGCGATGGAAGATCGAGGCGGCAAGGACCGCGTCGGCGTGGCCGTCCCGGATGGCCGCGACGAAGTCGGCCGGTCCGGCAGCGCCGCCGGACGCGATCACGGGCACCTCGACCCGGTCGGCGATCGACCGAAGCAGCTCGGTGTCGTAGCCCGAACGCGTCCCGTCGCGATCCATCGACGTCACGAGCAGCTCGCCAGCCCCGAGCGCGACCGCTCGCTGGGCCCAGGCGACCGCCTCGAGCTCGGTCGCCTCGTGCCCGCCCTTGACGACGACCTCCCAGCCCTCGGCCCCGCCGGACCGGCGGCGGGCGTCGATCGCGACCACGACGGCCTGGCGCCCGAACCGAGCGGCGCAGGCGGCGATCAGCTCCGGGTCGATCACCGCTGCCGTGTTGAGCGACACCTTGTCAGCGCCGGCGCGCAGGACGTCGCGCATGTCGTCGACGCTCCGGACCCCGCCGCCGACCGTCAGCGGGATGAACGCTCGTCGGGCCGTCCGCTCGACGATGTCGAGGAGCGTCCCGCGGCCCTCGGGGGCGGCCGAGATGTCGAGGAAGACGAGCTCGTCGGCGCCCTCGGCGGCGTAGCGCTCGGCCAGCTCGGGCGGATCGCCTTCGTCAACGAGGTCCACGAATCGGGTGCCCTTGACGACCCGTCCGTTGGCCACGTCCAGACAGGGGATCACGCGCCGTCGGAGCATCAGGCGGAGACCGTCGCCGGCGGGGCGAGGAGCCTGCCGGAGCGGACGAGATTGACGACGTTTGCGAGCAGGCGGAGGCCATCGTCGCCGCTTCGTTCCGGATGAAATTGGACACCGAGGACGTTGTCGCGGGCGATCGCGCTGACGAACGGGCGGCCGTGCGTCGTCCGGGCCAGGACGGCGGCGTCGTCCCGTGGCGCCCCGGCGTACGAGTGAACGAAGTAGAAGTCGGCATCGGGTCCGATCCCGTCGAACACCGGGTGGCCGCGGGTCCGCTCGACCTGGTTCCAGCCGATGTGGGGGAGCGTCGGCGCATCGGCCAGGCGGGTGGTCCGACCGGCCACGACGCCCAGCGTCACAGCCCCGTCCTCGTCGCTGCCGTCGAACAGGAGCTGGAGCCCGAGGCAGATCCCGAGGAACGGTCGGCCGGCCGCGATCCAGTCGCGGATCGGCTCGACCAGACCGGCGGCGCGAAGACGATCCATCGCGGGCGCGGCGGCGCCCACGCCGGGCACGACGAGCGCGTCAACGCCCGACAGGCCGGCCGGGTCGTGCGCTACGACGACCTCGGCTCCGACACGGGTCAGGGCCTGGTCGATGCTGACGAGGTTGCCGGCACCGTAGTCGACGACGGCGAACCGGGGCCGGTCGGTCACGTCGAGCCCTTCGTCGACGCGATCCCGGTCCGGCGGGGATCGGAGGCGGTCGCGGCCCGCAGCGCCCGGCCGAGCGCCTTGAACGCGGCCTCGGCGAGATGATGGTCGTTCCGGCCCGTGCCCCGGAGGTGGATCGTGGTGCCGGCCGTGCGGGCGAATGCTTCGAGGGCGTGCTCCACGTTCTGGAGGGTCAGAGTCCCGGCCCGCTCGCCGCGGAACGGCAGGTCGATCACGGCGAACGGCCGCCCGCCGACATCGAGGATCGCAGTCGCGACGGCCTCGTCCATCGGCACGCTGGCATCGCCGAACCGGACGATCCCGGCCCGATCGCCGAGCGCCTCGGCGACGGCGGCGCCCAGAACGAGTGCGACGTCCTCGACCGTGTGGTGGTCGTCGACCTGGAGGTCGCCGGTGGCCCGGATCGTCAGGTCCAGCAGGCCGTGATGCGCCAGCGAGCCGAGGAGGTGGTCATAGAACCCGATCCCGGTCTCGACATCGGCCATGCCGGAGCCGTCGAGGTCCACGGTCACCGTCACGTCGGTCTCGCGGGTCACCCGCCGGACGGTGACCCGGCGGCCGTCGCGGACGACGAGGTCGAGGGATCCGAGCGGAGTCGTCATCGGGGCT
>JBKJOK010000203.1:0-6762 GCA_046595595.1 Candidatus Limnocylindrales bacterium
CCAGAAGGTCCTCCTCGTCGACGCCGACACGGTGACCGGCCACGTCACGACCTCGCTCGGGCTCGAGCAGGTCCGGACCGTCGCCGACAGCTGGCGCGACCATGCCGAGGGCGGCGACCTCGAGTCGCTGACCGAGATCGGGTCGCCTCACACCTCGGGGATGACCGTCGTCTCGTTGACCTCGTCGCCGCTCAACGTGGAGATCCTGGAGCCCGCCCGGATCGCCGACGCGATCACTGCGTCGCGGCCGCTGTACGACTTCATCGTCGTGGACCTCCACCCGTCGTACAGCGCGCTGAACAAGGCGATGTTCGAGAAGGCCGATCGGATCCTCGTCCCCGTGACGCCCGACGTGCCGGCGTTGCGCGCCGCCGTCCAGCTCCGCGAGGTCGCGATCGAACTGGGGATCCAGGACCGCCTCGCGCTCGTCGTCAACCGGGCCAACAGCGGGGTCTCGGTCGCCGACATGGAGAAGACCGTCGGGATGCCGGCACTGGCCCTGATCCGCTCCGGTGGATTGCTCTTCGTGCGGGCCGCCAACGAGGGCCGGACCGTCATCGAGATGTACCCAAATGAGCGAATCGCCGAGGACTTCGACGCGCTCGCCGAGCGACTCGTCCGGACGTTCTCGCCGGCGAAGGCCCCGGTCGCGGTGCCTGTCGCTCGGAGCGGTGGGTTCCGACTCCCCTTCGGTCGCTCCAAGGAAGCTGCGCGCGCCTGAGGGGCGCCCACCCCAGCGCGCGCGACCGGCTCCATCCGTCAACCGCCGCCGACTCGACCGAGGGCGGCGGGCAGCTCCGCCAGGCTGTTGACGGTGAGGGCCGCCTCGGGCGGGTCATCGACCGGTGACTGGATCCACGCCCACGGGCCGCGCCGGATGAAGATCGCCTGCATGCCGGCCGCAGCCGTGGGATGCGCAGCCAGTCCGCCCAGGCCGACCAGGCCCGCGTCTCGTCGACGATCGTCTCCCCGACATCAAACACGACGGCCGTGAGGGTCACCCTCAACGAAGCCGAAGCAGGGCGTCCGAGGCGAAGGCGACCGCGAGCACCGGAGCGAGCGCATCCGCAGATGCGGAAGCGAGGAGCGCAGCGGTCAACGCACGCATCGGACGTCCTGAGAGGCGCGAGGCTATGACCGGTCTTGCCAGGTGATGCCGCCCAACGGCATCCCGGGCAGCTTCTGGGGCTTGAGGCCCGTCCGCTTGTCGACCTGCTCGACGCCACGCAGGTAGAACCGGTTGACGAGGACCGTCTCGACGTCGGGGTCGCCCACCCGCACGTCCCCGAACATCGCGACCGCATCGACCACCGGCACGAACATCTCGGTCGCGCGGTCGAGGAGCCGATCCGGCTCGGACCCGGGGTGGAGATAGACGGTCCCGACGACCCGGAACGGCGGCACCTCGAGGGCCACGTCGTAGGAGACCTTGTGGACCCGATGGGCGGCCCGTTCCGTGTCGCTGAGCTCGGGCATCGAGCCTTCGCCGGCGAGGACCAGGATCAGGTCATACGGATCCACGCTCCGCAGGCCGGAGGCTTCGACCAGCGCGGCGGAGCCGTCGATCGGCGCCCAAAGCACGTCGTGGATCGCGATCGCCTCCCGCTTGTTGAGGGCGTCGGAGAGCCGACCCTCGACGGTCATCCGGCCGACGAGGCGCCACTCCTCGGTCACGCCGTCGAAGGCGACGCCGGTCCGCGGCAGGTGGCCCCGGGACGCCGACGCGACGGGCGTGGCGGTCTCGCCGTCGGGCCGCTTGCGACGAAGGAAGTTCAGGGGCACTGGCTCATTCCTCGGACTTGAGGCTGTTCTCGCGGATCGTCTCGACCACCGCCGCGTCGGCGAGGGTCGTCGTGTCGCCGAGGGACCGGCCCTGGGCGATGTCGCGCAGGAGACGGCGCATGATCTTGCCGCTCCGGGTCTTGGGCAGGTCCGGCGTGAACATGAGCGCCTTGGGCTTGGCGATCGGGCTGATCTTCGTCGCGACGTGCTTGCGCAGCTCCTCGCCCAACTCGGGCGTCGGGTCGAAGCCGAGGCGGAGGATGACGAAGGCGTTGATCGCTTCGCCCGTCACGGGATCCGGGCCGCCGACTACGGCCGCCTCGGCGACAGCCGGATGCGAGACGAGCGCGCTCTCGATCTCCGTGGTCGACAGGCGGTGGCCCGCGACGTTCATGACGTCGTCGACCCGGCCGAGCAGCCAGAAGTATCCGTCCTCGTCGCGCTTCGCCCCGTCGCCCGCGAAGTACATCCCCGGGAACCGGCTCCAGTACGTGGCCTTGTAGCGCTCCGGGTCGCCGTAGATGCCGCGGAGCATCGCCGGCCACGGTCGCTTCAGGACGAGGTAGCCGCCACCTCCGTTGGGCACGGAGTTGCCTTCGCCGTCGACGATGTCGGCGTCGATTCCGGGAAACGGGAAGGTTGCGCTGCCGGGCTTCGTCGTCGTGACGCCGGGCAGCGGCGTGATCAGGATCTGGCCCGTCTCGGTCTGCCACCACGTGTCGACGATGGGCGCCGACCCGCCGCCGATGTGCTCCCGGTACCACATCCAGGCCTCGGGGTTGATCGGCTCGCCGACCGATCCGAGGACGCGCAGGCTGGAGAGATCGTGCCCAGCCGGGTGCTCGGCGCCCTGCTTCATGAACGCCCGGATCGCAGTCGGGGCGCAGTACAGGACCGTGACGTTGTAGTCCTCGATGATCTGCCACCAGCGATCCCAGGCGGGCGTGTCCGGCGAGCCCTCGTACAGGATCCCGGTCGTCGCGTTGGCGAGCGGGCCATAGACGATGTAGCTGTGACCGGTGACCCAGCCGATGTCGGCGGCGCACCAGTACACGTCGTCGGGCTTGATGTCGAAGATCTGCCTGTGGCTGTACGACGTGCCGACGAGGTAGCCCGCCGTCGTGTGGGTGATCCCCTTCGGCTTGGCGGTCGAGCCCGACGTGTAGAGCAGGTAGAGCATGTGCTCGCTGTCGAGCGGGACGGGCGGACAGTCCGCCGACTGGCGCTCGACGATGTCGTGCCACCAGACGTCGCGGCCCTCGGTCAACGGGGTGCCGCCATCGACCGCGTCGCCCAGACGACGGACCACCAGCACGTGCTCGACGGTCGGGCTCGCGGCGACGGCATCGTCCACGGCCTGCTTGAGCGGCATTGCCTTGCCGCGCCGGTAGCTGCCGTCGGCGGTGATCACGAGCTTCGCCTGGGAGTCGTCGATCCGACCGCTCAGGGCCTCGGCGGAGAAGCCGGCGAAGACGACCGTGTGCGGTGCGCCGATCCGGGCACAGGCCAGCATCGCGATCGGCAGCTCCGGGATCATCGGCATGTAGATCGCCACTCGGTCGCCGGTCCGGATGCCGAGCTCGAGCAAGGCGTTGGCCGCCTTCTGGACCTCGCGGTGGAGATCGCCGAAGGTGATCGTCCGAGTGTCGCCCGGCTCGCCGACCCAGTGGTAGGCGACCCTATCGGCAAGCCCGTTGGCGACGTGGCGGTCGACGCAGTTCTCGCTCATGTTGAGCTTGCCGCCGACGAACCACTTCGCGAACGGGAGGTCCCACTCAAGGGTGGTCTCGAACGGCACGTTCCAGGTCACGGTCTCGCGGGCGATCTTGGCCCAGAAAGCCTCCGGATCGCGGGCCGCCTCCTCGTACAGCGACTGCTGGGCGTTGGCCTGGGCAGCGAACTCCGGATCGGGCGGGAACAGGCGCTCCTCGAGGAGGAGGTTCTCGATCTCGGGACGCTGGTCGACGCTCACGTGGCTGCTCCTGCCGGTGGTCGGGCGTGCACGGACGATCGGGCTGGAGCGGTCATTCTACGCGGGCGACAGCTGGGCCGGTCCGGGTTCCGGATCGCGACTCACTCGTCGGCGAGGTCGTCCTGGGTCGGCGCGGGGCCGATCTGGATGCCCTCCGTTGCCTCGGACTGGGCGACGAAGACCTGCGGCGGGCGGGGCAGCCGGATCCCGTGGCGAGCGAACGCCTCGAGGAGGAGCTTCCGGAACTCGCCGCCGGCCGCCCACTGCTCGGACGCCCGGACCGTGCCGAGGATCTTGAGGGTGACTCCGCGCTCCTCGATCGACTCGACCCGCTCGACCCGCGGCGGCTCGAGGATCCGGCGCTTCCAGAGCGGGTCGGCGGCCATCGATTGTCCGAGCTCCTCGACCACCTGGATCGCCTTGTCGATGTCGGTCCCGAACGCGACCGTGACGTTCTGGTTGATCCGGGCCCACGTCCGGGTCCGGTTCGACGCGACCTTGACCTCCCCATTCGGGACCGTATGGACGATCCCGTCGAGGTCGCGCAGGGTCGTGCGCCGGAGGCTGAAGTCCTCGACCGCGCCGCTGACCCCGGCGATCGAGACGACGTCGCCCTTGCTGTACTGGTTTTCGATCAGGATCAGGGCGCCGTTGAGGTAGTCGCGGACGAGGCTCTGGGCACCGAAGCCGACGGCGATGCCGACCACGCCGAGTCCGGCCACGGCCGGACCGATGTCGAGGTCCAGGGCGCCGAGGATCATGATGAACGCGATCATCACGACGAACGCCCGGATGACCCGCGACATCAGCTCGTCGAGGGTGTCCATCCGCTTCTGGACCTCGATCGCCGACAGCTCCTGGGCCGTGCCCTCGGTCGCCTCGCGATCGAGCAGGGCCTTGACGATTCCGTGGACGAGGACGGTCGTGATCCGCAGAGCGATCACGGCGACGATCACGATGACCAGGACCCGAAGGCCGTTGGTCCGCAGGACGTCGAGGACCGTGCTGAGGGGCGGCTTGCTGAAGTCCATCACGCCCGATGGTAGCGGGGAGGCACGGACGGCTTCCGGTCAGGCTCGCGAGCGCCCCGGGCGACGAAGCCGGAAACAACGTGTCCCGTCGAACGACACGTGCTTCGACGGGCTCGGCACTCCCGGCGATCTCGGGACAGGGCGAAACTCAGGACGCGGCGGCAACCTCGGCCGGCAGCCCGGCCACGCCGCCCGCCGGAATCTTCGACGGTGCAAGCGGCGCCGGCTCGCTGGCGGCGATCGACGAGTTCGACAGGGCCTGGGCGAGCGTCGGCTGGGCGGCCGTCGCGGTCCCGGTGCCGCCGAGACGGACCGAGATCGCGGCCGCGGCCTCACGGGCCTGGGCGGCGAGCTCGGGGATCCGGCGGGGGGTCAGGCGGAAGGCCGGGCCCCAGATGTCGACCGCGGCGATCACGTTGCCGCGGGCGTCGTGGACCGGGGCGGAAACCGCGTTCAGGCCCATCTCGAACTCGCCGAGGGCGGTCGCGTAGCCGCGCCGCCGGATCCGGGCCAGCTCCTCGAGCAGCGGCTCGAGCTCGGTGATCGTCCGTTCCGTGTAGCTGACGAGGCCGCGCCGAACGATCCGGAGGACCTCCCGCTCGGCCACCGACGACATCAGGACCTTGCCGGACGCGACGCAATGAAGCGGCGTCGCCCGCCCGGTCCAGTCGCCGACCGCGATCAGGTTCGGGCCGTCGGCCTGGGCCACGGTCAGGAGCGCGTCGCCGTCGAGGATCCCGAGGCCGGTGGTCTCGTGGGTCAGGCGGGCCAGGCGCTCGAGCTCGGGCATCGCGATCCCGCGCAGGTCGAGCGTCCGCTCGGCCCGTTCCGCGAGCCGGATGATCACGAGTCCGAGGCGGTACTTGCCGGTCTCCCCGTCCTGTTCGACGAGGCCTCGCTTCTGAAGGGTCGCGAGGAGTCGCGACGCGGTCGACTTGTGAAGGCCGAGCCGCCGGGCGAGCTCGGTCACGCCGGCCTCGCCCGCGGAATCGCCCAGGGCGAGGAGGAGAGCGGCCGCCCGGTCAACCGAGCGGACTGCGTTACCGTCGAGGACCATCGATCTGTTGTCCCTCGTCTCGATGCCGGGCGACGCCGGCGGGTACTGCCTGGGTGACGGGAGCGCTCGGCCGTCGGCGTCAGCCGGCGACCGGATGACTCATGGCGCCGTGGCCGGCCTCGGCAACCTCTCCGCGGGCGCGCCCGTCGAGCGCCGCATGAAGTGATTCCTCGAAGATCGTGACGACCTGGTCGACCGTGTCGCCCTGGCTGTGCGCCTCGCACATGAACCACGGCTCGCGGCTGTCCGGCTCGGGCATCGCGCCGCGGGCGAGCATGCCGAGGGCGACCGCGTCGTACAGCTCGTGGTCCGACTTGGCCCAGTCGCGGTACTCGGTCGGGACTTCCTCGGTGAACATGATCCCGAACATCGACGGATGGCCGGTGAACAGGTATGGGATCCCGGTCGGGTTGAGGACCTCCTTGAGGCCGTCCTGGACGCGTCGACCCGTGGCGTGGATCGTCTCGAGCGCGTTCGTGTCGCGGATGATCTCGAGCGTCTTCACGGCCGCCGCGGCGGCCACCCGGTTGCCGGCGTAGGTGCCGCCGTGGCTGACCTTGTCGGGCAGGACGCTCATCACCTCGCGCGAGCCGCCGAAGGCCGCCGCGGGATAGCCGTTGCCCATCGCCTTGGCAAAGGTCGCGAGGTCCGGCGTGATCCCGAAGTACTCGGCGGCACCCCCACGAGCGAAGCGGAAGCCGGTCTTGACCTCGTCGAAGATCAGCAGGATGCCGAATTCCCTGGTCATCGCCCGCATCGCGGCGTGGAAGCCCGCCTGGGGCATGATCCCCTGGGCGTTGCCGAGAACCGGCTCGACGATCACCGCGGCGATGTCGTGGCCGTGCTCCTCGAACAGGCGGCGGAGCAGGTCGAGGTCGTTGTAGCGGGCCGGGATGATCGTGTCGGCCACGGCGTCGGGG
>JBKJOK010000218.1:0-2926 GCA_046595595.1 Candidatus Limnocylindrales bacterium
TAGCCCATCACGAGCGAATGGGTTCGCGCCCCGCCGCCGAAGAAGCGAACGCCCTCGAGCAGATCGCCGGCGGTCACGCCGGTCGCCGAGAAGACGAGGTTCTCGCCCGGCGCCAGGTCCTCGGTGTGGTAGACCCGGTCCTCGTCGCCGTGACCCATCCCGGCGCCACGAGCCCGCTCCTCGTCGCTGCGGTAGCGGAAGCGGGCCTGGATCTCGCCGCCGAGGCAGCGCAGCGCCGCCGCGGTGATGACCCCCTCCGGCGCCCCGCCGATGCCCATCACCGCGTGGACGCCGGTCCCCGAGACGGCCGTCGAGATCGCCGCGGACAGATCGCCGTCGCTGATCAGCTGGATCCTGGCCCCGGCCGCGCGGACCTCGGCGATCAGCGCCTCGTGGCGTGGTCGCTCGAGGATCACGACCGTGATGTCGGCCACGTTCCGGCCGAGCGCGGCGGCGATCCGCCGAAGGTTCTCGGTCGGGCTGTCGCGAATGTCGACTTTGCCGGCCGCGACCGGGCCCACGCAGAGCTTCTCGAGGTACGTGTCGGGGGCGTGGATCAGGCCGCCCTTCTCCGATGCCGCGAGGACCGTGATTGCGCCGGCCTGGCCGTGGGCCACGAGGTTCGTGCCCTCGAGCGGGTCCACCGCGATGTCGATCTCGGGGTTGTCCTCGACGCCCTTCGGGGTCCGCCGCCCGACCCGCTCGCCGATCCAGAGCATCGGCGCCTCGTCGCGCTCGCCCTCGCCGATGACGATCGTGCCGGCGAACTCGATCTCGTCCATCGTTCGGCGCATCGCCTCGACGGCGGCCTGGTCGGCCTCGTCCTTCTCGCCACGGCCCATGAACCGCGCGGACGCGAGCGCCGCCGCCTCGGTGACGCGGACCATCTCAAGGGCGAGGAGCTGTTCCATCAGTGCCGGAAGTGCCGGCGACCCGTGAACACCATCGCGAGGTGGTGGCGGTCGGCGACCTCGATCGCCATCTCGTCACGGATCGAGCCACCCGGCTGGATGATCGCGGTGACGCCGGCCTGGGCTGCCATCTGGATCCCGTCCGGGAACGGGAAGTAGGCGTCGCTGGCCATGACCGCGGTCTTGGAGCGGTCGCCGGCCCGGCGCAACGCGATCTCGACCGACACCTGGCGGCTGGCCTGGGCGGCCCCGATCCCGATCGTGGCGCCGTTCCGGGCAAGGACAATCGCGTTCGAGCGGACGTGGCAGACCGAGCGCCACGCGAACAGGAGGTCGTTCAGCTCGTCGAGCGTCGGCCGCCGCTTCGTCACCACCTGGAGGCGACCCCGGTCGAGACCGACCTCGTCGAGGATCTCGACGAGCAGCCCGCCGGCGACCCGCTTGAAGTCGAGGGTGGCGATGCCGTAGTCGCGCATGCCCTCGGTCGGGTCGGGCGGGACCGCGAGGATCTCGAGCCCCGCCTTGGCCTTGAGGATGCCGAGCGCGGCCTGGCTGTAGCTCGGGGCAACGACCGCCTCGTACGAGTTGGCGGCGATCTCGCGGGCGGTCGCCCCGTCCATCTCGCGGTTGACCCCGACGATCCCGCCGAACGCGGCGACCGAGTCGGTCTCGAGCGCATGGCGGTAGGCCTCGACGAGCTCGTCGGACGAGGCGATCCCGACCGGATCGGTGTGCTTGACGATCGCGACCGTCGGCGCCGTGAAGTCGCGGACGATCCGGTAGGCGGTGTCGAGGTCAAGGTAGTTGTTGAACGACGGCCGCTCGCCCCGGATCTGGGTCGCGTCGGCGAGGGTCCCGCTGCGGTGCGTCGTCTCGCGATAGAACGCGGCGCGCTGGTGGGGGTTCTCGCCGTAGCGCAGGTCGTCGACCTTCTCGAAGACGACCGCGAGACGCTGCGGGAACGTCGTGTTCGAGATCTGGTTGAGGTAGGCGGCGATCTCGGCGTAGTAGGCGGCGACCGCCCCGAACGCATCGGCCGCGAGCTGGGCCCGGAGCTCCGCGCTGACCGCGTGATGGCGCTTCAGCTCGATGAGCAGCTTTGGATAGTGCTCCGGGCTGCCGACGGCGGCCACGCCCGCCCCGTTCCGGGCGGCGGCGCCGAGGAGGGCCGCGCCGCCGACATCGATCATCTCGATCGCCTCGTCGATCGGGACGAGGTGGGCGCCCACCGCAGGGGCGAATGGGCTGACGTTGACGACGACGATGTCGATCGCGCCGATGCCCTGGCTGGCGAGCTCCTCCATCTGGGCCGGGATGTCCCGACGGGCGAGGATGCCCGCGTAGATCGCCGGATGGTAGGTCTTGATCTGCCCCCCGATCAGGGTCGGCAGGCCGGTCAGCTCCGAGACGGGACGAACCTCGATGCCGTCGGCGGCGAGGTGCTCGCGGGTCCCGTCCGTGGCAAAGATCTCGATGTCGAGGGCCAGCAGGTCGCGGGCGAGGGCCGAGATTCCGTCGCGGTTCGCGACCGACAGCAGGGCTCGCAACCGGATCTCCTTCTCCGACGCGGGCACGCCGCGAGTGGGCGCACGCTCGACATCGTCGAGTATACCCCCGGCCCGTGGCATACTCCGTCGTCAGCGGCGACCAGCCGCGCGTGGCGCGACGCCGCCCGGTGCGGTCCCGGACGTCACCCGACCCGGACCCGACCCCCCGATCAGCGAGGATGGAACGTGCGGCTGCTTCCCTGGGAGTACCTTTTCACGCGGTTCGACACGCACCTGTTCCCCGACGTGTACACGGCCACCTGGGTCGCGACCGTCGCCCTCCTTGTCGGGCTGATCGTCCTCTACAACGTCCGGACGCGGGCCCTCCACCGGCACGCGCCGTACCTCGACATGTACGAGTGGCTGCTGTGGTCGGGGATCAGCCTGTTCGGGCTGATCCTGGTCGCGGTCGTCTTCAACTTCTACCTGATCGTCCTGCTCGTGATCCTGGTCAGCGGTCTGGCCGTG
>JBKJOK010000161.1:0-14435 GCA_046595595.1 Candidatus Limnocylindrales bacterium
TCCGCCGGCCCGATCGTCGACACAGACCACCTGCGACCGAGTCGTCGCGGGTCGTGAGCGCCTCGGAACGGGGCGGAGGAGGACGGTCGCGCAATGATTCCGGCACCCTTCGACTACATCCGGCCGCCGGATCTCGACGCAACTCTCAGGATCCTCGAAGAGCGCGAGGGCGAGGCAAAGCTCCTGTCCGGCGGGTACAGCCTGCTCCCGCTCATCAAGCTCCGGCTCGCCCAGCCCGGCCTCCTCGTCGACCTGCGTGACGTGACCGGCCTCGACGGGATCGTCGAGACCGACGACGAGCTCCGGATCGGGGGCCGGGCCACCCATCGCCAGATCCACGAGAACTCGACGATCGCCGCCCGCTACCCGATGCTGGCCGACCTGGCAGCCGGGATCGGCGACCCGCAAGTCCGGAACTGGGGCACGATCGGCGGCTCCTGCGCCCACGCCGACCCGGCCTCTGACTGGCCCGCGATGCTCCTCGCCGGCAACGCCACGATCGTCTGCCGAAGCGCGGCCGGCGACCGGGTCATCCCGGCCCGCGAGTTCTTCCTCGACACGTTCACGACCGCGATCACCGCGACCGAGGTCCTCGTCGAGATCCGGATCCCGCGTCGCGGCAAGGGCGTCGGCGGGGGCTATACGAAGCTCGAGCGCAAAGCCGGCGACTTCGCGACCGCAGGCGTCTGCGCGATCCTGACCCTCGCCGACGACGGCACGATCCGGGGGGCCGGGATCGGGGTGACGGGTGTCGCCGAGACGCCGTTCGCGGCGACGGACGCCGAAGCGATCCTGGCCGGGGCCGCCCCGTCGGAAGAGACGTTCAAGGCTGCCGGCGCAGCCGCGGCGGCCCAGAGCCGGCCATCGGCCGACGTTCGCGGGCCGGTCGACTACAAGCGGGCGATGGTCGCCGAGCTGACCCTCCGGTCCCTGCGGACGGCCGTCGGGCGGGCTCTCGCCTGGACCGGAGGGAGCGCATCGTGACCGCAACCCATCCTCGGGCCAATGGCCTCGCGGAGCTCAGCCTTGGACCTCGGAGCGGGGAGATGCGAGTCCGATGACCACCCATCCTCAGGCCAATGGCCTCGCGGAGCTCAGCCTTGGACCTCGGAGCGGGGAGATGCGAGTCCGATGACCACCCAGCACATTGCCCTTTCGGTCAACGGCGAGGCCCGCGAGGCCGACGTCGAGCCGCGTCTCCTCCTTGTCCATCTCCTGCGCGAGGTCTTCGGCCTGACCGGGACCCACGTCGGGTGCGACACGAGCAACTGCGGCGCGTGCACGATCCACGTCGACGGCGAGAGCGCCAAGTCGTGCACGATGCTCGCCGTCCAGGCTGACGGCCGTGCGTTGAAGACGATCGAGGGCATGGCCGACGGCGCAACCCTCCATCCGCTCCAGCAGGCCTTCTGGGACCAGCACGGCCTCCAGTGCGGGTTCTGCACGCCGGGCATGATCATGCAGGCGGCCTGGCTCCTCGAGCAGAACCCGAAGCCGACCGAGCACGAGATCCGCGAGGGGATCGCCGGCAACCTCTGCCGCTGCACCGGCTACGTGAACATCGTGAAATCGATCCAGCAGGTCGCCGGGACGCTCGATGCGGACGAGACGGCGCCGGTCGTCGCGGCGGAGACGGTCAGCGGCCAGGAAGTCTCGGCCGAACCGGCCGCGGCCGGTTGAGCGGGAGAGCCACAACATGACAACCGAAGAGCGCACGCTCCAGACGACCCCCGAGATCGGGGGCATGGGCCACTCGGTCAAGCGCAAGGAGGATCCTCGCTTCATCCGCGGCGCCGGCGAGTACATCGAGGATCTCGTCCTGCCCGGGATGCTCTGGCTGGACATCGCCCGGAGCCCGTATGCCCATGCCACGATCAAGAGCATCGACGCGTCGGAGGCCTTGAAGATCCCGGGCGTTCTCGCCGTGATCACCGGCAAGGACCTCGAGGGCTACAAGCTCCACTGGATGCCGACGCTGGCCGGCGACATGCAGATGGTCCTGCCGACCGACACGGTGATGTACCAGAGCCAGGAGGTCGCGGCGGTCATCGCGACCTCGAAGTACGCGGCGGCCGACGGAGCCGCGGCGGTCCTCGTCGACTACGAGCCGCTCGAGGTCATCGTCGATCCGTTCAAGGCGCTCGAGGAGGGGGCGATGGTCCTCCGCCCCGATCGTGCCGCCGACAAGCAGACCAACCGCATCTGGCACTGGGAGTCGGGGGATCGGGCGGCGGCCGACGCCGCGATGGAGGCATCCGAGGTCCGCGTCACCGAGGACATCTACATCCCCCGGATCCACGTCGCGTCGATCGAGACGTGCGGTTGCGTCGCCGACTGGGACCCGGTCCGCCAGCAGCTGACGCTCCACATCACGAGCCAGGCGCCGCATGCGATCCGGACCGTCCTGGCCCTCGTCGCGGCCGGCGCCGGTCTGCCGATCTCCGAGCAGAACATCCGGGTCAAGACCCACGACATCGGCGGCGGGTTCGGCGGCAAGGTCCCGGTTTACCCGGGCTACGTGCTCGCGGTCGCGGCGTCGTTCCTCATCGGCAAGCCTGTCAAGTGGATCGAGGATCGCTCGGAGAACCTCCAGGCGGATTCCTTCGCTCGCGACTACCACATCAGTGCCGAGCTCGGCGCCACCAAGGACGGCAAGATCCAGTCGCTCAAGGTCAAGACGATCGCCGACCACGGCTACACCGACGCCGCGGCCGACCCGTCGAAGTTCCCGGCCGGCCTGTTCAACGTGATCACGGGTTCCTACGACTTCGACAAGGCGTTCGTCGAGGTCGACGGGGTCTACACGAACAAGCCGCCTGGCGGCGTCGCCTACCGCTGCTCGTTCCGGGTGACCGAGGCGGTCCATGCCATCGAGCGGATGGTCGACATCCTCGCCCACCAGATCGGCAAGGATCCGGCGCAGCTCCGGATGGAGAACTTCATCCGGAAGGACCAGTTCCCGTACAAGACGCCGACGGGCTGGGAGTACGACTCGGGCGATTACGCGCCGGCGCTCCAGAAGGCGCTCGACATGATCGACTACGCCGGTCTGCGCAAGGAGCAGCTCGAGAAGCGCGAGCGCGGCGAGCTCATGGGGATCGGCATCAGCAGCTTCACCGAGATCGTCGGCGCGGGGCCGTCCCACGACTTCGACATCCTCGGTCTGAAGATGTTCGACTCGTGCGAGATCCGGGTCCACCCGACTGGCAAGGTCCTCGCCCGGATCGGCGTCCAGACCCAGGGCCAGGGCCACGAGACCACGTTCGCCCAGATCATCGCCGAGGAGCTCGGTTTCCCGGTCGGCGACATCAAGATCGAGTACGGCGACACGGACACCGCGCCCTACGGGCTCGGGACGTACGCGTCGCGATCCACGCCGGTCGCCGGAGCGGCGGCCGCGATGGCCGCTCGAAAGATCAAGGAGAAGGCTCGTCACCTGGCAGCCCATCTCCTCGAAGCGAGCGCCGACGACCTCGAGTGGACGAACGGCAAGTGGAGCGTCAAGGGCTCGCCCGATCGCTTCAAGACGATCCAGGAGATCGCCTTCGCGGCCTACACCAACCATCCCCAGGGGATGGAGCCCGGGCTCGAGGCGGTCAACTACTACGACCCGCCGAACCTGACGTTCCCGTTCGGCTCGTACATCTGCGTCGTCGACATCGACAAGGCGACCGGCGTCGTCTCGGTCCGGCGCTTCGTGGCGGTCGACGACTGCGGCAACATCATCAACCCGATGATCGTGGACGGCCAGATCCACGGCGGCCTGACGATGGGTCTCGCCCCGGCCCTGTACGAGGCCATCACCTACGACGAGAACGGCAACAACCTGGCCGGCACGTTCATGGATTACCTCCTGCCGACCGCCCTCGAGACCCCGGCGTGGGAGCTCGAGAAGACGGTGACCCCGTCGCCCCACCACCCGATCGGGGCCAAGGGAGTCGGGGAGTCGGCCACGGTCGGCGCCCCGCCGGCGATCGCCAACGCCGTCGTCGATGCCCTCTGGCACCTCGGCGTCCGGAACATCGACATTCCGATCACGCCCCAGAAGATCTGGGCGATCCTGCACGAGAAGGGCATCGCCTAGGCCCCCCGGCCGGGCGAGCCGCGCGTACCCATTCAGTGACCCGCAGCATCTTCATCCGGGCGGCCGAGCTGGAAGCAGCCGGTCGCCCGTTCGTCGTGGCCACGGTCGTGGCCGTGGCTCGTCCCACGTCCGCCCGGCCCGGCGCGTCGGGGATCGTCCACCCCGACGGCACGATCGAGGGCTGGGTCGGCGGCAGTTGTGCCCAGCCGGTCGTCGTCCGTGAGTCGCTTCACGCGATCAGCGACGGCCAGCCCCGCCTGCTCCGACTCTCGAAGGACGGCCCGGCCGAGGGCCGCCGCGCCGATGGCGTCATCGAGCTCGTCATGACCTGCCACTCGGGCGGGACCCTGGAGATCTACGTGGAACCGCATCTGCCCGCCCCGCTCCTGTGGATCGCCGGCACGACCCCGATCGCTGGCGCCCTCGCCCAGCTCGGTCGGACGGCCGGCTGGCGCGTCACGCTGTTCGACCCGTTCGCCGTCGCCGAGGACTTCCCGGCCGCGGAGACCGTCAGCCAAGAGACAGCCCTCGGCCGGGTCGAGCCCGAAGCAAGCCCGTATATCGTCGTTGCGACCCAGGGCCAGTGGGACGAGGAGGCGCTCGCGGCCGGGCTCCGGCGCAACGCCTCGTACGTCGGGCTCGTCGCCTCGCCGACCCGGGCCACCGTCGTCCGCCAGTGGCTGCGCGACGAGACCGGCCTCGCGGAGGAGCGTCTTGCCGCCCTGCGCGCCCCGGCCGGCCTCGACATCGGTGCCGAGACCGCCGAGGAGATCGCGCTCTCGATCCTGACCGAGCTCGTCCAGGTCCGGCGCGGTCGGGCCGACTTCGTGGCCGCGCCCGGTCCGGCAACCCTCGCCGGGTTGCCCGGCGGCACGCCGGTCACGCCGATCCAGCCCATCGTCGACGACATCGTCCTGATCGACCCGGTCTGCGGGATGACCGTCGATCGGTCCACCGCCCGCCACCTCGCCGAGCACGACGGGACGGTCTACGCCTTCTGCTCGATCGGCTGTCGGACGCGGTTCATCAAGGACCCGGCAGCGTTCCTGGCCGCATCGGGAACGGCCGGCATGGCAGCCGCCGAATCGGATCCGCCGGTATCATCCGAGGCCTGATCGGCCGGGCGTGCCGCTCAGCACCACGCCGGGCCGACCGGCTCCTCACCCCGCCGGAGGTCGCGCATGAAGTTCGCCGGAACCGTCGACATCGCGGCCCCCCGTGACAAGGTCTGGGCCTTCGTCATCGACCCGAACCAGGTCGGCCAGTGCGGGCCCGGGGTCGAGTCGATCGAGGTGATCGACGCAACTCACTTCAAGGCGACCGCCAAGGTCGGGATCGGCTTCATCAGCGCCCGATTCGTCGTCAACATGGAGATGGCCGAGCTCGTCGCCCCGGATCGGGCGCTGATCAAGGCCCACGGCCAGGCCCCCGGCAGCGCGGTCGATGCGACCGCGACGATGACCCTGAGCGACGGCCCGAACGCCGGGACGACGATGGACTGGAGCGCCGACGTCGCGATCGCCGGCAGCCTCGCCTCGCTTGGCGCACGCCTGATCGAGGGGACGGCCAACAAGATGATTGGCCAGACGTTCACCTGCATGAAGTCCAAGTTGGAGGCTTGACGCCATCCTCAGGCGAATGGCTTCGCGGAGCTCAGCCTTCGACTTCGGACGGTTTCTGATGAGTCGTCGGCCCTCCGAGTGACAGATCACGAAGCACGGGACGCTGAACCGGCTGCGTCGGACCTCCTCGGCGGGCTCGCCGATGCCGTTCCGCATCTGGTCTGGGTGGCCACGCCCGATGGCGTCGTCCTCGACTACAGCGGTCGGATCGAAGCCTACGGTTCCGCCCGCGGGCCGACGGGTGACGACTGGCGCTGGGAGGCCCTGGTCCATCCCGACGATCTCGCGGCCACGGCCGCGGCATGGTCGGCGGCCCTGGCCGCGGGCACGGAGTACGAGCACGAGCACCGACTCGTGATGGTCGACGGCTCCTACCGCTGGCACCTCAGCCGGGGGATCGCGATGACCCGCCCCGGCTCGGACCGGATCCTGTGGTTCGGCACCGCGACCGACATCCACGCCGTCCGCGAGGCCGAGGAGCGCCTCCGCCGGACCCAGTCGGCCCTGGCCCTCGCGATGCGCGGCGGCCAGATCGGCTGGTGGCAGCGCGACCTGACCTCGGAGGAGGTGACCTGGAGCCCCGAGCTCGAGGACCTCTTCGGACTGCCGCCGGGCAGCTTCTCCGGGGATCGGTTCTCGTTCCTCGACCTTGTCCATGACGACGACCGGCCCGCGATCGACGACGCTGTCGAGCAGGCGATCGCGAGCGGCCAGGACTACGTGATCGAGTTCAGGTTCCACCATGCCGACGGCTCATGGCGCTGGATGGAGGGCCGCGGCCGGGCCACGTACACCGACGGGCTGCCCACGTTCCTGTACGGGATCGGCATGGACATCACGGCCCGCAGGGCGCAGGAGGAAGCGGTCCGGACCCGCGAGGAGCGGCTCCGCCTGGCGGCCGAGGTCGGCGGCTTCGGCCTGTACGACTACGACCTCGAGCGCGGCGGCATGTACTGGTCGCCCGAGTTGCACGAGATCCTCGGCACCGCCGGTGAGGCGGCCACGCCCGAGGACGCGGCGATTCATCCGGACGACCGCCAGGAGACCCTCGAGCGTTTCGCGGCGGCCCAGGAACCGGAGAGCGACGGCTCGTTCGACCTGGAGTACCGGATGATCCGGCCCGACGGGGTCGTCCGCTGGGTCTCGACCCATGGTCAGACGTACTTCAACGACCCCGCGCCGGGCGTGGACCGCCGAGCGCTGCGCTCGATCGGCGTCGTCATCGACGTCACCGAGCGCAAGCAGGTTGACGAGCTGCGCGACGTGTTCGTGGGGATGCTCAGCCACGAGCTCCGGACGCCGGTGACCGCGATCTACGGTGGCAGCCAGGTCCTCCGTCGCGAGCACGTCGACGAGGCGACCCGGCGCGAGATCATCGACGACATCGTGACCGAGAGCGAGCGCCTCGAGCGACTCGTCGAGAACCTGCTCGTCCTCGCCCGGGCCGAGCGCCACGTGGCCCTCGGCGGTCGCGACCCGGTGCTCATCCGGCCGATCCTGAGCCGGATCGTCGCAGACAAGCGCCGGCGCTGGGCGCAGGCGACGATCGAGCTCGAGGTCGAGCCCGGACTGCCGCCGGTGACGAGCGACGAGGGCTCGGTCGAGCTCGTCCTGCGCAACCTGATCTCGAACGCGCTGAAATATGGCGTCGCCGACGGAACCGTGACGATCGCGGTCCGACGAGCGGACGAGTTCGTCGAGGTCGAGGTGACCGACGAGGGTCCGGGGCTGCCGGACCTGGACACGGAGCGCCTGTTCGAGCTCTTTTATCGGACCGACGACGCGAAGCGTCGCGCCCAGGGCGCCGGGATCGGTCTGTTCGTCGTCCGGGCGCTGGTCGAGGCGGCGGGCGGTCGGGTCGCGGCCGCCAACCGGCCGACGGGCGGTGCCTCGTTCTCGTTCCGGCTGCCGGTCTTCACCGAGTCCGACGCCGACGCCCTGTTGGACTGACGGGCGGACGGCGGATGGAGCGGATCAGCCGGGTCGTCGGGCCGGTTCTGACCAACGTTCACGTGCTGGCCGACGAGCGGACCCGCGAGGCGATCGCGATCGACACCGCCATCCCGTCGCTGGCCTGGATCGCCGAGGAGCTGGCGGCGCGCGACTGGACGCTGAAGCTGATCATCTCGACCCACAACCACTGGGACCACATCGGCGACAACGCCGCGGTCGCCGGTGCGACCGGGGCGGAGATCGCGGTCCATGCCCTCGACCGGCCGGGTCTGCTCGCACCCGCGCCGCTGTTCGCTCCGTTCGAGATCCCGCCGTCGGTGCCGGCGGTTGACCTGGCCGAAGGCGGCGAGATCCGGTTCGGTGACATTCGACTGGTCGTCCTCCACACGCCCGGCCACACCCCGGGCTCGGTCTGCCTCTGGGCGCCGGATGAGGGGCTCCTGTTCAGCGGCGACACTCTGTTCGCGGGCGGCTGGGGTCGGATCGACCTGCCGGGCGGATCGGCCGAGGCGATGGTCGAGTCGCTCGGCCGACTGGCCGGGCTGGAGCCGGTCCTGGGCGTTCTGCCCGGGCATGGCCGGACGACGACGATCGGGAGCGAGCTGCCGTGGCTGGAGATGGTCCGCTCGAGCGGCCGGCTGCTCGGCTGAGTCCGCCCGCCTCGGTACCGTGCGCGTCCCACGGGCGCACTGCGCCTGTCAGGCGCACTTCCGTCACGAACGCCTCATGGGGCTACCCCCAATCGACATCCCCTGCGATCTGGTCGCCCGTCCACGAGGGATCTGTTGTGAAACGGCTCCTGACAGAAACATTGCGCCTGTCAGGCGCGTGCGGCAGGGACACCACCGCTGACCGGCGATACGTCGGCAATGAGCGGCGAACGTCGTTTCGCCCGTCGAGAGTGAACTGACGCTTGCCTACGCGGGTCGTTCTCGGTTCCGCGCGGCCAGAGTCCTCATCGCCACGGACGGCTCCTCATCCGAACTGGAGGTCGTCGCTGTGGCGCAGCGCCGCAGAGCGACCCGGACCCGAGCTTCATTTTGGGCTGTGCCGCACGAACCACGTGACGGAGAGTGCCGGCATCCGCATACGGACTCTGGGAGCGGACGACAAGCCCCTGACTCAGTCTGTGTCCCCACCGCGACTGCCAAAGGGGTCTGCAGCTGCTCAGGCGGGCGCGCCTGCTTGTCGCCACCGCCCGATCGGGCGGCGGGGATCCCGCCGGGTCGCGCCGCTCCTACTCGATCATGAAGTCCTTGCGGTACGACACGCCCGTCCGTGACCGGCGGAAGCCCTGCGCCTCGTACACGCGGAGCGCGCCCGAGAGATTCTCCGCGTCGACGCCGAGCGCCGCCTCGGCCAGCCCGGCCCCACGAAGCGCCTGGAGCGAGTCCGCGATCAGCGCCGACGCGAGGCCGCGGTTGCGCCACGGACGGCGGACGCTGACGTGCTCGAGCCAGCCGCGACTGAGGCCGAGCGCCTCGTTCTCGGCGGCCCAGATGAACGACATCACGGAGCCCGCGACCTCGTCGCCGTCCCATGCCACCCGCCACAGGCTGGTGTCGAGCTCGGGTGTGGCGAACCACGACTCGTAGTCCGACTCCGTCCGCTCGCCTGCGTTCCAGTGATCCCGGAAGGCCTCGGTGTCGGCGTCCCAGATCCAGCGGTGCTCGCGTTCGGTCACGGGCCGGATCTCGAGGCCGTCCGGCAGGGCGGCGTCGGCGATCGGTTCGGCGAGGTCACGAACCATCTGGAACCCGTACCGGACGATTCCGTACCCCGCGCCGGCGTAGAGCGTGGTCGCCCCGACCTGGTCTTCGTCGGGCCACGAGCTCAGGGCGCGCTCGGCTGGCCGGCCGTCCACCCGGGCGACCTCGATCGCCCGGCGCTCGGTCCAGTCCAGGAGAGCGCGGCCGAGACCCCGTCGGCGCCACGCCGGTCGGACCCAGCCCTCGACCTGGTGGACGCCGATCCCATCGCGCGTCCGGACGGTCGTCTTGGTCGCCCCGACGAGCTCACCCTCGACCTCGGCCAGGAGCAGGTCGCGACGCGGGTCGAACTCGCCCCCGTTCTCGTGCTCGGCGTGGAGGTTCTCGACCGTCGGGATGTACTCCACGCCGTCCGCGGTGTTCGCCGCGCGGATCAGGTCGACGAGCCGCTCGTCATCGCGGCCCGGTTCGAACATCCGGAAGCGGAGCCCCGGGATTGCGGGTGCGTCGGGCAGCTGGATCCTGACATCGATCACGAGGGTGCCTCCCCTGGATGGCCGGCCCGCGGCTCGGACAGGGGCTTGCGGTAGGCGGTTCCGCTCGAAACGGTCCGGAAGCCGCACGACTCGTAGAGGGCGAGCGCCTGGTTGGAGTTCGCGAGATCGACGCCGAGCCGCGCCCCGGACAGGCCCTGATCGTGGAGCAGGGCCAGGCTCCGGGCGATCAGCGCCCGGGCAAGGCCGCGTTGGCGCCACGGCCGGCGGGTGAAGATCGAGTCGAGCCAGCCCGTGCGCGCCCCGTCGCCGTCCACGTGGATCCCGTTCAAGACCGCGCCCGCGACCTCGTCGCCGTCGAATGCGACCAGCCACAGGGCGGGGTCAACGTCGTCGTCGCCGATGAACTGTTCGAACTTCTCGTCGGAGCCCTCGGTCCAGCCGAAGTGATCGCGGAACGCCTCGGTGTCCGCGTCGAACACACGGCGCATCGCGGCCCGGTCCCGACCGATCGGCCGGATCTCGAGCCCGTCGGGCAGGGGCGCCAGCGGCAGGTCGTCGAGATCCGGTCGCTCCATGGACGCGAACCGCCGGAACGCCGTGTAGCCTGCCCCCTCGAGCAGGACCTTCGCGCCCAGGTCGCCGTCGAACGTGTACGTGGTCAGGGCTCGGACGCGGTCCATCGTTTCGCCCGCCGTGGCCTGGGCGGCGGCCATCTCGTTCCGGCGCTGCTCCGTCCAGGCGAGCAGCTGGGTCCCGATTCCGCGCCGTCGCCAGTCGGGATGGACGACGCCGACGCCCTCGTACCAGCGCTCGTCGTCGTTCGAATCGTTCCACTCGACCCGGGCATAGGCGACCAGCTGGCCATCGATCTCGGCGACGACGAGATCGCGTGCCGGATCGCAGCGCTCGAGGTGGCGGTAATAGTTGACGAAGCCCTGGAAGCTGTGGCGTTCGATCTCGCCATCGACCACCCGGCCCGCATCCTGGGCGGCCCACAGGTCGGGCAGGATCGCGTCGAGGTTGGTGCACAGCTGGAGACGGGCCGGCCCGACCGGAAGCGGAGCCGTCAGCGTGTCGTTGGTCGTCATCACCAGCCTCCCGGTCCGTACTTCGTGTCCATGTCCTTCGTGACCGACTTGCCGATCGCTTTCCACTTCCGCTTTTCCTCGGCCCGGGCGAGGGCGTCGACGCGTCGCGCGTGGTGGGCGGTCTCGCGGACGAGCTTCTGCCAGCTCTCGAGGCGGTCCGCGCCGAGGCTGCCATCGGCCAGGGCAGCCGCGATCGCGCAGCCGGGCTCCCCGTTGTGGCTGCAGTTGCCGAACCGGCAGCGCTCGACAATCTCGTCGATGTCGGTGAACGACTGGTCGAGCCCGTCCGCGTCCCAGAGCGACAGCTCGCGCATGCCCGGGGTGTCGAGGATCAGCCCGCCTTCGGGCAGGAGATGGAGCTGGCGGCGGGTGGTCGTATGGCGGCCGCGGGCGTCGTCGGCCCGAACCTCACGAACGAGCGCCCGATCCTCGCCGGCCAGCGTGTTCAGCAGGGTCGATTTGCCGACCCCGGACGAGCCGACGAAGGCGACCGTCCGGCCGGCGGGGATCCGCTCCCGGACCTCGTCGACCCCACGCCCGTCGAACGAGCTGACGACCACGACCGCGGCGCCGGCGGCGACTGCCTCGACGGCCAGGAGGGTCGCGTCGACGTCGCCGCCGAGATCGGCTTTCGACAGGAGGACGATCGGCTCGGCCCCACTCTCCCAGGCCGCAGCGACGTAGCGCTCGAGACGGCGGAGGTTCAGGTCGGCGTTCAGCGAGGCGACGACGAACACGGTGTCGAGATTGGCCCCGACGACCTGGGCCTGCGTCCGCTTGCCCGACGCCTGGCGGATCAGGGCCGTCCGGCGGGGGAGGAGGGCGTGGATCGTCGTGTCGCCGTTCGCGGCCCGCTCGACCGCGACCCAATCGCCGACCGCCGGGTAGGCGCTTGGGTCGTTCGCCGCCTCGTGCCGGAAGCGGCCGCTGATGGCCGCCGGCAACTCGCCGGCGGCAGCGACGACCTGGTACCGACCGCGATCCTCGGCGACGACCCGGGCCGGCTCCCGGCCGAGCTCCGCCTGGGGCGCGTGGGCGAGCGCCAGCTCCGGCGTCCAGCCGAAGGCGTCGAGGGTCGTGTCGCGGGGAGCGTCGGCCACGGGTCAGCCTACCCGCTTCAGCTTGCCGGTCCGCTTGGCGTAGCGCTCGGCCCGGTTGAACGCCCACAACCCGAACGGAATGAAGAACACGCCCATCACGACCAACGGCCAGACGTTGCCCAGCAGGGCCGTGACCGGAGCACCGTCGATCAGGCCCTTGCGGACCCCGTCGAGGACGTAGGTCGCCGGCGACAGGCGCGACAGGACCTGCATCCAGCCGGGCAGGACGTCGACGGAGTAGTAGACGCCGCTGACGAGCAGCAGAACGGACTGGAGCACGAACGTCATCTGGGCTCCGCGCTCCACGTACAGGAGGGGCAGAATCGCGGCGATCATCCCGATTCCGATGAAGCTGAACGAGCCGAGGAGCATGAACGCGACGACCGTGACCGGGTTCGCCCCGGTGACGTCGAGCTGGGGGAAGAACAGGACGAGGACGACGAGGATCACGGCCGTGTGGATCAGCCCGTAGACCATCGCGTACAGGACCGAGCCCAGGAGCTGCGATGAGCGGTGGATCGGGGCCATCATCGTGTACTCGAGGGTGCCCTCCCAGCGCTCAACGCTGATCGTCTCGGCGATCCAGCTGAAGACGACCGAGAGGTAGTTCCAGAAGATCGCACCGACCATCAGAAGCAGGATCAGGCGCGGGCTGCCCTGGTCCGCCCCGATCAACGAGATGCTCAGCGCGCCCGCCACGGAGTAGACCAGGAAGGCAACCTCCCAGCCCCAGTAGCGTCGCGTCAGGAAGAAGTTGCGCTCGATGAAGGCGTATGACGCCTTGAGCTCGTGACCGAGGGTCATCATCGGGGTTCTCCGGGTGTGGGCCGTGGCCCGGTCGCTCACCGCGACCGGACCAGGCTGTACGACGGCTCACCCGCCAGGCGGGCGCCGAAGCGGACGATCCGGGTGCCGATGGCACGTCGGATCGACGGCGCGGGGGTCTCGAACCGGCGGCCGATGGCCGCCTGCTCGATCTGTTCCGCGCGGATCGCCTTGACCAGTCGAAGCTGGTCGTTCACAGAACTGAACATCTCGTTCTCACCTCCTTTCATTCGGAGTCGTCGTCGGCCGCGTCCTCGACGTCGTCGTCGAGCGAGCGGCCGGTGTGGGTCATGAAGACGTCGTGGAGGGTCGCCGCGCGGCCCGTTCGTTCGGCCTCGGCTGAGATCAGCCCGGCCGGTGTGTCCTCGACGACGGTTCGGCCGCCGGCGAGAACGAGGATCGAGTCGCACAGGCGCTCGGCCTCGGCGAGGTCGTGGGTCGTGAGCACGATCGACGCGTCGTGCGTCTCCCGAAGCTCCTCGATGAAGGTCTGGACGTCGAGCTTGGAGCGCGGATCGAGACCGGTCGTCGGCTCGTCGAGCAGGAGGAGCGAGGGACTCGTCAGGAGGGCGCGAGCGATCGCGACCTTCTGCTGCATCCCGCGGCTCATCTGCTCGATCGGCCGGCCGACCCGCTTCTCCGCGATCCCGAGGCGACCGAGGATCTCGATCGCGTCCTTCTTCGCCCCCGCCGCGTCCAGGCCGTACAGCCGGGCCGCGAACAGGAGGTTCTCCATCGGGCTGAGCTTTTTGAAGAAGGCGGCGTCGACGCTGACCCGATTGATCAGGCGCTTGACCGCCATCTCTTCGCGCTCGATGTCGTGGCCGAAGACGCTGACCGTGCCCTCGTCGAGGGTCAGGAGACCCGAGACGAGGCGGATCAGGGTCGACTTGCCCGAGCCGTTGGCACCGAGGATCCCGACGATGTCGCCGCGCTCGAGGCGGACCGATACGTTCGCGATCGCCGTCACCGGCTTGCGCTTGCGGCCGACGACGAAGCGCTTCGTCACGCCCTCGACGAGGAGGGCGGGCACGGCCTGGTCGACGGTCCGTACGGCGCCGGTGATGCCGTCGGTCCGGGCGATCTTCTGTTGTCCGATCAGCGTTGCGGTCACGGTCGTGACTCCTGGCTTGGTGCGCGTGAGGGTGGGCGGTTGGTGGTCGGTTGGTGCGCTTGCGGATGGCTGGTGTCCGGGCCGGAATCGAACGAGCCGCGGATCCAGGTTCGATACGTCCGGCGCATCGGGGGTGGGTCCGCGGCTCAGGCTGCCTCGGGTGAGGCATCAAAAAAGCCGGGGGCCCATCTGGCCCACGGCTCGTGGTTCGCGCTTCCGGCGGTTCGACCGCCTCAGGCTAGCTCGAGTGGGGCACAGATCTCCCGCCATCGACGGCACCATCGGGTGCGGTCGTCGGCCGGAAGAGGAGGAACGTCTTCATCATTCGGAGAGCCCTCCTGCTGTGCAAGTCGAGTGGCGGGCGGTCGCCGCGCCGGCCGGGAGTGTAGGCGTCCCGGACAGATCTCGTCAACCCGGGGAGTTGACGATGTCGGCGACGCGAC
>JBKJOK010000242.1:0-4266 GCA_046595595.1 Candidatus Limnocylindrales bacterium
CCGAACGAGACCGCCGAAGCCAACCAGACGGACGGCCCGAACGAGACCGCCGAAGCCAACCAGACGGACGGCCCGAACGAGACCGCCGAGCCGAACGAGACCGACGAGACCGCCGAGCCGGCCGAGACCGCGGAGCCTGCCGAGACCGCGGAGCCTGCCGAGACCGCAGAGCCTGCCGAGACCGCAGAGCCTGCCGAGACCGCAGCTGCCGAGACCGACGAGCCGAGCGGGTCGGACGACTCCGACGCCAGCCCCGGGAACTGAGCCCGACCCTGCCGCGCAGCAAAATCGACCCGAACCGACGACCATGGAGGCGCACCCCGAGCGCCGTCCATGGTCGTCACACCTGCCGGGGGTCGTCACCTGTCAGCCTCGCCTCCCTCCAGCCCTTCGCCACTCGACCCATCGCCCGCCAGCCCTCCGCATCCCGAGGAACTCGATGAACGCGCCGCTGTCGACGCTGTCCTGGCCGGCGACCGCGACGCGTTTCGTTCGCTCGTCGAGCGCGAGTCGGCCGGCGTCATTCGCGCCTGCCATCGTGTGCTCGGTGATCTGCACGAGGCGGAGGACGCAGCCCAGGAGGCCTTCGTGACCGCCTTTCGCGGCCTCGCCGGTTGGCGTGGCGACGGACCGTTCGGAGCGTGGGTCACCCGGATCGCGATCCGGATCTCGATCCGCCGTACGAAGAGTCGGCGTGATGTCACCTGGATCGACGCGACCGACCCGACCCGCGGGATCGACCTGCCCGGGGGGCAGGATCCGGCGACCGCATCCTTGCGCGCCGAGCGCGCCGTGGGCCTGCGAACCGCCGTTGCTCGCCTGGACGAGCCGTATCGCGAGGTCGTCGCGCTCCGGTTCTTCGGCGAGCTGAGTCTCGACGAGATCGCCACCCAGACCGGGCGACCGCTCGGGACCGTGAAGACGCATCTCCACCGCGGGCTTCTCCGGCTCCGCGGCTCCCTCGATCGGAGCTCACTGTGAGTCGCGAGATGCCGATCCGCCCGGCCGACGAGGAGCGCCTCGCCGCCGAGATGGCCCGAGAGCTGGAAGGCATCGGAATCGCACAAACCGTCCACGTGAGCCACGACTTCGCCGATCGAGTCATGGCCGCGGTCGCCACCGAACCGTTGCCCCAGCCCGTCCGGGCGTTCGGGGTTGCGCTCGTCGCGGGTCACCTCCGGTCGGCCGCGGCCGCCATTGGCGATGCCTGGCGGGTCGTCACCAGCAGCGTCGTGCCGGTCGGGGTGCGAGCCCAGGCCCTGGCCCTCGTGCTCGTCGTGGCCGTCGGCAGCCTGACCCTCGCCGGTGGAGCGACCGTCGGCGCGATCGGCCTGCTCTCGCCCGATCGGGCGACGCCGTCGCCCAGCCCGGTCGTGCCTTCGCCATCGGTGGCGCCGTCGCCGTCGATCGGCCCGACGCCGACCCCGAGCACGAGCGCCGAACCGAGCGAGACGGTCGAGCCGTCCGAGACCGCAAGCCCAACGTCGACCGCCACGGACCCGTCCCGGACGGAGACACCGTCACCCACCGGAACGGACGATCACGGTGGAGGCTCGGGATCCGGCTCCGGATCGAGCGGCAGCACCCAGACCCCAGAGCCCGCGGAGACGCCCAGGCCCGGCGAGACGCCGCAGGCCCCCGATCCCACCGACACCGCCGAGCCGGCCGGGACCGACGGCAGCTAGGGCCGGCGACTACTGAACGAGACCGACGCCGCCGATCTTGACCGCCTCGTCGGGGTCGTACGCGATCGTGAGGGTCCCGTTGCCGCCGACGACGAACTCGTCGCAGATCACCTGGGCATCGAGAACCTCGCCGCCGCCATTGCCGGTGTACTTGAAGTCAGCCTTCGGGATGTAGATCGTGCCGTTGAGCGTCATCGACGAGTTGCCGGTGATCGCCACCGCCGGTTGCAGTGAGGCGTTCCGATCCTGCCACAGGAGCATGTGGGTGTAGGTCGGGCCCGTGTAGCCGGTCAGACGAACCTCGCCGCCGGTCGTGTTCTGGAAGTCGATCGCCTTGATGCCGGACGCTCCGCATCCCGCGCAGGCCGGGTTGTCCGTGTTGTAGATCAGGACGCCGCCGCCGAACGTCGTCGGAAACGGGACGAGGGCCGTCGCCGCCTCGACCGACTTGAGCGTGAGCGCACCCGCGACCTCGAAGCCGCCACCGGCCATGTAGTAGATCCCGGGCGCCATGTAGACCGTCAGCTGCTGACTCGTCTCGCGGAGCTTGAGACCGCCGTAGTAGACGCCCGGATAGATCCAGACGACCTTCTCTCGATTGAAGTTGATGTCGCAGCCGCTCGGATTCGCGGCGGTGGCCGGCGAGGTCGAGCCGGGGCAGCCGCTGGGCGGTCGGTTCGATCCGGCATGGGCGCCGGTGACGACCATGGCGGCCGGCGGCCTGGGCACGCTGGAACTCCCGATCGTCGGGGGTTTGAGATCGGCCAGCGGATCGGCGATCGGCGGAGCTTGTTCCTGGACCGACCCGCAGCTCACCGTGGTCGAAGGGCCGTAGTCGATCTCGCCGGCGGTCCCACACTCGCCGGTGACATTCACGAAGGCGTTGTTGCCGTCGAACGACAGCGATCCGGGCGAGGTGCAGGTGGAGGTCACCATGATGTCGCCTTCGACCGTCAACGTCCCGTTGCCGGATACGTGGCCGGCCTTGCAGGCGGTCGCGTTGAGCGAAAGGAACGAGAAGGGCAGGGGATAGTCCTTGATGTTGGACGCCACGGCCGACGCCCCGACCCGGAAGCTGCTGATCCCGACGACGCCGGCGAAGTAGGAGCCGCGGTTGGCGTCGATCGCTACCTGGAGGTGACCTGGGTAGCCGGCGAACGGACCCGAGGCGGGGGGAATGTTGATCGTGATCTGGCTCGCCGCGTACCCGTGGGTGGTGGCGAGAGCCAGTGCGGCGCTGTAGGCTTCGGGGCAGGTCGCGACCGACTCTCCGGCGCGGCAGGGGATGGTCGTCATCCAGCGAGCGCCGGCGAGCGCCGAGGCGTCGGCGGCGTCCTGCTGCTTGCGCCGCTCGAACAGGTTCTGGCCGACATCGAACACCAGGGCGGCGACGGCCAGGATGCCGATCGAGCCGAAGGCGAAGATGACGAGGACCTGGCCGCGGTCGGCCCGGCGGCCGCGAGCGGGCCGGCGGTGGGCGGCGCCGACCGGTCGACGGAGCAGGCCGCGCAGGCGCTCAGTTGTTGATGACAAGCGTCGATCCTCCGGTCATCGTGAATGTCGGGAGCGGGACGACGCCCGCGATCATCGGCTGGAACGTGTACGAGACCGTGACCCGGACGGTCTGGTTGCGGCCGTTGTCACCATCGCCCTGCGGACCGGGGCAGTCCGCGATGTCGCCGTCGTTGGCACACCAGCGGACGTCGACGGCGAACGCGTTGGCCGTCGAATCGATGATCGCGATGGCCGCCGACTTCGTCGCCGCCATGACCTTGGCCCCAGTCGGGTCGCCGGCCGTGCGACCGTTGGCCGTCTCCGACGCCGGCAGGGGTCCCGAGTCCGACCTCGAGTTCTCGCCGTGGACGATCGCGTAGCGGGCCCCTTCGCGGGCGGCGTTGTTGAGCATCTGGATGTAGTAAACCGCCCGCCCGAACTCGATGATCGAGAACAGCAGGAAGAAGAACAGGGGTGCGATCAGGGCAAATTCGACCATCGCCTGGCCGGGCCGTCGAGCGCGGCGGCGGCCAGGTTCCGGGCCCCCATTCGCGCTGGCTCGATCGCTTTGGCGCTGCGTGGCCGTCACGAGCCCGTCAGGTCGGAGATTGCGAACCAGCTGTCGCGAACCAGTGTCAGCGAGCCCGGGATCGGCGGCACGGCGATCAGCGGGCGAAAGATGTACGTGACCGTGACGTGGACGCGACAGGGCGCGACGAGGCCGACCCTGGTGCCGCAATCGGACCTCGGCGCCGACCCGTCCGCCTCCTCGAGCCGCCAGGTCATCACCGGATTGCCGGAGCATGTCCCGGCGGTGTTGTCGAAGTCGCCCTGGCCGGACATCGATGTGCAGGCGCGGAGGCGCATCTCTGCCTGGGTCGTCGACCATGGGGCGAGCCTGTCCGACCACGTGCCCGAACCGAGGTATGCGCCGTAGTCCGCGGCCTCGCGAGCAGCAGACTCGGTGGCGACGGCGGCGTTGAAGAGCCGCCCGAAGTCACCGACGGCGACCGCCAGCAAGAACATCAACGGCACGATCAGGGCGAACTCGGCGAGGCCCTGGCCGCGCTCGCGCACCGCTCGACGG
>JBKJOK010000316.1:0-12639 GCA_046595595.1 Candidatus Limnocylindrales bacterium
TCGGTCCAGGGCCGCCTCGGCCAGGTCGTGTACACCCTGACCCAGTTCCCGTCGATCAAGTCGGTCATGTTCCAGATCGAGGGCAAGTCGGCCGAGATCTTCAGCGGCGAGGGCGTCGTCCTCGACAAGCCGGTCGGCCGCGCCGACTACGTCGCGCTCCTCCCCGACATCTGGGTCGACCGCCCCGCCTTCAACGCGGCGATCGGAAATCCGGCTCACGTCACCGGCAACGCCGACGTCTTCGAGGCGACGTTCCGGATCGCGATCCTCGACGGAGCAGGCAAGGTCATCGTCGACGAGATGGCGATGGCCACGTGCGGGACCGGCTGCCGCGGGACGTTCGACGTGATGATCCCGTACACCGTGGCCAAAGCTCAGTACGGGACCCTGCGGGTCTACTTCGGATCGGCCCAGGACGGATCCCCGCAGTCCATCCGCGACTACCGGGTCTGGCTCACGCCGAAGGGCTGACCGGCAACCACAACCACGCGACGCCCTTCGACGCCCCGGGTCCCGCCCGGGGCGTCCGGCTGCCCGGGTTCGATCGGGACCGCGACCGCCGCAGGCGAAGCCCAGGGATCAGTACCAGTCGGCCAACCACGCCGCCATCTTGTCGATCTCGGCCTGTTGGGCTGCGATGATCTGCCCTGCCAGCGCGTTGCTCTCGGGCTTCGTCGCCTGAGCAGCAGCCACCCTGGCGGCAGCGATCGCGGTCTGGTGATGCGCGGTCATCGCCTCGATGAAGGCCTTGTCGAAGGGGTTCGCGGTCTTGAGGGCCGTCACATCGCCGGTCATGTCCGTTGTCGGGCCCATCGACCCGCCCATACCCATCCCGGGCATCTCCATCCCGGGCAACATCGGCATGGCGTTCATTCCAGGTGTCTGGTCGCTTCCGAACCAGGTCTTGCGCCAGTCCTTGAGCTGGCTGATCTCGCTGTTCTGGGCGCTGATGATGTCGTTGGCGAGGCCCTTGATCTCGGCGTGCTCGGCTCGCGCCAGGGCGACCTCGGCCATGGCAACTGCCGCCTGGTGGTGAGGAACCATCATGTCGATGAATTGCTGGTCGAGACTCATGGCATCTCCACTGGACGTGGGCGGCATGCTCTGGATGGGCGTCGAGCTTGCGCCGCCGGCGGCGCAACCAGCAACGGCCAGCACGGCCGCCACTCCGACGATGAGGCGGCGCGAGAGATTGGTCACTACGGATCCTCACTGAAGTGCGGCGCAATTCGACACCGACGGGCCGCCTGGGTCGGCTGTCGGGCCCCGTTTCCCCGAGACTATCACTACACGAGCGTAGTAGCCTCCGGCGCGGCCGGTCGAGTTGACGCCATCGGGCAGGCCGGATGCCGTCTGGTAGGCTCCCGTCAATGACGGATGGCGAGGCTCCGGCGAGTCCCCCGGCGGTCGAGAACGTCCTCGGTCCGCTCGGCTCGGCTGTGATGCGGGTGATTTGGGAGCGTGGTGAAGCGACGGTCGGGACGGTGACCGACGCCCTGAACGTTGCTTCGGGCCGAAAGCATGCGTACACCACGGTCATGACCGTGATGGGGCGGCTCCGCGAGCGCGGGTTGTTGAGCCGCACGAAACGAGGCCGGGGCTTCGTCTACACCGCCGTCGGCGCCGAAGAAGAGTTGTTGAACTCGATGTCTGGTCGAGCCGTCGACCAGGTCCTGGCGCGCTATGGAACGGCCGCCCTGCGCCAGTTCGCGGCGCGTCTCGGCGAGATCGATCCGGCCCTCCGCTCCGAGCTGGTCGCTCTGGCTTCGCGTCGGACCACGAAGTAAGCGGTGCCAATGCGCGTCGGGCGGGCTGCGATCGTCGGCGCGAGCACGGTCCTCCCGCTTGCCTGGTGTGCGATCAGCGGGTCGCTGTCCGATGGCGATCCGATGCTCGTTGTGGAGATCGGCCTGAGCGTGTTCCTGATCCTGTGGGCGACGTTCACCCTGCGTGAAGTCTGGACCGCGCGGACGCTCGGTCGGCGGTTCGCGAGCCAAAGTGCGAACGCGGTGGTCAGCGGGGTGCGCTGTCGAGTCCTGGGCGGTGGGTCGCATGAGGCGATCGTGGTCGGAGCGCTGGCCCCGACCATCTACATCGGGGCGGGCTTGCTGGCCGTGCTCGACGAGGAGGAGCGCCGCGGCGTGCTGCTCCACGAGGAGTACCACCGCCGGACGCGTGCTCCGCTGCGTGCAGCCGCGCTCGGCGCGTGGCTCAGGCTCGCGCGGCGGCCCCGGATCCTCGAACGGCTCCTGAGCGAACGGATCGCGGATCTCGAGGTGAGTGCCGACGCGTTCGCCATGGCCGCCGGCGCGACGCCGGGTGCCCTTGCATCGGCCTTGTTGAAGGGTCAGACCGGGGCCGCGGCCGGCGCGTCGTTCGCCGCCGCTTCCGAACGGCGGATTGGCGCCCTCCTCGACGCCGCCCGGGGCTCGCCACCACGCCGGCGACGCCCGCCGCTGGAGTGGCTGCCCCTCGCCTTCGTCGGCGTCGCGGTTCTCGGCTGTCATCTCGGAATCGCGGTGGGCTTGTCATGATCTCGATACGACACGTCCTGTCGTAGAATCCGGACATGCAACCGCGTCCCGTGGAACGTGACCTGATGCCGGCCTCGGGATCCGCTCCCGCAGGCTGGCGCCGCTTGGCAGCGACGATCGACGGCCGGTTCTGGGCCGTGTCGGTCGGGGCAGCCATCGCGACGCTGGTGGTCCTCGGTGTCCCCACCGCGGTGATCCCGAACCCGTTCTTCATCCGGATGACTCCGACCGAACCGTTCAACCTCGCGACCTGGGTCGTGTCGGGCGTGCTTTCCGGCCCACTCGTGGCGACCTATCTGGTCCGATCCACGTCCACCGACATCGACCTGGGTGAGGGGCGGACGCGGTCGACGCTGGCCGGTGTCGCCGCCTATCTCGCGATTGGTTGCCCCATCTGCAACAAGGTCATCGTCGCGGCGCTGGGTGTGTCGGGGGCGTTGAACGTCTTTGCCCCGATCCAGCCGTTCCTCGGCGGCGCCAGCGTCCTTGTGCTCGCGATCACGCTCGCCTGGCGACTGCGCCTGAGAGTCGAGCGCTGCGCAGCGTGTGCCGGTCTCGACGCCGACCGGAACGCGGGATCGCTCGCCAGGTGAGCAGGCGCGGGCGCTCGCGACCGCGAGAACCGCGGTCGCTCGTGGGCTGGCTGCCGGTCATCGTCGCGGTCGTGGCCGTGGCCGCTGGGTTCGTGTACCTCGAAGTACGATCCTCGGCCGCCCAGCAGGAGTCGTGGTCTCGCCTCGGGACCAGCGACGTTCACGCCCTGGCATTCATCGACAACGACCCGCAGCGCCTGATCTTCGGCCACCATGGCGGTCTCAGGATGTCGAACGATGGGGGACGGACCTGGCAGGCCCTGGCCTCCGGGCCTGACGCCATGGCCCTGTCGGTCGTCGGGCCCGACAGCATCGTGATCGCCGGTCACGGTGTTCTCGCCGCCAGCGTCGACGGCGGCCGGACCATCGTGCCGGTGCGCAACGACCTGCCGTCCGATGACATCCACGGATTCACTCGCGATCCTGCCCAGCCCGCCCGGATGTGGGCCGCCATCGCGACGGGCGGCGTGTTCGAGACCACCGACGGTGGCTCGACGTGGGTCGCCGTTCGGGACGAGGCGATGTTCAATCTTGCTGCGATCCATCGCGACGGTGGCACCCAGCTGCTCGGCGTCGACGCATCGGGACTCACCACGAGCCCGGATGGCGGGCGGACGTGGTCCCCTCTCGCGACCCCACCGACATACCCGATGACCGCCCTGGCCGCCTCCGCGGATGGGCAGCTGATGTACGCGGGCTCGCCGTCCGCCCTGTATCGGAGCACGGACGGAGGGCGTTCATGGGGCGAAACGGCGTACCGGGGCTCCGTTCTCGCGCTCGCCGCGGTTGGCGACAGCGTGGCCCTCGTCAGCCAGGACACGGAGTTCTTTCGCTCCGAGGACCGGGGCCAGACCTTCGCCGGGTCGCGCTGACCGACGCCTGACAGGCGCGGACCCTACGAGCCGGGGAGTGCCGGCGCCGCGCTCCGGCGCCAGGAGAAGGAGCGCGCTTCGGCTCGAGTCCGCAACACGAGCTGGCGGACGACGGCGTATGCGGCGAAGGCGGCGATGAAGATCAGGCCATCGGGGAGCGGTGGCCTGATCATGATCCCGGCCGTCGAGACGATCGCGATCAGGAGTCCGGCTCCGGATTCGATCAGTTGGGACGGCACGCGGCGCGCGCCCACCCGACGATCGGACGACCAGATTCCGACGCGTCCGCTCGTGAGCCGACCGGCGCAGCAACCAGTGATGAAGCAGCCCATACGTCCGATCGTCACGGCCACGAAGATGCCCGGTGCGCTCGCGTCGAGGAAGACGCCGACCGGCAGTCCCTGGGAGAGAAGCACGCTGATCGCAGCGATGGGTGCGGCCACCAGGAACCCGTCCACGGCCCAGCCGCCCGCAAGTGACCGGTACCACCGTCCCGGCGCGAGCACTGCGAACCAGACCTTGGCCGTGGCCAACCCCGCCAGGATCGCGACGGCGGAGGCCAGGAGCGACCGATCGATCGGGACACCCCGGCCGGCGAGGATGACGGACTGGATCGCGACGGCCAGCAACACTCCGATCACGCCGAGGATGGTCCACGAGCCGGGCACGACGGCAGGCAGCCGGGCCAACGGCGCAATCAGGGCCCAGCGCGTTCGCACGGGCGCGTCGGGGACGGTCGATAGCGCCCAGCGGCGCCACGACCAGGCAGCGCGCGGGATGAGCTCGGCTCGGCCTCGTCTGCGGCCGGCCGGCCCGGAGTGCAATGCAGAACCCGGTCCGCGATCGAGTTCCGCGCTGACGGTCCACTCGCCGTCATTCAGGCCGTAGACCCAGGTCGTCAGGCTGATCCGTCCGGTATTCGGGATCACGTCGCGAACGACGTCTTCCTGGACGAACGTATCGCCCGCTCCGGGTCGCCCCGGGATCCCGAGCCGTCGCCCCGTGAGGCCCACCGTTGCGACGTAGGGCTGGTCGCCCGGCCCGGAGTCGAACCAGTGCGTGACGACGAGCGCCTGCGGCTCGGCCTCATCGCCATCGTCGGCAGAATTGGCCGGCACGGGGGCCGCGGCCGGCCCGATTCGCGCGGCTCGTGTCGGCTGGCTGGAGCGGCCTGGTCGCGCGGCCTTGCGTCGGCTCATGGTGCCCGTTTCGTCGGCTCGGCGGCCCGCGAACGCGACCGCATCTGAAGTACTACGGCAGTGTAGCAATTTAGCGGATCGGGCGAGGTAACCTTGGCCACGCCTTCGACCAGCCACCCCGGCCGCTCATCTCCCGGCGAATGGAGGAACAGGTTCAATGACCTATTGCGACCCGTGCTGCTGCGATCGGCATTGCTGCGGATCCTGCGCACCCTCGAAGTAGCCCACATCCCGGAAGCCTGAGGCGGACGCAGCCACCGGCAAGGGATCAGGTTGACCACCGCGTTGGCCGACCGACGTGCCTGGCCTCACGACCCGGCGCTTCGACCCGGACCAAGGGCGTCGGCGATCCATTGGCGCTCGGGCAGCCCTCGCAGACCATCGACGGTCCGATACAGCCGACATCGCGGGGTGTACTCCCCGGCGTCGATGTACGTGGGATCGATATCGCGGCCGTCGACCCGGATCGTCGGCGAACCCGGGAACCGGACGCGCGCCGCGACGATCGGATCCGTCGCGTCCACGTCGTGGATCGGCGTTTCGGGCGCAAGCTCGACGATCACCTCTTCGAGCATGCGCCGTGCGGTGGGGTGGTTCGGGCAATCCGCGAACCAGAGCATCTCCACCAGGTGCGTCATGGCCTCTCCTCGTTGGCGAGCACCAGGCAGACGTCGGGAGAACGACCGCTGGGCCTCGATCGCCAGCCTTTTCAATCGCTTCGATGGACGAGCGCCAGCGTCGGTCAGGAGTGTTTGATGACGATCCGCTCGATGATGTTGGCGACGTCCTCGGCCTTGTCGATCGTCGCCTCGAGGAGACCGTAGATCTCCTTCCACTTCACGAGGTTGATCGGGTCCTTCTCATCGACGAACAGGCCGGCGATCGCGGCCCGCACGATCCGATCGCCCTCGTTCTCGAGGCGGTGGACCTCGATCCAGTAGCGGTCGAGCCCCTTGAATCCCTGGAGGTGGGCGAGGGCGTCGTGGAGCAGCTCGACCTGCTTGACGATGATCGACGCCTGCTCGACGGCGGTCGCGGTCGGCGCCTCGACGCGGTACAGGACGAACGTGTCGGCCGCCTCCTCGATGTAGTCGAGGACGTCGTCGAGGCCGCTGATCAGGGCGTAGATGTCCTCGCGGTCGAACGGGGTGACGAACGTCGCTTCGAGCCGATGCCCGATGTCGTGGCTGATCTCGTCGCCGCGGTGCTCGGTCGCCCGGATCTCGGCAGCCCGGGCCTCCGGCTGGTCGTACGTCCGGAGCATCGCCTCGAGGAGACGGGCGCCGCCGAGGACGTTGGCCGCGTCCGCGACGAAGAGGTCGAAGAACCGCTCATCGCGGGGGATCAGGCGGAGACGCAACGAGGTTCCTCCAGGATCGGAACACGAGTCGTCCGCAGGGCGGATCTGGCCGCTCGACCGCGGGGATGACGACGCCGACAGCGTACCCCGCCGTCGGCGGTCCTGTGCGATCCTCGATTGCGTGGACTGGATCTTCGTCACGTTCGTCGGCATCCTCGTCGTCGTCCTGGCCATCGCGATCGGGATCGCCCTCGATCGTGAGCGCACGCTCGACGCGACCCGGGCCGCGATCCTGCGCAGCACCGACGGCCTCGACGGTGGCGCCCGTGGCCAGTCGGGCCCGGACGACCGGACCGACGTCGCGACGCTCGTCCGGCGGCTGCGCGACCGACTCGACGCCTCCGAGTTCGAGCTCGACCAGCAGGTCCGCAACGCGTCCTACCTGGCCGATCTCATGGGTGTCGGGATCGTCCGGCTCGACGAGGACGGGATCGTCGAGCTCGCGAACCCGGCCGCCCACATCCTCCTCCGGCGGAGCCTGGGCTCGCTCCGCGGCCGGACGGTGCTCGAGACGTTCGTCGACGCCCGGGTCGAGGAGATCGTCGCCACGGCTCGCGACCGTGGCGCCGGCTCGGGTGAGCTGCGGTTGAGCGGCGCCGACGGCCCGACCCTGATCGTCCGGGCCCGGCGCTCGCCGGTCAGCGGGATCTGGGTCGTCCTCGAGGACGTCTCGGAGCTGCGCCGGCTCCAGCAGATCCGGACCGAGTTCGTGGACAACCTCTCGCACGAGCTGCGCACGCCGCTCTCGACCGTGAGCCTCCTGGCCGAGACGCTTGCCCGTGAGGCCGAGGCGGCCGGCGACGGCGTCCCGCCCCGGATGCGCGATCGAATCGGCAAGATCGAGGTCGAGACCGGGCACCTCGTCCAGATGGTCAACGAGCTCCTCGACCTCGCCCGGATCGAAAGCGGCGGGCCGCTCGTTCTGCTCGACGACGTGGACCTCGGGCGGGTCGCGACCGAGGCGGCCGAGCGCCTGCGCCTCTTCGCCGACCGGCAGGGACTGCGCCTCGTGGTGGACGTGCCGGAGCGGGTTGCCCCGATCCGGGGTGACGAGGCCCGACTCGGCCAGGTCGTGGTGAATCTCGTCCACAATGCCCTGAAATTCGGGCGGGCCGAGGATCGCGACCCGGGCGGTGCCGCCGACGATGGCCAGGACGTCGCCGAGGTCCGGGTCGCCGTCCGCGAGCTGGAGGGATCGGTCGTCCTGTCGGTGAGCGATCACGGGATCGGGATCCCGGCGGCCGACCAGGCCCGGGTCTTCGAACGGTTCTACAAGGTCGACCGGGTCCGCGCCCGGGTCCGTGGCGGAGGCACCGGTCTCGGCCTCGCCATTGCCCGCCACGTGGTCGAGCAGCACGGCGGCCGGATCTCGGTCGAGTCCGACGAGGGGCGCGGCTCCACGTTCAGCGTCGCCCTGCCGATCGCGGCGCGTGGCGGTGCCGCTGACGACTGACGAACGCGTCACACTGCCCACGATGGACTCGCTCCACGTCGCGACGCTCAACATCCGCAATCTCTCTGACCGCTGGGATGAGCGCCTGCCGCTCCTCCTCGCCGACATGGCGGCGCTCCAGCCGGATCTCCTCGGCCTCCAGGAGTGCGTCTACGCGCTCCAGCAGGACCGCTTGATCGGGGCGGCCGGGGTCGGTCGCTACGAGAGCGTCCGAGGCTGGGCCGGCCGGCCCGAGTACGGCAACGCACTGCTGGTCCGCCAACCGCTTGTGGCCACCGAGTCGGAGCGCCTCGATCTGGGGCTGACCCGGTCGGCGATCCGGTCGCTGATCGCGCTGGCCGGCGGTGCCACGATCCTCGTCGCGGTCACCCATCTCCACCACGTGACCGCCGACGAGGCCGCCCGCGACGAGCAGGCGCGGATCCTCGTCGACTGGCTGGTCGATGCGCCGGCCAGCGACGGCCAGGTCGTCGTCGGTGACTTCAATGCGGAGCCCGACGAGCCGACGTATGCCCGGATGCGAGCGGCCGGCTTCCGGTCCGCGTACGCCGAGGCGAACCGGTCCGAGCCCGACGTGACGTGGCCGTCGGGCCTCGAGGCTCCGGCAGTGGACACCGACGGGCCGCCGGGTTGCCTCGACTACATCTGGGTCCGCGGCTCGATCGTCGTCGAGTCGGCCCGGCTCGTGTTCGATCGGCCGGCGGTCGGCGATCCCGGTCTGTACCCGTCGGACCACCTCGGCGTGGCCGCCCGTCTGGCCGTGGGCTGACGGGTCGGCGGGCGCTCCTGACGACCGCGAGCCGGCCCGAATGACGGCCCCGATGACGGCCCCCGGGCCAGTGCGTCGCGCCCTGCGCCTGGCCCATCGCGGCGATTGGCGACACGGTCCGGAGAACTCGATGGCCGCGTTTCTCGCCGCGCTGGCCGTGCCCGGCTGCGACGGGTTGGAGTTCGACGTCCGCCCGGCCCGTGACGGCGTGGCCGTGTGCTACCACGATGACACGCTGACACGGGTGCACGGCATCGATCGGCGCGTGGACGACCTCACCGCCGACGAGCTCGATGCGCTCGGGGTGCCAACGCTCGCGTCCGTCCTGGCGGGCATCTCGCGTCGCTCATTCCTCGACGTCGAGCTGAAGGGCGACCCGGCCCGGGCGGCATTCGAGGCGCTCGTGGCCGGCCGGGGGCCGAGGCTGGAGCGGGCCGTCGTGTCGTCGTTCGAGCCGGGAACCCTCGAGCGGATCAGCGGGCTCGCGCCGACGTGGCCGCGCTGGCTCAACGTCCACGATGCCTCGCCGGCCGCGATCGCGATCGCCGTCGAGCTGGGATGTCGCGGGATCTCGGTGGAGTGGCCCGCCCTGGACGCTGCGGCGATCGCCCGCGCCCGAGCGGCCGACCTCGACGTGGCGGCCTGGACCGTGCGCCGCCGACCGACGTTCGGGCGCCTCGAGCGCCTCGGCGTGGTCGCGATCTGCGTGGAGGCGAGGGCCCTCGACGGCTGAGGGGCTCGTCCGGGCGGGAGGCCCGCGCGATGCGACGGTGGCACTCGTCGCGCCGGCGCGGCCTATCCTCGGGTCGATGAGCGAGATCGAGCGTGCGGACCTGGTCGTCGTTGGCGCCGGCACGGTCGGCGGCTGGGCAAGCTGGTTTGCCGCGACGAGCGGGGTCGGTCGCGTGGTCGTCCTCGATCGTGGCCTCGCCGGCCATGGCGCGAGCAGCCGCGCGGCCGGCATCGTCCGGGCCCAGGGCGGAACGCCGACGACGGTCGCGCTCGGCCGCTGGTCGATCGACTTCTACCGTCGCCAGGCGGCCGAGATCGGCACCGACAGCGGCTTCCGCCAGCTCGGCTACCTGATCCTCGCGGTCACCGACGAGGACGAGCGCTCAGGCCGCGAGCGAGTGGCGATGCAGCTGCGCGAGGGCCTCGCCGTCCGCTGGCTGAGCGCAGACGAGGCGGTCAACATGACCGGAACCCTGGGCAGCGAGGGTCACCGCGGCGGGAGCTATCTCGAGACCGACGGCCATATCGACCCGCCGCGCAACGTCCGGGCATATTCGCTCGCGATGCAGCGGGCCGGGGTCGAGCTCCGTGAGGGCACGACCTTCACGGGCCTTCGGACGGAGTCCGCGGCCGACGGCGGTCGGCGGGTCAGCGGCGTCGACACGGCCGCCGGCCCGATCGCGACCGAGCGCGTGATCCTCACCGGCGGCCCGAGCCTGCGCGACGTCGGTCGGGCCGCCGGGATGCGGATCCCGGCCGGAGCGGTCCGCCACACGGTCGCGGTCCTCGAGCCCCACGACGCCTTCGCGGCGCCTCAACCGATGGTCTTCGACATCGGGGCCGGCCTGTACTGGCGCCTGGAGGAGGGCGGTCTGCTCTTCGGCTGGAGCGACCCGAACGATCGGCCCGGGGAGGCGCGCGAGATCGACTGGGCGATGTACGAGACGATGCGCTCGCGCCTCACCGGCTTCGTCCCGATCACGAACGGACTCCACCTGCGCAAGATCTGGGCGGCCACGATCGACTTCACGCCCGACCACCTGCCGATCCTCGGGCCGGGGATGGCGCCCGACGGCAGCCCGATCCACGGCGTCACGGTCGCCTCGGCCGGCGGTCACGGGATGATGTGGGGCCCGGCCGTCGCGCGCGTGGCGGCGGACCTGGCGGTGCACGGCCGGACCGACGTGCTCGACGTCACCGAGCTCGGTCTCGACCGGTTCGACGAGCATGGACGGAGCCGCCTCGCGACCGACCCGATCGCCCTGCCGTTCCCCATGAGCACCGATGACGACGCACTCCGCCCGGAAACGCCGATCGCCGGCCGCTGACGCGACCGACGATCAGGAGTGGCGAAGGTGCTCGAACCCGCGACGCGAACCTGCCCGGAGGGTACGCGGCGAGGGGGCCAGCCTCCTCGGCCCCAGTCTCAGCAGCAGCCGCCCGATCCGCAGCCGCAGCCGGCCTCGGACGCGTCGAGCAACGTGATCGCACTCGGCAGGATCGGCATCGCCGGGAGGTCGGTTGTGGCGATCGGCACGACCGGCTTCGTGGCCTGCACGATCGCGCCGTGCAGCCCATCGCCGATGGCGTGGGTCGCGGTGATCGTGACGTCGGTCAGGCCGACCGCCGCAAGCCCGGCCCGGTACTCGGTGAAGGACAGGGCGCCGGCGATGCAGCCGCTGAACGAGCCGCGCTCGGCCCGCTGGGCAGGGCTCAGCGCGTCGTCGGCCACCACATCGCTCACGCCGACCCGGCCGCCCGGCCGGAGGACGCGCGCGATCTCCGCGAACACGGCGGCCTTGTCCGCGGCGAGGTTGATCACGCAGTTGCTGATGACGACGTCGACCGATGCCCCGGGCAGGGGGATGGCCTCGATCGTGCCGCGCACGAACTCGACGTTGTCGACTCCCGCCTCGGCGGCATTGCGTCGCGCCAGGTCGAGCATCTCATCGGTCATGTCCAGGCCGATCGCTCGCCCGGTCGGACCCACCCGGCGAGCCGAGAGGATCACGTCGATCCCGCCGCCGGACCCGAGATCGAGCACGCGCTCACCTTCGCGGAGCTCGGCCACGGCCGTCGGATTGCCGCAGCCGAGACTGGCCAGAACGGCGGCCTCAGGCAGGCTTGCTCGATCGGCGTCGGCGTACAGGATCTCACCGAAGACCGCCTCACCGGTCGGCCCGCAACACGAGGCCTGGGCGGCCGAATCGGAGCGACGAGCGGTCGCAGCCAACGCGGCTTCGGCGTAGCGGGCGCGGACCTCGTCGTGGATCCGGTCCTGGTCGAGCGCACGGTCCTGGTCGATCATCGGGTCATTTCTCCTGGAGTCGGGTGGGAGGCCGGCAGTCCGGCGGAGCGAGTTGAGGGGTCAGGCGAGGCAATGGCCCGACGGAACCGGCCGATCGGGCCTGCACTCGGCGAGAACATCTCGCGTACAGGAACCTTGATCAGCGAGCGTGGTCGCGGCACGATCGTGACCCGGCCGAGCGTGCTGAAGTCGAATCTGGTACGGCTCCCGAAACGCGGCGCGCGTCGCCGACCGGTCATCGTCGAGCATCGAGTCAGTCCTCCGCGGGTGGCGGCCGGGGCCGCCGGATCGTGGGACTCAGGCGGGGCAGCAGTCGAGGTTGGCTGCCGCCGGCGCCCGCTGGACGAGGCTCCGGATCCGGGCGACGAGGCTCGGCCGGTCGATGTGGTCGACGCGCTGGCTCTCGCGGAAGGCGTACAGCTGCTCGCGCTCGCGGGACTGAGCGTGGGTCTCGAGGTGAGGGCCGCCGGCGATCATCCAGGCGGCGAGGTTCGTGTCCATCGGAGGACTCCTTGGGCTTCGGTGAGCCCTCATCATCGGTCACATATTGATACTTGTCAATATAGACATTGATCGATATCATCCACCCATGGCCCGCACGAAGGCGACCCTCATCGACCCCGACGTCCAGCTCCTCCAGGCGCTCGGTCATCCGACTCGCCTGTCGATCGTCCGCGAGTTGATCGGGACAAGTGAGGTCTGCGCCTGCGACTTCACGACGTGCTGCGACGTCCAGCAGCCGACGGTTTCGCATCACCTAAGGATCCTCAAGGAGGCTGGCGTCATCGCCGCCGAGCGCCGTGGGAACTCGATCGTCTA
>JBKJOK010000020.1:0-3468 GCA_046595595.1 Candidatus Limnocylindrales bacterium
ACCGAGACGGTCACCTGGGTCACGCCGGACCACGACGCGCAGCCGCAGATCGCGAAGAAGTCGGGGCGATAGAGGTCCACGATCCGACCGCCGCCGCCGGCCCAGACGGTCGGGCCATAGTCGGTGATCACGCGCTCCAGGCAGCCGCCACTGCCGCAGATCACGACCGTCGTGCCGCGGGGCAGGCGCATCGCGGTCGTGCCGTTATCGTAGAACGTGGCCTTGCCGCTGAGCTTGTAGCGCGGCGGCTTCTGAGCGCTCCCACCGCGCGCGGCCGGAACACTGACCCGCGGCCGGCCGGGGACGACCCGGACGGGCTCACTCCCGGGCTCGACGAAGACGGACGTCGAATCGAGGGCGCCGGCGGCCCGGAAGGCGGCGTCGAGCGGCCTGACGGCGATCGATTCCGTCGTGAACGCCGGGACCTGGACCGACTGGAACGCGACCGGGTCGATGACGGAGGCGGGCGTTGGCCCGGCCGATCCGGCGATTCCCGGCAACGCGCCCAGGGCGAGGGCGGCGGTGAGCGCCGCGCCTGCAACCAACCTGGGAGGTCGCAATGTCCAGCGACGATACAACCTTCCCCGACCGTTGTCGCGCCGTCACGCGCCAGCGATCGTCGCGCGGCGGAACGCATCTGCGATCGTCGCGCGGGGGCGGCCAGGGCAAGGCGCCGCCGAGGACGGGAGCACCGCGTCTGCGATCGTCGCGCATGGGTGCGTCAGCTCAAGGCGACCTCGAGCGCGGGATCGCGAAGCGACGCATCTGCGATCGTCGCGCAGGGGCGACGAGGGCAAGGCGGAGCCGAGCACCGGAGCGAGCGGACTCGGATGTCCGCGAGCGAGGAGCGCAGGCTCCAACGCGGCCATCGTCGTTCCTGCGCGACAGCCCCTACCGGATGACGATGACTGGTCCGGGGACTGACTGGACCTGCCCCTGTCCCTGGTCGGTCCAGGCAAGCACCTTGATCCGATCGCCGGTCGCCGTGCCATCGGCGGAGGGCGACGCCCAGACGAGCTGGCCATCGGAGATCGCGAAGCCGGCGGTCGCCAGCTGCGCATCGAGGAGCGGCTTCTTGACATCGATCCGGCCGTCGAAGCTGCTGACGCCGTAGAGGCTGAGGCGTCCGATGGCCGGATCCCGGGCGTCTGCGATCCAGACCGCGAGGTGCGTACCGGCCGCGTCCCAGCGTGCGTCCCAGTCCTCCATGCGACCGGCCGCGATCGTGACCTCGTCGTGGGCGGCGGCCTGTTCGCCGGTCAGGGCGGATGCATCGGGGCTCGCCGCGCTCGACGGATCGGCCGAAGGACCCACGACGCCCGACCCGTCCGCGCGCCACGACCCGAGCACGAGTCGCCCGGCCTCCGGAGCGAAACCCGGTCCCTCGGTTGCCCGCAGTGTGCCCGCCCAGTACACGGCCTTCCGGCCGGACGGGTCGAGGGCCGGCCGCCACGCCCGACCCGCCTGGGGCAATGCCATGATCTCGTGGGTCAGCGGGTCGATCAGGAATGATTCAGGCACCAGATCGGTCTCCGTCCCCTGGCCGTTGCCCTTCGCCGTCTCGACGACGGTGCTGCCGACGATCGTCTCACCGGCCCACGACCCGAAGACCGAGCGGTGATCGACGGTGATCGGGGTCGCCAGCGGGTCGCCGACCTTCCAGACATAGATGTCAGGTCCGATGCTGCCATCGGCCGGTCGAGCGCTGAATGCGAACCACCCGCCACTCGGCGAATACGCAGCCGTCTGCCCGACAAGCACGACATCCCGGGCAATCTCGACCGCTCCGCTCGCGGGCGATGGACTGACGGCGACCGACGGCGAGGGCTCGCGCGAGGCAGTCGCATCGGGCGACTGAGTCGGACTGCTCGACGCGACGGGCGGCGTCGGGCTGGCCGGTCCCGTGGTGGGTGTCGCCTTCGGGGTCGGCGTCGGGCTCGGGCTCCGCGTCGGCTTCGCGCTCGGACTCGAAGTCACGATCGGTGTCGGCGACGCGGTCGGCGAGAACGTCACGGACGGCGAGGGTGTCGGGCCCGGGGATGCGCCGCTGTCGGTCGCCAGAGGGACGACACGGACAGTGCCCGGGTCTCCGACGCCGGGGTTGTTGACGACGATCAGCGCGTCCGTGTGCTCGGAGCCGAAGGCGCTGGCAAGGTTCCGGCCGAGCGAGATCTCGACGTTCTCGACGGGCGCCGCCGTGTCGCACGGCACGACCGCCTCCGGCGGACAGACCTCGTCCACGTTCGCGACCTGGATCCTGAAGGCGCCGTCCGAGCTGCGGCTGAGCCATTCGACGCGCTGGGCAACCGCAACCGGCGTCGCGCCCGGAACCGCCGACGGACCGGATCCTTCGGGGTCCGACGCGACGGCGACGTCATTCGTCGGCGTCGCCGTGCCGTCACCACCGGGACGCTGGGAGGAGGTCAGCGTTCCGACGATGACGGCAACGGCGACGGCCGTCCCGAGAAGGGCGAAGGGAGCGAGGGAGGCCCGGCGACGACCGAATGTGCGCCGACCCGCGTCCCGGAACCTGGACTCCGATTCGATCGCCGCCGCGGTGCGGGCCCACAGGTCCCGTGGCGGCTCCGGCGTCCGATCGCGCAGGGCGCGCAGTTCGAGGCGTTGCGCGGCGTAGTCCGTGGCCGTCTCCGTGCAGACCGGGCAGGCCGCGAGATGCGTGTCCAGCCACTCGGCCTCTACCGGCTCGAGCGGCGCATCCAGTCGGTCGGACAGATCGGCCCGCGCGCGGACGTGGCTCGACGGCCAGTCGTCAGGGCGGCGGGCACGGCCGCGGGGGAAGCTCATCGGGCGGTCCCGGAGCGGCGATTGCCGGCGGCCGCGGCGGCATCCGCCTCGGCCTCGGCATCCGCGTCCACCTTGCGCTCGGCGGCCAGCGCCTGGCGGAGGCTCTCGCGGGCGCGGGTGAGGAGGGCCCGGGCGGCCACGTGGCTCACCCCGAGGGCGGCGGCAAGTTCGAGGCCGGTCAGGTCGTGGAGCTCGGCGAGCAGAAGAGCAGCGCGCTGGCGCTCGGGGATCTTCGCGAGGGCCCGCTGGAGGTCGCCCGAAAGATGGGCGTCCATGACGATGCGCTCGGTCGAGGGCGCGGCGCCGTGGCTCTCGCCGGTCCACGGCAGGAACCGGACGATCTTCTGGCGGCGGATGTGGTCGAGAGCCACGCGGTGGGCGATCTGGTACAGCCAGGCCCGGGCGTTCTCGGGCTTCTCGAGGACGTTGTAGTTGCGGTAGGCCTTGATGAACGCGTCCTGGGTCAGGTCGGCGGCCAGCTCGGGGTCGCGCAGCATCCGGATCAGGTAGGCGTAGATCTCGTTGTGGTGGGCCGCGAAGAGATCTTCGACGAAGCCTGCGGCGGCGTCCTGCTGCCACGCGCCGGTCACGGACGCAGCCCTGCCGGATGCCCGGCCGATGCCGATCCGGGTGTCGAGCGCGCCGACCATGCAGCCTCCGTGG
>JBKJOK010000299.1:0-2526 GCA_046595595.1 Candidatus Limnocylindrales bacterium
GGCATCACGGATCCGGGCCAGGCGGTCGCGGAGGTTCGTCGGGCCGTCGTTCGGCGGATCGGGGATGTCCGGGTTGCCGCTGAGGCCGCTCTCGCGGCCCTCGACGCCGGGTCGGAGCTCGCGCCGAAGTCGATTGCCGCGGGGGATGATCGGCGGGTGGTTCAGGCTCGGCCCCCGATCGGTGCCTGGTCCGCGCCGGCCGTCTCCTCCGCAGCCGCGCGCGCAGCCACGGCGCGTCCGTGGCGCGCCGCCCGCTCGGTGGCCTCGGGCGTTCGGATCTCATCGAGGAAGGCGAGCGAGCGAGCGTCGCGCTCGAGGGCGATCCGGAGGAAGTCGCGCAGGGCGCTCTCGACCTCGCGCTCGGTGGCCAGGCTCAGCCGCAGGCCCGAGATCGCCTCGACGTCCTGGCGCTGGTAGGCCTTGAGCAGCTTCAGCGCGTCGAGCGTCAGGCCGGCCCGATCGTGAAGCGGTCCGGGGCAGCGGTCGCACAGGACCCCACCGAGCGGCGGCACCCAGCGGAACCGCCCGTCGACCTCCAGGGCGCGATCGCATTCGACGCAGCGGTCGACCTCGGGTCGGACGCCGAGCTCGTCGGCGAGGTGCATCTCGAACCAGCGCGCCACCCGGCCCGGCGCCATCCCGGCATCGAGCAGCTCGTACGACCGGCGGAGGAGAGCGTAGACCTGATCGGCGCCGTGCCGCTCCTCGAGCGAACGGTCGGCCAGCTCGGCGAGGTACCACGCGGTCGCGGCGCTCTCCAGCGAGTCGCGCAGGTTCAGCCAGGCGTGGCCGACGCTGACCTGGGTGACGACATCGAACGTCCGGCCGCGGGCGAGCAGGACGTTGAGCTCGGCGAACGGCTCGAGGCTGCCGCCGATCCGCGAGGTCGGCCGGCGGATGCCCTTGGCGATCGCCTTGATCTTGCCGCCGGTCGGGGTGATCAGGGTCAGGATCCGGTCCGCCTCGCCGTAATCGAAGCGCGACAGGACGATCGCATCGGTCGCATATCGGCGCGGGATCGGCACAATCGGACGGTAGCACCTCTCCTGGTCAGGGGCCGTCAGGAACTCCTCGGCATTCGATTCATCCGACGTCGCGCGGGCTGCGTACTCACGACAGGCGCCGGTGCGGTTGCGTCCCCCGAACCGGCGCCTTTCCGTGCCCGCCGGCGGCGCCGCGAAGCCTTGACGCGCATCCGCGGCGGGCCCACGATGGACCCGATCGGTTGCCGCGATGGCGACCCGCGCGGAAGGAGGTGGTCTCGATGACCGTTCGTCGGCCTCACCCCCGCCGCGCCTTCGTCGGAGTCGCCTGACCGCGAACTCCGTTCGGTGCGGCCCTTCGACTCCGGAGGTTCCGTGCTCACGATCCGATCCATCGACCCGACCGATCTGGCGGCCTGGGCCGCCCTCGACGATCGCTCGGACCAGTTCCTCTTCCGCCAGGTCAGCGGCCTCGTCGAACGCGGCGCGACCCGACCCGACTGGCTGCTCCTCGCCGAGCGCGACGGAGCGCCCGTCGCTCGGCTCGGCGTCGTCGGCGAGGCGCTCGCCAGCGTCGATCCAACCATCGAGTACCGCTTCCTGGGGCTGTGGCTGCCGTGGGCCGACGATCCGCTCGCCATCGGCGAGGCTCTCGTCGGTGCCGCGATCGAGCGCGCCATCCCGGCCGGGCGCCATCCCCTCGACTTCCGGATCAACCCGGACTACCAGGAGCACGCCGACATCCGGCGCGCTCTCGCGGAACGGACCGGCTTTTCGCTCTTCCAGGAGAAGGAGGGCTTTCGCTGGTCTGCCGACCGGCCCGAGTTTGAGCGGCCGCCCGCCCGCCTGACCTTTCACTCGATCGACGAGGTCGGGCGCGATCTCCTGGCACGCACGATGGGCCGCTGCGTGGCCGGGAGCCTCGATCGCGCCGACCGCCATTACGAGGCGTTCGCCCCGGGCGACGCGTGGGGCCGCGAGATGCTGGAGTTCCTTGAGCCCGACGACGCGCCGTCGTGGAAGCTCGCCCTGACGCCCGACGGCGAGCCTGCTGGCTACATCCTCCTGAGCCGGTTCGACGAGCCGGAGCGGGCGACGATCGCCCACATCGGCGTCGTGCCCGAGCAGCGCGGCCACGGCTACGTCGACGAGCTCCTCGGCGAGTACAACCGGATGGCCCGCGAACGGGGCTTCACGACGTCGATCTCCGACGTGGACGTCGAGAACGGGCCGATGCAAGCCGCGATGGAGCGTAACGGCCATCGCTCGGGCGACACGGCGTGGCACGTCTTCCACTTCCGGCGGATGGTCGACGGAGGGTGATTGCGACGCGGGCCGCCGTGGACCCGGCAACAGGCTACTTGCGGCTAGCATGATTGCGTGGACTTCGCTACCATGGCCGCGTGACCACGACCCAGCCCGTGCTCGACGCCGCCGCGATGATCGCCGACACCGAGGAGGAGATCCTCCGGATCGTCGGCGAACGCGACCCGTCGACCGCCGGCGTCTACGACATGGTCCGCTACCACCTCGGGCTCGACGG
>JBKJOK010000325.1:0-2152 GCA_046595595.1 Candidatus Limnocylindrales bacterium
CTCGCCGGGATCTCGCTGGGCGCGGCGACCAGCCTGATCGCGACCGGTCACGAGCCGCGGGTCGCCGCGGTCTGGGCCGACTCGAGCTTCGCCGACCTTCCCGCGTTCATCCGCGACCAGCTCGCGCGGGACGGCTATCCGACGTTCCTCGATCTCGGGGCGGTCCTGGCCGGTCGGATCATCCGCGGCGACGATCTCGCGTCCGATAGCCCGCTCCAGAATGTCCATCGTCTCGCGGGCCGGCCGATCTACATCACGCACGGCGAGCTCGACAAGGTGGTCAAGGTCGCCGACGGGCGGGCGCTGGCCGCCGCGGCCGAGGCCGACGGCGGCGTGCCCGGGACCTGGTTCGTCCCGGGCTCCGGGCACACCCGGGCGATGATCGACCAGCCCGACGAGTACGAGCGCCGCCTCGTCGGGTTCTTCCGCGGTGCGATCGGAGGCTGACGTCGCACGCAGCGGGGCGTCATGCCGCGCCGGGCGCCGCCGACCCTAGACTCATGGCGTGAGCGACCGTCCCGCAAGCCAGCCGATCCACAAGGTCGCCGCCCTGCGCGACGTCCGGATCCCCGTGTCCGACGGGCTCGAGCTGTCGGCCAACCTGTGGCTGCCGGAGCCGCTCGCCGACGGGACGGGCCCGCAGGCCTTCCCGGCGATCCTCGAGATGATTCCGTACCGCAAGGACGACTGGCGCGCGGCGAGCGACCAGAGCCGCGGCGAGTGGCTGGCGGCGCGCGGCTTCGCCCTGTGCCGGCTCGACGTCCGGGGCACGGGGTCGTCGCCCGGGATCGCCCTCGACGAGTACACGGCCCGCGAGACGCAGGACGGCTACGACGCGGTCGAGTGGCTGGCCGCCCAGCCGTGGTGTAACGGCAAGGTCGGGATGTGGGGGATCTCGTACGGCGGCTTCACGTCGATCCAGGTCGCGCTGCTCCACCCGCCGCATCTTGCCGCGATCGTGCCGATGATGGCCACCGACGATCGCTACACCGACGACGTCCACTACCTCGGCGGCTGCGCGACCGTCTCGGAACTGTCGCAGTACGCCGTCTCCATGGTCGGGATGAACGCGATGCCTCCGCTCGCCGCGTTTCGCGGGGCGGCTTGGGCAACGGAGTGGCGGGAACGGCTCGAGCAGACGCCGATCTGGCTGTTCGAGTGGCTTCGCCAGCAGCACGACGGGCCGTACTGGCGGCAGGGCTCGCTGGCGCCGCACTGGGATCGCCTGACGACCCCGACGTTCCTGATCGGCGGCTGGATGGACGAGTACGTCGACGCCGCCCTGCGGATGCTGGAACGCTGCACGAGCGCGCCGCGCAGGGCCCTGATCGGCAACTGGGTCCACGACCTGCCGGACGATGCCTACCCCGGCCCGAACGTCGACTGGTACCACGAGATGGTCCGCTTCTTCGACTACTGGCTGAAGGGCATCGACAACGATGTGATGGACGAGCCGGGCCTCGTCGCCTTCCGTCACGACTGGGCCGAGCCCGAGCCGTTCCCCGCCGCCTGGCCAGGCGACTGGATCGCCGAGCCCGTGTGGCCTCCGGCCGATCTCGGCGAGAGGGTCCTCCACCTCGCTCCCGGCGACACGCCGCTCGTCGGTGTCCTCTCCGCCGAGCCGGCGTCGGAGCCCGCGGTGGAGCGCTTCCGTCACCGGGCGACGGTCGGCACCCGGGCCGGGTTGTCGTGGGGCGCCGGTGGCCAGCCGAACGGGGTCGCCCGCGACCTGCGGCCGGACGACGTGCTCGGGCCGACGTTCACGTCCGCCCCGCTCGAGGCGGACCTCGACGTCGTCGGATTCCCGGCCGCAATCCTGCGCTGGGAGTCACCGGTCCCGATCGCGACCGCCGTGGTCCGGCTCCTCGACGTGGCGCCGGACGGGACGCCGTTCCAGGTCAGCGCCGGCATCCTGAACCTGACCCACCGCTCATCGCACTCGGCCCCGGAAGCGCTCGAGCCTGGCGTCGTCACCGAGGTCCGCGTCGCCCTCCGCTCGACGGCCCACCGCTTCGCGGCCGGTCACCGGATCCGCCTGTCGGTCGCCTCGTCGATGTGGCCCGTCGTCTGGCCGTCGCCGTTCCCGGCGGAATACGGGCTCCACCTCGGCGGCGAGGCGGCAAGCGCATCGCGGCTGATCCTGCCGACCCTG
>JBKJOK010000304.1:0-4554 GCA_046595595.1 Candidatus Limnocylindrales bacterium
GCCTGTACGCGATGATCGCCAACAACTCGATCCACACGAACCCGCCGCTGTGCATCACCGAGGAGCAGCTCGGCGAGGGGTTCGCGATCATCGACGCGGCGCTCGACATCGCCGACCAGGCGGTGACCGGCTAGCCGATGACGACCGCCACCGCGACCCGCGGCGGGCTGGCCGCGGCCGCTCCCGAGCGCGCGACCGGCGGCCGACGCCGACGAGCACTCACGGCCGTCCTCGTCTTCGTGGCCGTCCTCGTCGTCTGGGAGGGCCTGAAGTTCCTCGGCGGCACGCCGTGGCGGACGCCCCTCGCCGAGCCGGGCTCGCCGATCCTCTGGAACCCGCCGTTCCGCTGGGCCTTCGTCAACGACCTCAACCTGCCCCACGTCTGGAACATCGCCTTGACGTTCCTCGAGCCGTGGCAGCGCGGCGCCGACCGGAACGTCGCCCAGTTCCTGTTCGACGCGGCCCTGTTCACCTGGCGCGAGGCGGCCCTCGGGTTCGTCGTCGGGGCCGCGGTCGGTCTCGTCCTGGCCACGATCTTCGTCCACTCGCGGCTGATGGAGCGGGCCTTCGTGCCGTACGTCGTGGCCAGCCAGACCGTCCCGATCATCGCTCTCGCCCCGATGATCACGTACGCGTTCGGCGGCAACATCGCCTCGGTCGTCGTGATCGCCTCATACCTGACCTTCTTCCCGGTCACGATCGCCATGATCCGCGGCCTGCGCTCGCTGGACCCGCGGGCCCTGGAGCTGACCCGGTCATACGCCGCCTCGCCGTGGCAGGTCTACCGCAAGCTCCGCCTGCCCGCTTCGCTGCCGTACCTGTTCACCGCTCTGAAGATCGCGGCGACCGCCAGCGTTGTCGGGGCGATCATCGGCGAGGGTCCGGGCGGAATCGCCAACGGGCTCGGCCGGGTGATCATCACCTACAACCAGTACTACATCACCGAGCCCGAAAAGCTGTGGGCGGCGATCATCGCCTCCGGCCTGCTGGGCGTCGTGTTCTACCTGATCGTCCGGGCCGTGGAGGTCGCCGCGCTGCGCGGCCGCCCCGGCGCGGCGGAGGGCTGATCCGTGCCAGGAGACCCCGCCCGATGACCGTTCCCAATTCCGCCGCAGGCGAGCCCGTCGTCCGGGTGTCCGGCGTCGACAAGACGTTCAGCCGTGGCGCCCGGGTCGTCACGAAGGCCCTCGAGGCGATCGACCTCGACATCGCTCGGGGCGAGTTCATCTCGCTGATCGGCCCGTCCGGCTGCGGCAAGTCGACGCTCCTCCGGATCATCGGCGACCTGACCTCGCCGACGGCCGGGACCGTGACCGTCAACGGCAAGCCGGCCGACCAGGCCCGTCGCGATCGGGAGTACGGGATGGTCTTCCAGGCGCCGGTCCTGTTCGACTGGCGGACGGTCGAGGACAACGTCAAACTGCCGCTCGAGATCCTCGGCTGGGACGCCGCCCGGCGGACGGCCCGGGCGCGGGCCATGCTCGATCTCGTCGAGCTCGGCGACTTCCTCAAGCACCATCCCTACCAGCTGTCGGGCGGGATGCAGCAGCGCGTCGCCATCGCCCGGGCCCTCGCCTTCGAGCCGGCGATCCTCCTGATGGACGAGCCGTTCGGGGCCCTCGACGAGATGACCCGCGAGCGGATGAACGACGAGGTCCTCCGGATCTGGGAGCAGACCGGAACGACGATCCTGTTCGTGACCCACTCGATCCCGGAGGCCGTGTTCCTCTCCTCGCGGGTCGTCGTGATGAGCGCCCGACCGGGCCGGATCACGAAGATCGTCGAGGTCGACCTGCCCCGGCCACGCTCCGAGGACACCCGCGGGAGCCGCCGCTACTTCGAGCTCGTGACCGAGGTCCGAGAGGCCCTCCGGTCCGGTGGGGCGGACCTCGACGACGCGGGCACGCTGAGCGGGACGGCCTCGATCGAGCCGGCGATGGCCGAGGGCGCAGTCGGGTGAGCGCGAGCGCGGGCCCCCTGCCGCGCACGGCCGGCGACCCCGGTCAGGCGGGTCGGGCCGGTCAGGCCGGTCGAACCGCCCGTTCGCTGGGCACGTACCTGCCCCCGATCCTCGTCTTCGTCGGGGTCATCGTCGGTCTCGAGCTGCTCGGCAACCTGCTCAAGCTCCAGACGTTCATCCTGCCCAAGCCGTCGGCGATCCTCGCTGCCCTGGCCGCGAACTGGTCGAGTGGCCGGTTCGCTCTCCTGCCGAGCGCGCTCAACACGCTCCAGGAGGCGCTCCTCGGCCTCGTGATCGGGACGGTGGCCGGGCTGGTCGTCGCGTTCGCCTCGGCCCGCTGGGCATCCGCCCGGGGGATCCTGCTGCCGCTGGCGGTCGCGGCCAACGCCGTCCCAATCATCGCGTTCGCGCCGCTCCTCAACAACTGGTTCGGCCTGCTCAACCCGCTGTCGAAGGCGCTGATGGCCGCGGTCCTGGTGTTCTTCCCGATCATGGCCAACGTGACTCGCGGCCTCGTCCAGGTAGAGCCAGCTTCGCTGGAGCTGATGCGCTCGTACGCGGCGAGCGAGTGGACGATCCTGCGCAAGGTCCGGATCCCGAACGCGCTGCCGTACTTCTTCACCGCGCTCAAGGTGGCGACCACGCTCAGCCTGATCGGGGCGATTGTGGGCGAGTACTTCGGTGGCTCCGCGTCGGTCCTCGGCCGGATGATCGTCCAGAGCGCGAGCGCCCTGAAGTTCGACGTGACGTGGGCGGCGATCCTGCTCGGCGCGGCCACGGGCATCGTGTTCTACCTCCTCGTCGCCCTGGCCGAACGACTCGTGATCCCGTGGGCGGCTTCCCTGCGCGGCGACACCTGACCTGGTCCGGCGGCAGCGCGCGTGACTGGACCGCGGTCGTCACCTCACGGCGCCGGATCGGCAACGACGAATGGTTGCGAAGGTCGTATCCTTCCGCCTCGACGACGTGAACGTCGGACAGGACAGCGCTCCGCGTGGGGCCGAGCGCAGCGCAGGAGGAGCACATGAAGATCAAGCGCGGATTCGCGCTGACCGCGGTGGCCGCGGTGGCGTTCGGAGCCTGTACCCCGGCGGCGACCACGGCACCGGCGTCGGGTGTCCCGGCGAGCGTCGCTCCGTCGACCGCAGCGTCCGGGGCGACCGGATCGGCCCAGCCGTCGGCCAGCACCTCGGCCGAGGCGGCAACCGTCAAGCTGCAGCTCCAGTGGACCCCGCAGGCCCAGTTCGCCGGCTACTTCGCGGCCGAGAAGCAGGGCTACTTCGCGGCCGAGAACCTGACCGTCACCATTGTCCCGGGCGGCCCGGACGTCATTCCCCAGGTCGAGGGCTCCAAGACCGACGGTCCGGAGTTCACGATCAGCTGGGTGCCCAAGGTCCTCGAGGCCCGCGAGGGCGGCTCGGACCTGATCGACATCGCCCAGATCTTCCAGCGCTCCGGCACCCTGTCGGTCACCTGGAAGGACACCGGGCTCGACGATCCATGCAAGCTGGCCGGCAAGAAGGTCGGCGTCTGGGACTTCGGCAACGAGTACGAGGTCACGGCCGGTCTCCTGTCCTGCGGCCTGACGCCCGGCCTGGAGAACGGGGGCGACGCCACCAAGCAATACCAGAAGGTCATCCAGGCGTTCGACATGAAGGCCTTCCTGGCCCGCGAGATCGACGCCGCCGAGGCGATGATCTACAACGAGTACGCCCAGGTCCTCGAGACCACGGATGCGGCGACCGGTGAGCTCTACAAGCCGGAGCAGCTGACCGTCCTCAACTGGAACGACTATCGGGTCGCGATGCTCCAGGACGCGATCTTCGTCCGCAAGGCATGGCTCGAGACCGGCGCCAACCGGGACGTCGCGGTCCGCTTCGTGCGGGCTTCGCTGAAGGGCTGGATCTACTGCCGCGACCACCCGGACGATTGCGTCCAGTACGCAACCGATTCGGGCAGCCTGCTCGGGACCGGTCACCAGAAGTGGATGATGAACGAGGTCAACGCCCTCGTCTGGCCGTCGCCGATCGGCGTCGGCATGATCGACCCCGTCTTCTGGCAGCAGACCGTCAAGGTCTCGAAGAACACCGGGATCATCAAGGCCGACCCGTCGATCGACGCCTACACCTCGGACATCGTCAAGGAGGCCCTCGCGGGCATCACCGACGACACGAAGGGTGACGGCTTCACGAAGGGCACCGTCGAGGTGACGGCCGGCGGCAAGTAGCCCGCCCCGGGCCGCTGCCCGGTTCCAGGAGAGCACCGGTTCGGCCGGCCCCGCGAGGGGCCGGCCGAACCGATTCCGCGGGCCCGGCGGCGGACAAATCGGCGAACCCGATCGACCCCGGTTGCGTCGCGGGCGATCGTGGACCGGCTCGGCCACCGACGCCAGGAGGCCGACCAAGCGGCCCGATGCCCCTCGTCGGCCCCCCTGACGGGGAGCGTCGTGGTCACTCCCGGACCGTTCGGTCGGCCCTCGTTTGACGGATCGGCCCGCTGGCCCGATGGTGGTGCCACGAGTCGCAGGCGCCGGGCTTCGCTCTCTCCCAGTCCGCAGCGCGCGATCGATCGGAATGACTCCATGGCCCGCACCC
>JBKJOK010000035.1:0-1167 GCA_046595595.1 Candidatus Limnocylindrales bacterium
GACGGCGCGGGCCGCCGCGTTCTACGACGGCGTCCTCGACACCGAGGTCGTCGCGATGAGCAACAGCGAGGCGGCCGAGTTCAGCAAGCTCGCCGACACGACGTACCGCGACGTGAATATCGCCCTGGCCAACGAGTTCGCCCGGTACGCCGAGCGGGTCAACGTCGACATCCACGAGGTGATCGCGGCCGCCAACTCGCAGCCGTACTCTCACATCCACCAGCCCGGCCTCGGCGTCGGCGGCCACTGCATCCCGGTCTACCCCCACTTTCTGCTGTCGCGGGCGCCGGAGCTGGAGCTCGTCGAGCTGGCGCGCCGGACGAACGACGGCCAGGTCGGGGTGGCGATCCGCTCGATCGAGAGCGAGATCGGCGGGCTCGAGGGCGTGCCCGTCCTCGTCCTCGGCCTGACCTACCGGCACGGCGTCCACGAGCTGGCCTACTCGCGGGCCCTGCCGCTGATCGAGCGGCTGGCCCAGCACGGGGCCGTCGTGTCGGCCTGGGACCCGCTCCTGACCGCCGACGAGATCGGGCGGATCGGGGCCACGCCCTGGACCTGGGCCAGGACAGGCCCCTTCCGGGCGATCGTGACCCAGACCGCCGATCCGCTCTTCGGCGGCCTCGATCCGGCCTGGTTCCCGGGTCTCGAGGTGGTGTTCGACGGCCGCGACAGCCTCCGCGACCTGGCCCTGCCGCCGACCGTCGCCTACCGCGGGATCGGCCTGCCGCCACGGCCGCGGGCCGTCCTGGCGGTCCCGACGCCCGGCACGCGTTAGGCCGCGGTCCCTTGCGGATCGTCAGCGTCGTCGGGACGCGCCCCCAGCTGATCAAGGCGGCGGCCCTTCTGCCGGCGCTCCGGGCCCGCCACGACGAGGTGTTCGTCGACACCGGCCAGCACTACGACGAGGCGCTGGCGGGGGCGTTCTTCGCCGAGCTCGGGCTGCCCCGACCGGATCATGCGCTCGGGATCGGCGGCGGGACGCAGACCGAACAGACGGGGCGAATGCTGCCGGCGATCGAGACGGTCCTGATCGCGGAACGACCCGACGCGGTCCTCGTCTACGGCGACACGACCTCGACCCTTGCCGGTGCCCTCGCCGCGGCCAAGCTCGGGATCCCGGTCGCCCATGTCGAGGCGGGGCTGCGCTCGTTCGACCGGCGGATGCCC
>JBKJOK010000060.1:0-1559 GCA_046595595.1 Candidatus Limnocylindrales bacterium
CAGGACGATCGGCAGCGTCAGGAACGCGAGCGTCGCGACGGCCGCGAACACGAGGCTGACCGCGATCCAGCGGACGCTCCGTCGGATCGGCGGCGACGCACGACGGTAGCCGGCGACGGTCGCAAGGATGATCGTGACGAGCATGCCCGAGCCGACGATCGCGACGACGCTGGCCAGCCGGTCGACCTTGGTGAGGGTCGAGCCGCCGGCGAGGTCGGCGGTCACGACAAGCGCCGCGAGGGCGCCCAGCGGCAGGACGTGGATCAGCGGCACGACCGCCCGGTGACGGACCGCGATCGAGCTCCGGACCGGGTACACGGTCAGGATGTGGACGATCGTCGACCAGAACACGACGTTGAAGATGGCCCCGGCACCGAAGGCGACAAGGAACGGGCTGCCGGCGAGGAAGTCGGTCGGCTGGAGTCCGATCGTCCAGGCCGAGATGTCTGCGGCGTTGGCCGCGGCACCCACGAACAGGAGACGGAGCACGGTCGAGCGGGGACGCCGGAAGAGGAGGACGGCGGCCAGGGCCAGGACACCCGCCCCGAAGCCGACGAGCGGGAGAGCGGTTGGCCCGAGCCGATCGAACGGAAAGGATTCGAGCGTCACGGGAAGCTGGATCGAGCGCCCATCGCGAACGACATCGAAGGTGACGACTGTCCCGTGGGCCACAGGGTCGGGGGTGGAGGCGAACGGGATGGCAGCCTCGACCCACGACGAGAGCGAGCGGCCGTTCATGCCGACGACCAGATCCCCGTTCAGGAACGCGCTCCGCGGCGACGTCGGGCCGACCACAACGCCGTTCGCCGCCCACGGCCACGCTTCGGTCTCGATGATGGCCAGCTCGGACGGCCCGAGCAAGCGGATCGCGATCGCGCCGGCGGCGACCAGGAGGGCGCTGCCGGCGACGAGCAGGGTCAGGACCCAGCCGAGGTCGCGAGAATGGATGCTCGACGCTCCGATCTTCCCCGCACCCACCGTGAACTCCGGTCAGGGTATGGCGGGGGCGTTGCCGCCGCGTCTGGACCCGCCTGTCGTCAGGCGGTGCCGCCCTCGGCGATGACCCCGATGGCGACCCGGAAGCCGGCCCGTCGCTGGAGCGGCGTCATCAACGTCGACTGACCGACCGGCCCGTCGCCGGGAAAGACGCGGACCCACTCCTCGTTGAACAGGTCGAACTCGGTCGGGTCGCGCAGGGACCAGTTTGCCCAGACCACCTTGTCGATCGACGTCCCGGTCGCCTCGAGCTTGGCCTTCAGATTCGCGAGGCATTGCTTGGCCTGGCCCTTGATCGTGCTCCCGACGACGAGACCGGTCTCGGGGTCGATCGGGCCGACCGACGAGATGTACACCATACCGCCGGCCTCGACCGCCTTGCCGTAGCCGAGGGGCAGGATCGGCGCAACCGGGCCGCCACTCGAGTCGCCGGCGCCCCAGCGACCCTTCGTGGAGCTGATCCGGGTGGGCTTGGCCTTGTCTTCGGGCGGGATGCCGAAGTCGCCCGGCGGCAGGGTGATGCCCGCCTTCCGGAACTGGTCCATGAACGTCGGGCGGACGCC
>JBKJOK010000129.1:0-9685 GCA_046595595.1 Candidatus Limnocylindrales bacterium
CCACTCCGGCATCCGGGCCTTGAGGTGGGCCTGGATCTGCTGGGCCATCTCCTGGAAGAACGTCGAGGTGGTCCGACCGCAGCCAGGGCAGGCGGAGACCTGGGGCAGGAACGAGCGGAGCCCCATCGACTGGAGGACCTGCTGGGCGATCTCCACCTCCTCCGTCCGGTCGCCACCGGGCGCCGGCGTGAGGGACACCCGGATCGTGTCGCCAATCCCCTCATTGAGGAGGATCGCGAGACCGGCGGTCGAGGCGATGATCCCCTTGGAGCCCATGCCCGCTTCGGTCAGCCCGAGGTGGAGCGGGTAGTCGGAGCGAGCGGCAAGAAGGCGGTAGACGTCGACGAGGTCGCGGACCTGCGAGACCTTGGCGCTGATGATGATCCGGTCATGCCCGAGCCCGGTCTCCTCCGCCAGCTCGGCCGAGCGCATCGCCGACTCGATCATCGCCTCGATCATCACGTCGCGGGCGTCGCGCGGGCTGCCGGCGCGCGAGTTGGCGTCCATCAACTCGGTCAGGAGGGCCTGGTCGAGCGAGCCCCAGTTCACCCCGATCCGGACCGGCTTGTCGTTCTCGATCGCGACCCGGACGATCGTCGCGAAGTGCTCGTCGTGGCGCTTCGCCCCGACGTTGCCCGGGTTGATCCGGTACTTGGCCAGCGCCCGCGCCATCTCGGGGTACTCGACGAGGAGCTTGTGGCCGTTGTAGTGGAAGTCGCCGATGACCGGGACGTCGACGCCGAGGTTGTCGCGGAGCTTGCGCATCATGTCGGGGACCGCAGCGGCGGCCTGCTCGTTGTTGACCGTGATCCGGACGAGCTGGGATCCGGCATGGGCGAGGCGGGCGGTCTGGATCGCGGTCGCGTCGGGATCGGCGGTATCGGTGTTCGTCATCGACTGGACGACGACCGGGTGGGCACTGCCGACGAGGACGCCGCCGACATCGACGCTGACGGTCGAGCGACGGCGTGGCCGGAGGGCGTCCGGGCTGGCGACGGGCGGGCGGGCGTCCAGCGGGATCGGGCTGGCCGGGCCGGTCCGGCCGGACGGATCCTCGATCAGCGGGAGCGGCGGCCGGTCGCCGTCCGAGGTCACGACGCCGCCGTCACGAGCCGCCGGACAGGATCCGGACGATGTCGAAGCCGCTGACCCAGATCAGGAAGCCGAACAGGAACACGAACCCGACGACGTAGGTCATCTGCTCGGCCCGGACGCTGATCCGGCTGCCGAACACCTGCTTGAGCAGGATCATCGCCATCCGGCCACCGTCGAGCGGCGGGAACGGCAGGATGTTCACGAGCGCGAGGTTGGCCGACAGGATGCCCGCCACATAGAGCGTCATCACGAGCCCGGCGCCGAAGAAGATGTCGGAGATCTGGGTCGCGATCCCGATCGGGCCGGACACCGGCGGCGGGGCGGTCGGATTGCTGATCACCTGACGGGCGAGGTCGCCGAGCCCACCGAGGATCACCCCGAACCAGCGCACGGTCTCGCTCGCGCCCACGCCGATCGCGGTGGGCAGGTCGCGGGTGTACGTCCCGTAGAACCGGGTCTGGAACGGCGCCGATTGCTGGCTGACCCCGAGCGGGCCGACCGTCGGGCGGCCGGCCTCGTCGCGCGGCGAGGCGTCGATCTGGGCCTGCGTGCGGAGGGTGACCGGGACCTCGGCGATCGCGCCACCGGGATGCTCGATCGTGAGGACGACCGACTGTCCCGCGCTGTCCCGGAGATCGCCGAGGACCTGGCCCTCCCCGAAGAACTCGTAGCGCCGGCCGTCGATGGCCAGGATCGCATCGCCCGGGACGAGACCCGCGCTGGCCGCCGGCGAGCCCGGCTCGACCGTGAAGAACTTCAGCCCGACGAACGGGGTCGCGAGCCACGCGATCGAGGTGAAGATCAGGAGCGACACAAGCAGGTTCATCGCCACCCCGGCGACGAGGATGATCAGCTTGACCGGCAACCGGGCCCGGACGAAGGAGCGCGGGTCGCTGTCGTCGCCGCCGTCCTCGCCCTCGAGCTTGACGAAGCCGCCGATCGGCAGCCAGTTCAGCGTGTAGAGGGTCTCGCCCTTCGCCCGCAGGACCTTGGCCCGGGGCGGGAAGCCGATCCCGAACTCCAGAACCCGGATGCCGGCCAGCCGGGCGGTGATGAAGTGGCCGATCTCGTGGATCAGGACGAGGCTGCCGAGGACGATGATGAACAGGGCGATCGTCACGACGACCCCGAGCGGTCCGGTCATCGGGCGGCTCCCTGCCAGGTGGCGGCCCACGCGCGGACCTCGGCATCGAGGGCGATCAGCGCATCGACGTCCGGTGCTTGCTCGGCGCCAGCGCCGTGGTGCTCGACCGCGGCCTCGAGCAGGGCCGGGATGCCGGCGAAGCCGAGACTGCCGTCGAGGAAGCGGGCGACGGCCACGTCGTCGGCCGCGATCAGGGCGGTCGTGGCCCGCTGGCCGATCCGACCGGCCTCGCGGGCGATCCGGAGGGCCGGGAAGCGGCCTTCGTCCGGCGCGCGGAAGTCAAGGCGGCCGGCGGCAACGAGATCGACGGCGGCCGACGGAGACGGGAGGCGATCGGGATAGGTCAAGGCGTACTGGATGGGTGTCCGCATGTCGGGGGTGCCCAGTTGGGCCTTCAGGGAGCCGTCCACGAACCGGACCGCGGAGTGGACGACGCTCTGCGGATGGACGACGACCTCGATCGCGTCATCGCCGACATCGTACAGCCAGCATGCTTCGACGACCTCGAGGCCCTTGTTGGCGAGGGTCGCCGAGTCGATCGTGATCTTCGCCCCCATCGACCAGGTCGGGTGGCGGAGGGCCTGTTGCGGGGTGACCGTGGCGAGATCCGACGGGCCCTCGAGGAACGGCCCGCCCGACGCGGTCAGGACGAGCGAGGCGACCCGGTTCAGCGGTTCGCCGACGAGGCACTGCCAGATCGCGGAGTGCTCCGAATCGATCGGCCGGAGCCAGGCGAGCGGGCTGGCGTGCGGGTCGCCGGGGTCGCCGATCGCGCGGGCCCGGGCCAGGTCGCGGGCGAGCGGCATCACGAGGTGGCCGCCCGCGACGAGCGTCTCCTTGTTGGCGGTGGCGACGACCTTGCCGGCCGCCAGCGCGGCGAGGACGGGCCGCAGGCTGACGATCCCGCCGGTCGCAACGACGACCAGATCGACGTCGTCGCCGGCCGCGATCTGGGCGAGCGCGTCGCCGTCGGCGCCGAGCGCGGTGACGCCGACCCCGAACCGGCGGGCCTGGTCGGCCAGGAGGGTCGCGTTCGAGCCCGCCGCGAGGGCGACGACCCGGAACTCGCCCGGATGCGCCTCCAGGACGTCGAGCGCCTGGGTCCCGATCGAGCCGGTCGAGCCGAGGACCGCGACCCGGCGACGTCCGGCCGGGTCCGGCTCAGCGGAACGCGGCGACGACATACAGGGTCAGGACCGGCGCAGCGAAGAGGAAGGAGTCCACCCGGTCGAGGATCCCGCCGTGGCCCGGGATCAGGCGACCCGAGTCCTTGGCGCCGGCCGCTCGCTTGAGCATCGACTCGGCGAGGTCGCCGGCCTGGGCGGCAAGCGCGATCAGTGGACCGACGATCAACCCGGTCTGGGCGGGCTGGCCGAGGGCCCACAGGACGACGGCGCTGACGATGGTCGCCGCGACGACGCCGCCGATGAGCCCGGCATACGTCTTGGATGGCGAGATGTGGCCCAGGAACCGTGCCCGTCCGTAGCGCTTGCCGAGGAAGTAGGCCCCGGTGTCGTAGGCCCAGACCGCAAGGACGAGGAGGAGGATCCAGCCCTGCCCTGCCCCGAGCATGGAAAGGGGTGAGCCGGCGACCACTGGCGGCGCTTCATGGCCGAGCCGGAGGACGAACGCGAGAAGCGATGCGTAGAGAGCCCCGAACACGGTCGAGAACCAGGTCGCGAGGCCATCGCGTGGATCCGGCCGGGTGAAGGCGCCGATCGCGGCCAGGATCGCCCCCACCGCGACGAGGAGTGTGCCGCTTGCGTCGATCGGCGGGACGACCGCGGCATCGAGCACGACCGCGACCGTGAAGGCGATCCCGAGCCAGGCGAGCGACGGGTAGCCGGCACCGGTGAGGAGTCCGAACACCTCACGGGCAGCGAGACCCGCGGCGATGACGACGACCGCCACGATCCAGGCGCCGCCCAGCAACAGGGCCAATACGAGCGGCGGGACCAGAAACGCCGCGCTCACCGCACGCTGACGGAGCATGCCGGCGGGCGCGGCGCGGCCGTTCAGCGTCCGTACCGGCGGGTGCGGCTGGCGAACTCGAGGAGCGCCGCGTCGAATGCGTCGGACCCGAAGTCCGGCCAGAGGACCTCGGTGGTGTAGAGCTCGGCGTAGGCCGCCTGCCAGATCAGGAAATTGGACAGGCGCTGCTCGCCGCCGGTCCGGATCACGAGATCGGGGTCGGGCAGGCCGGCGGTGTAGAGCGCGGCGGCGATCGTCGCTTCGTCGATCGCTTCGGCCGGCTGACCGCTGGCGACGATCCTCCGGACCGCGTCCACGAGCTCGGTCCGGCCCGCGTAGTTGAACGCGACGTTGAGCAGCAGCCGCTCGCCGCCGGCCGTCTCGGCCAGCGCTTCGTCGATCGAGGTCCGCGTTTCGCCGGGCAGCTCGTCGAGCCGGCCGAGAAGGCGGATTCGGACGCCCTGCTCCCTGAGCTCGGCGGTCTCGCTTCGGATCGCCTGCTCGAGGAGGGCGAACAGGCCGCGCACCTCGTCGTCGGAGCGCGCCCAGTTCTCGCGGCTGAAGGCATACACCGTGACGACCCGGACCCGGCGCTTGACCGCGTGCCGAAGGAGCGTCCGGATCGCCTCGACGCCCGCGGCATGGCCGTCGAGCTCGGCGAGGCCCTGCTGGCGGGCCCAACGACGGTTCCCGTCCATGATGATCGCGACGTGGCGCGGCAGGTCGCTGTCCGGCAGGAATTCGCCGACGCCGGGCGCGGCCGTCGATCCGGGGCTGGTGGCGGCCTCGTCGCCGAGCCGCTGCGCCGTGGGCGGCGCGTCGGTCGGGCGGGCGAGAGGCGTCCGGGCCACTAGACCTCCATGACCTCCTGCTCCTTGGCGGCGCCGAGGCGGTCGACCTCGGCCGTCCAGCGATCGGTCGTCTTCTGGAGCTGCTCGAGCTGGCGATGCGACTCGTCGGTGCCGACGGTCCCGTCGCGCTCTTCCTTCTTCAGCTCGTCGGCGGCGTCCCGGCGGAGGTTGCGGATCTCGACCTTGGCCTCTTCCATCCGGCGGTGGACGCTCTTGACGACGTCCTTGCGGCGCTCCTCGGTGAGGGGCGGGATATTGAGCCGGACGACCGTCCCGTCGACGTTCGGCATCAGCCCGATGTCGCTCTTCTGGATCGCCTTCTCGATCGCCCCGAGGACCCCCCGGTCCCACGGCTGGATCACGATCTGGTGGGCCTCCGGGACGCTGATCCCGGCCAGCTGGTTGAGCGGCGTCTGGGTGCCGTAGTAGTCGATCATCAGGCGCTCGACGAGAGCCGTCGAGGCACGCCCGGTCCGGAATGCCTGGAAGTCGCGCTCCATCGCGTCGACCGCGCGGTTCATCCGCTGGTCGGCGCTCGAGATCGTCTCGCTGGTCATCGCCGTCCTCCGCTGGCGCCCGCGGCGCCGGAGATCCGCGTCCCGACCGGTTCGCCGGTGGCCACGCGGGTGATGTTGTCGGGCTGGTTGAGGTCGAAGACCACGATCGGCAGGTCGTTCTCCATGCACAGGGAGACCGCCGCCGCATCGAGGACCTTGAGCTGGTCGCGCAGGAGATCCGCGTACTCCAGCTCAGCGTAGCGCCGCGCGTCGGGATGGGTCAGCGGATCGGCATCGTAGACCCCGTCCACCTTGGTCGCCTTGAGCAGCACCTCGGCCCCGATCTCGACAGCGCGCAGGGCAGCCGCGGTGTCGGTCGTGAAGTAGGGGTTGCCGGTGCCGGCCACGAACAGGGCGACGCGGCCCTTCTCGAGGTGGCGGACGGCCCGCCGCCGGATGTACGGCTCGGCGACCTCGTTCATCGCGATCGCGCTCATCACCCGGGTCGGCACGCCGGCCCGCTCGAGGGCATCCTGGAGGGCAAGGCCGTTCATCACCGTCGCGAGCATCCCGATGTAGTCCCCGGTCGCTCGGTCCATGCCGCTGGCCGCCGCCGCGAGGCCGCGGAAGATGTTGCCGCCGCCGACGACGATCCCGACCTGGACGCCGAGGCGGTGGACCTCGGCGACCTGGTGGGCGATGAATGCGCAGAATTTGGGATCGACGCCGTACGACCGATCGCCGAGCAGCGCCTCGCCGGACAGCTTGAGGAGGATCCGCGAGTAGCGGACCGATGCCCCTCCTGCCCCGTCGGCGCCGGCCGCGGTCGTTCCGGTGGCGTCGCTCACAGCTCCTCCCCGAGCCCGTAACGGAGGAACCGGCGGACGCGGATGTTCTCGCCGATCGTCGAGATCTTCTCCGTCACGAGATCGCGCACGGAGCGCTCCTCGTCGCGGAACGGCTGGTCGAGCAGGCAGACCTGCGAGAACCACTTCTTGAGCTGGCCCTCGACGATCTGGGGGCGGATGTTCTCGGGCTTCTTCTGGGTCGCCTCGTCGGCGAGCAGCTCGGCCTTCTTCGCCTCGAGGACGTCGGCCGGGATGGCGTCGGCATCGACGTACAGGGGGGCCAGGCCAGCGACCTGGATCGCCAGGTCACGGACGAGCTTCTGGAACTCGTCGGTGCGCGCGACGAAGTCAGTCTCGCAGTTGACCTCGATCAGGACGCCGACGCGGCCGCCGGTGTGGATGTAGCTCGAGACGAGTCCCTCGCGTGCGTCGCGACCGGCCTTCCTGGCGGCAGCCGCCAGGCCCTTCTCGCGGAGGAGGGCGACCGCCTTCTCGACGTCGCCGCCACTCTCGACGAGGGCGTTCTTGCAGTCCATGAAGCCGGCGCCGGTCCGCTCCCGGAGGTCCTTGACCGCGGCGGCGGTGATCTCTGCCATGGGGTGGGTTCGCTCCTGTGTCGTGTGGCGGCGGGCCGGAGCCCGCGGGTGGCTTGTGGTTGATGGCGGCGGACGCGTTCGCCCGCGGGTTCGTCAGGGCCGGGCGCGAGCGGCGATCCGGCGGGCCGGGCCGGTGCGTCGCGCCACCGCACCCGGATCAGGCGTTGGCGGGCTCGGCCTTCTCTGCGGCCTCGCGGGCGAGCTCCGCGGCGATCTCCTCGGGGCTGGCCTCGGGGGCCGGGGCCGCCTCGGCGAGCGTCGGGCTCGGGCGCGCGCCGGGCAGGAGGTCGTCCTCCTCGGCATCCGGCTCGAAGCTCAGGGCCTTGCCGCCGGCAAGGGCCGCGACCAGCTCGTTGGAGGCGTTCTCGTCGAACTCGGGCTCGGCGGTCATGACGACCTCGGGCTCGGGCTCGTTGGCCCGGGCGGCGCGCTCCTGCTGGCCCTCGATGCAGGCCTCGGCGATGAGCGTGCAGAGCAGCCGGATCGACCGGATCGCGTCGTCGTTGGCCGGGATGATGTGGTCGATCTCATCAGGGTCCACGTTCGTGTCGCCGGTCGCGACGACCGGCAGCTCGAGCTTGTTCGCCTCGGTGACCGCGATCCGCTCGCGGTGCGGGTCGATGATGAAGATCGCGCCGGGGACGCGCTTCATCTTGCGCATCCCGCCGACCGTCAGGGTCAGCTTGTTCATCTCGTCGGTCAGCTTGGCGGCTTCCTTCTTCGTCATCCGCTCGAAATCGCCGGCCTGCTGGCGGGCCTCGAGCTGCTCGAGCAGCGAGATCCGCTTCTTGATCGTCGTGAAGTTGGTGAGCATCCCGCCGAGCCAGCGCTTGTTGACGAACGGCTGGCCGGCGCGGGTCGCCTCCTGGGCGATCGGCTCCTGGGCCTGCTTCTTGGTCCCGACGAACAGGACGTACTCGCCGCGGGCAACGGTATCGCGGACGAAGTCGAGGCTCGACTCGAGGTGCTTGACCGTCTGGGCCAGGTCGATGATGTGGATGCCGTTGCGCTCGGCGAAGATGAACGGCTTCATCTTGGGGTTCCAGCGCCGGGTCTGATGCCCGAAGTGGACGCCGGCTTCGAGCAGCTGTCGCATGGAAACGTTCGGCACGGGGAGAGGCCTCCTGTCGGTGTGTTCCTCCGCGGACTTCTGTCGCCGGGTCTCCGGTCCCGTGCGTTCCGTGCCGCGTCACTGCCCTGGGGGGCACGCTCGGCTCGGTGGCCTGGGTCCGGCACCGTCCCGGTCGGAACGGTCCGCGTGTGATCTCCGTCGCTTCCGGCACGTGCCGTCGGCGCGGGTGGTGAGGTGGCTTCGGCCGTCCCGGAGCCGCGCGGAGTGTAGCACGGGGTCCGCCGCGGGCCGGTCCGGGCCCCTCGCCTCGCGGGCCGAGGAACCTGCTCAGTGAGTCGTGCGGGGACTCGTACAGCGTCCTTTGGCGTTCTCGCGGCCCGATTCGCGGACGATCGAACAACATTTGAGCGTGGACGGAGCTTGTCGAGTCTGCCCGGTCGTCGGGTTCCTGCTGTTGGAGTCCCACCATGACTCCATGAGCACGTTGGCGTACGCGCCTGCGGACCTCAGAGCGCGATCCCGCAGTGATGGCGGATCCGAAGCGGGTCGCCGACGTGCGGCGGCGGCTCGACCACGACGAGGTCCACCCGCAGCGGCAAGCTCGGCAGCACCGTCCCGCCCGGCAAGCCGTCCTGGAGCAGCCGCCCGATCGCGGCCCGCAGGTGGGCGCGCTTGCGGTGGTCGATCGTCTCCTCCGCAAGGCCGAATCCGCGAGACGCGCGCCATCGGACCTCGACGATCACCAGCTGGGCCGGCGGACCGGGATCAACGGCGACGATGTCCAGCTCGCCACGACCAACTCGCACGTTCCGGGCGACGATCGTCCAACCGCGCGCCATGAGTCCCGCGCCCACGGCCGCCTCCGCCTCATCGCCGCGGGTCTGGGCATCGGTCCGCACGAACCGACCCTACCCGGCGCCGCTCACCGGGCGATCACGCGCCGCCCACGGGCGGCTCACCTACCGCTCACCGGGCGGGCGGTACGGAGGCTGCCGCCGACCTGCTCGCGACGGCGTCATCGGCCGAAGGCCAGAGCGGTCATGTCGAGTGCGTCGACCTCAGCCTGGTAGATCGCGCCGAGCCGGTCGCCGAGATCCTCGAGGATCGCCGCGCTGCGGTCTGGTGGCAGCGGGAAGGCTTCGGCGTAGCGATCCCGGATCGCCCACACGTTCTGCGCGGCCGCGCCCGCACGCGAACGTCCCGCTTCGCCAGCCATCACCGCCTGGTGCAGCGTCTCGACCGCCTCGACCGCCTCGACTGCACCGTCGAGATCCGGCGGGACGGCGGCGTCGGCCAGCTCCTCCCATCGGTCGGCGACGCCCCGCCATGCCCGCGCCGCGTCGCCGAGCGCAGGGGTGTCGAGGGCGACGGCCGCTTCATCGAGCGAATCGGCAAACAGCTCCCGCAGGTGCCCGCCCGACGGCCCAGCCTGGCCATCGACGCTTTCGTGGATGGCCGACAGCGAGCCGAACAGGCCGTGGCCGTCAACGAAGTCCCGCGGCCACGCCTTCGCGTTCCGCTCGTCGGTCATCAGACGGCTCCACTTTCGCCAGGCCGGGAGCGAGAACGAGTCTGATGGGGATCGCAGGTGATCCACCTGGTCCTCCAGAC
>JBKJOK010000211.1:0-2200 GCA_046595595.1 Candidatus Limnocylindrales bacterium
GTCGGCGCTGACCAGGGCGTCGCGCATCCGGCCGCGGGCTCGGCAGATCAGCGTCCGTGTCGCGATCTCCGTCCGCCCCAGGTGGGCGGCGATGTCGCGGGTCGAGTGGCCGCTGGCAGCCATCGTCAGGGCGTCACGATCGGTGACCCGGGTCGACGCCAGGATGACGCTGAGCTGGTGATTCCGTTCGCGGCGCAGGACCGCCTCGTCGAGCGACGGCACGACGTCGCGCTCAACGAGTTGATTGGCAAACTTGCCGGCGGTCTGGCGGCGGCGAGATGAGCTCACCACGAGGTTGTAGGCGACCCGCTTCATCCAGGCGCCCGGATGGTCCGGCAGGCCGCTGGCGCGGGCCGTGGTGAGGAGGCGGACGCAGACCTCCTGGGTGATGTCGGCCGCTTCGTCCGCGTCGCGCACGAGCGATCGCACGTAGCGGGTGAGGCTCGCCAGCTGGGCTTCCATCGCCTCGACGACCTGGCCATCGATGTTGCGATCCATCGTCACTCTCCCTCGGGGACGATCGCCGTGACCGTCTGGGAGAGGTATCGACGTTCGTGCGTCCCGAGCGCATGAGGCAGGAGTCCCGAGCGACCGGGCAACGAACCGGGCAAGTGGCCGGGAGCCACTGCTCAGCCGGGGCCGGTCCGCCCTCCGTCGGTTCCGAGACCGGCCTCGCGGGCGCGCACGATGGCCTGGCTGCGATCGGCCACCTGGAGCTTGTTGAAGACGTTGGCGACGTGGTTCCGGACGGTCTTGGCAGCGATCGACAGGCGTTGCGCGATCTCGCCGTTGGAGCGGCCGGCGGCGATGAGCTCGAGGATCTCGAGCTCGCGCTCGGTCAGCTCCGGGAACGGACTGGCGGCTGCTGCCGGGCCGGCCGCGAAGAAGGCCATCATCCGGCGGGCGATCGACGGTCCGAAGATCGCCTCGCCCACCGCCGCGGCCCGGATCGCGACGAGCAGGTCATCGCTGTCGGCGTCCTTGGGCAGATAGCCGCGAGCACCGGCCCGCATCGCGGCGAACAGCGACTCGTCGTCCTCCGACATCGTCAGGATGAGGATCCCGACCCCGGGATCGCTCTCCAGGATCAGGCGGGTCGCCTCGATGCCGGTCATCTCGGGCATCCGGATGTCCATCAGGACGATCGCCGGGTTCGTGCTGGCGGCGAGGGCCACGGCCTCCACACCGGTCGTCGCCTCGCCGGTCAGGATCATGTCGGGTGAGCGCTCGACCAGTCCCCGCAGGCCGTCCCGGAAGACGGGGTGGTCGTCCGCGATCAGGACCCGGATCGGGGCAGGCGTCGGGTTCAGTTCGGTCACGTCAGCGACCGGCCCAGGACGGTGACATCGACGGGCAATCGCGCCGTGAGGCGGGTCCCGCGTTCGGGCCCCGCCTCGAAGGTGACGTCGCCGCCGACCTCCGCGGCCCGCTCACGCATCGAGTGCAGCCCGACCCCGCCCTCGGACACGATCCCGACACCGTCGTCGGCCACCTCGATCCGGAGCTCGCCATCGACAAGCGCGATCGACACCTGGCAGGTCGTCGCCGCGGCGTGACGGACCACGTTCATCATCCCTTCCACCGCGATACGGTAGGCCGCGACCTCGACGGCGGCCGACACGGTCGGAAGCGCATTCGGTGCGTCGACGATGATGACAGGCCCATTCCCGACCTGTCCCCCGAGTCCCTCCGCCTGCTGCCGGATCGCCCCGACCAGGCCGAGGGTGTCGAGGGCCGGAGGGCGGAGGTCGCGACTGAGCCGGCGGATCTCCGCGATGGTGCCGCGGACCGCCTGACGGGCGTCGTCGATGGCCACTTCCGCTGCCTCCGGGTCGGTCCGGACGGCGTGACGGGCATGATCGAGCTTCAGTCCTGCCGCGGCGAGCGTCGGGGCGAGGCCGTCATGCAGGTCGCGCCGGAGTTTCCGTCGCTCGTCCTCGCGAGCGGCGACGATCCGCTCCCGGCTCCGCGTCAGCAGCGCGACCTGGAACAGCCGGTCGCGCGCGACCGCGAACAGGATCGCGATCGGGACGGGCATCGCGAACAGGTCGACGATGCTCCGGGGAAGCAGCGGCTGGCCGGCCAGGACGATCGGCAGCGTCAGGAACGCGAGCGTCGCGACGGCCGCGAACACGAGGCTGACCGCGATCCAGCGGACGCTCCGTCGGATCGGCGGCGACGCACGACGGTAGCCGGCGAC
>JBKJOK010000058.1:0-2075 GCA_046595595.1 Candidatus Limnocylindrales bacterium
GATCCACGTCGCAATGGCGCGCGACGAGCCCCACGATGCGCTGCGCGACTGCCACCCATCGTGTCGCCTCACGACGATCGATCGGTGGATCGCCGAGGCTGGGATAGCGCGACCGGGCCAGGACCGCCGACAGCACGCCGATATCGATTGGCGCAAGGTCTCGCTGAAGCTCGGACCGGCAGCGCAGCGCCAGGTACACCAGGTCGTGCGTCCGCGCCGGTTCGGTGCCCATCGACGCGATGGCTGCCTTGAGCGCCTTCTCGGCGGCCTGGTGGGCGAATTGGCCCGAGGCTCGTTCCGGGACAGCTGCGATCTGGACGAGCGCTTGAGCGGTGGCAAGGTCTCCGACTGCCGTGCGGAGCCACCAGATGGTCGCCTCAGCTGACGAGGTCACGTTGGTACACGCTGCGACCTTCCACGAGGGCCCAGTAGACGAGCCCGGACGGACCCTCGGCGATCTCTGCGGTCGAGGCCACGACGACATCGGCCGGCGCCGGGATGTCGGCGAACGACCGCCGGACCGCCACCCTGGCCGCCATCCGATCGGGGACATCGTCGAGAACGACCAGAAGCTCATAGTCAGTGTCTTCGCGGCATTCGCCGCGGGCTCGTGCCCCGAAGAGCACGATCTGAACCGGATTGCTCGAGCGCACGACCCTGCCGACGATGGCCGGGAGCCACTCGTCGGGCACCGCCCGCGGCCCACCCCGCGCACCATCGCCGGTCGCGTAGGCGGCTTGCGCCTCGCCTGTCCGATGGCCGCCTTCACCCGTCACGTCCACGAGATCGTCCGGTTCGATGACGTGCTGGGTGCCGATCTTGTGCGCACGCAGGCGCCCCTCGCGAATCCAGCGGCGGATGGTCTCGGGGTGGCGTCTCGCGCGTCGCGCGGCTTCAGGGACCGTCAGCATTGTTGCATGCTACAACATCGCCTCGCCGCGGACCGCATGGGACGACCGAAGCTCGCGGCCACTGCCGCACCCTTGATCCTGATCCTCGCCGCCTGCACGAGCGGTGGCGCGGCCACGTCGTCGCCGAGTCAGGCGACCGCCAGCCAGGCTGCGCCGAGTCAGGCGACCACCAGCGCCTCACCGACGAGCTCCGCCGACGCGTCGCCCGCGCCCGATCCAACCGTCAGCGGCGGCCCGACGCGGCCGCCGCTGCCGATTCGCGGACCCGTGCGACGGCCGACTCGATGCCCTGCGTCCACGGCAGGCCGTGGCCCGGCAGGACGAGCCGGGCGTCGGCGAGGCCGGCCACGCGGTCGAGCGAGACGAGAGCCGCGGCCGGGTCGGCGCTGAACGGCGCAATCTGGGGTCCGCTGACGCCGGTCGTGACCGCCACGGTCGCCAGGGCGTCGCCGATGAACAGGACGTCGCGCGCCGCCACATGAAGCGCCGCGCTGCCGGGCGTGTGGCCGGGCACGAGGATGACCCGCGGCGAGCCCGGCACGTCGAGCGTTGCGCCGTCCCGGAACGTACCGACGACGGTTGGCCGCGGGATCCGCCAGCCGCCCTTGCGCAGGGTCAGGGCGAGGAACCGGAGCAGCGGCAGGGGACGGATCGGCCCGCTGCCTTTGGCCGGGTTCGGGACCTTGCCCAGGGACAGGAGCTCGTCGGCCTCATGGACCGATACGGGCACTCCCCTCCCCCGGGCTCGCTCGGCAAATCCGATGTGATCGGAGTGGCCGTGGGTCAGGACGATGGACCGGATGTCGGCGAACGAGCGTCCCATCGCGGCCAGCTCCGCCTCGAGATCGGACCACGAACCCGGCAGGCCGGCATCGACGATCGTGATCGCTCCCCCGTCGACGAGGAGATAGGAGTTCACGAGGCCGGAGCCAAGGCGGTGGATGCCGTCGGCGATCTGCACGGGCCCGATTGTGCGGTCTGCGACCGACTTGCGCTCCGGGCGCCCGCTCAGTGGGCCGGGCGCGGCGGGAGACAGCAAAACGCCCGAAGGAACCGCCGATCACTAGGCGTTCCAGTCAATACAAGTACCAACCGGATCGCTAGATGTTCGAGGCCCCTTCGGGCAAGACCTACGATAGGTGACCGCCGCTGGCGCGTCCAGTC
>JBKJOK010000001.1:0-2534 GCA_046595595.1 Candidatus Limnocylindrales bacterium
AGCGCCTGACCACGGCCGTCAGTCCCCAAGACGGAAAGGCGGATAGACGTCCGTCTGGAACGAGGCGTACGCAGTGACGCGCGCCGTCCAGCGGAGCCAGCCCCCGAACACGTCGTACCCCCACTGGGCCATTCGCCCGTTGAGGAGGACCGGGATCCAGGCAAAGAGAACCCCGAATGCGACGCCGAGGCCGAGGAACCAGAGGACGATCGCGTGCGGGATCAGGACCAACGCCCGGGCCCAGTATCCGAGGAGCGGGATGCCCCAGAAGCGGTTGATCGGCGGTCGCCACGGGATGGTCACGACGACCGGATGATCGACGCCGATCCCGAATGGCGGGTAGGTGTCGGTCAGGAGGAGCCAGTACGCGAGAACGCGAGTCGACCAGGAGATCGATCCGCCGATCAAGGTAGTGGCCCAGCCGGGCGTCCGACCTTCAATCAGGATCGGGATCCAGAGGACGAAGAATGACAGGCCGACGCCCAGGCCGATGATCCAGAGCGCGATGAAGTGCGGCAGGAGCACGACGAACCGGGCGGCGTGGCCCAGGAGCGGGATGCCCCAGAGCCGATTGATCGGAGCGCCTTCGTCGAAGTCGACACCGACCGGATAACCCGGGCCGCCCTGACCCGCCACCGCTGCCGTCATGGCCTCACGCCTTCGCGTCTACGGCGGCGCGGACCTCGGTCGCGAGCCGGGTCATCGACTCATCGTCAAAGGGGTTCGGAAAGCCCGCGATCAGGTGGTGGTAGCCGATCTCGAGGTACGGCGCGATAAACGCCGCCACGTCCTCGGGCGTCCCGACCGGCTGGTCCTTCCACGGCTCGGCCTTGCCGTTCCGCGCGAAGATCCGGTTGGCGACCTTGCGCGCCTCGGCTCGCGAGTCACGGATCACGACGACTCCGAGCCCGGACGTCCGCTCGATCTCGTTTGGGTCGCGCCCGACGGCCTCGCAGTGGCGGAGGAGGACCTCCTCCTTGTGGCGGACCTTGTCGATGCCGCCGCCGACGTTGTTCGCGTCGCCGTATCTCGCGACGAGCTTGAGGGTGACCTGCTCGCCGCCGCCCCCGATCAGCAGGGGCAGCCGCTTCTGAATTGGCGGGGGGTCGTTCCGGACGGCCTTCGCGTGGTAGCGGTTGCCCTTCGCCGTCGGGCGGTCGTTGCGGAGCATCCCGCGCATGATCGGGAGGGCCTCGGCGAGCCAGCGCAGGCGCTCCGGGAAGCCGTCGCCGAACGGCAGGCCGTACGCCTCGTGCTCCTCCTCGAACCACGCTCCGCCGACCCCGAGCGTCGCCCGGCCGCCGGAGATGTGGTCGAGCGTCGTCGCCATCTTCGCGGTCAGTGCCGGCTCGCGGAACGTATTCGCCCCGACCATCAGCCCGATCCGGATCCGCTTCGTCGCCTGGGCCCATGCCGCGAGCGTCAGCCAGCCCTCGTGGATCGGGCCGTCGCTGCTCCCGACGATCGGATACAGGTGGTCCCACGTCCAGAGACTCTCGTAGCCGAGTTCCTCGGCCCGGACCCCAGCGGCGAGGAGCGACGGCCAATCGGTGTACTGGTTCCAGCAGAGCGCGCCGAGGCGAAGGTCGGACATGGGTTCTCCGGGTGTGTGGTCGGGGAGCGTCAGAGTAACGCGATCCGGCGAGTCGCCGTCGAGACCGACTTGCGCGATGTGGTTATACTCGCGAGATGAAGTCATACCACGCGGCGGACGACATGGCGTCCGGCGACACATCCGGGTCTGCCAAGGTCGGACCCAAGGGCCAGATCGTCATCCCGAAGGCCATGCGCGATCGCGTTGGACTCGAGCCGGGTGCGACCGTCTTCCTGGACCAGGCCCCGGACGGCACGATCACGCTCGAGTTCGGCTGGAATGGCGTGATGGACGCGCCCGCGTATTTCGCTCGCTTTGCGGTTCGCGAGGGCGAGGCCGGCCGGACGTCTCTCGACACGCTGCACGCCCTCGACGCCGAGGACGAGGCGATCCGTGAAAGGAAGCTCGGCCCGTGGACGACGTCATCACCGCCATCGACGCCCAGCCGCTCGTCAGCTTCATCCGCAAGGAGATCGGCTGGCAGCGCATCGGTCGGACGATCGAGGAAGCGCTCGCCGGCACGCGAACCCTCCGACTGACGGCGGTCAACGCCGGCGAGGTGACGTACGCCGTCGAGCGCCATCTCGGCGCCGTGGCCGGCCATCGCGCGCTCGTCGCCGTTCAGGCATGGACCGAGATCGTCCCGGTCGACCTGGAGCTCGCCTCGCGGGCGGGCTGGCTCAAGCTCCGTGGTGGGATCTCGTATGCCGACTGCGTCGCGGCTGCCCTCGCTCACCGCGACGGCATTCCCCTGATCTGGCGACCGCGAGTTCAAGCGGGTCGAGGACGTGATCAGGATCGAGTGGCTGGCGCCGGCCTAGCCGTCGAGCTGCTCCCAGTCGACCCAGCGGGTGCCGTCCCAGAAGCGGTGCCAGGTGCGACCGCTGCGGCCGATCGCCCAGACGTCGATCCGGTCCGCCGACCAGGACGAGGCGGCAGC
>JBKJOK010000101.1:0-3859 GCA_046595595.1 Candidatus Limnocylindrales bacterium
CCGGTCACGATCGGCACGGCGCCCGGGCCGGGCCCCTCCCGGATCAGGTCCAGCCCGCTCGAGTCGAACAGGGCCGCGACCGCCGCCGTCGCCTGATCGACGACCGCGACCACGTCGACCGGCTCCCGCCGGAACTCCATCCGGCCGGCCTCGATCTTCTGGAGGTCGAGGACGTCGTTGATCATCGCTGTCAGTCGATCGCCCTCGAAGGCCATGATCCCGAGGTTCTCGCCGATCTGGCGAACCGCCCGGTCCAGCTTCGGATCCGACGCGACGCCGCCGCCCGGCAGCCCGGCGAGGGCTGGCGCGACGACCTCCTCGAACCGCTTCCGGACCAGCTTCGTGAACCCCACCACCGAGGTCAACGGTGTGCGCAGCTCGTGGCTGACGTTGGCGAGGAACGTCGACTTTGTCGCGCTCGCGCTCTCGGCCGCGGCCCGGGCGGCGATCGCATCCTCGGTCGCGTCCGCGAGCTGGGCGGTGCGCGTCGCGACCCGCGTCTCGAGCTCGCGGTTGGCCTCCTCGATCGAGGCGTAGAGGCGGGCGTTCGCGACGGCCGCCGCGAGGAGCGACCCGACGGTGAAGAGGAGCGGACCCATCGAGCGCTCCAGCTCGCGCCCGGACAGGCGATTGTCGACCGCCAGGATCCCGACCGATCGACCGCTCGTGACCAGGGGCGTCCCGAGGAACGAGGACACTCCGAGGGCCCGGGCGAAGAGCCGGTTCGGTTCGTACGGGTCCTCGTCGACGTCGCGGAAGACCATCGGACCGTCGGCCTGAGCGAGCTGGACGAACGTCGAGCGACCCTCGTCGAGCGAGACCTCGACCTGGCCGACGAGCCCGGCAATGTCCGCGCTCCCGCCGATCGCCCGGCCATCGCCCAGCACGTTCGTCGCGGGGTCGACGAGGAGGACGAGCGCCCGATCGAATGGCAGGCGGTGGACGACCGCGTCGAGGGCGCGATCCAGCAGCTCGTCGAGATCGAGGGTGGAGCTGAGGGCGCCGCCCAGCTCGTTCAGGGCGGTCAGCTCGCCGAGGCGGCGCTGGAGCTCGGCCCGGGACAGCGTCGTTTCGGCGGCCTCGCGCGACAGGGCGGCCCGCTGCTCGGTGACGAGCGCGCGCTGGGTCTCGGCCTCCCCGGCGCGACGGGCCGCGGTGGCCCCGTACAGGACGAGGCCGGCCGGCAGGAGCGTCGCGCCGACCGTTGCCACGGCCTCCCAGCCGGGTGGCCGGGCGAGGAGGATGGCGAGGACGGCGATCGAGCCGCCGACGCCGGCGGCGAGCTCGATCGGGCGGATCCGGGGCGGCCTCACGGGCGGCCGCTCAGCCGACCTGCGTGCCCGACGCCTCGTGCACCCGGGCCTGCTCGAGGGCCGGGCCGACGATCGCGGCGATCGCGGCGATCAGCTTGAGGTCGGCGGCCTGGTACTCGATCCGCGTCGCCGACCCGGCGCCGAGCACGCCGATCGTCCGGCCGCGGGCGACGATCGGGGCGCAGATCAGCGAGGCCATGATGCGCTCCGCAGGCGTCGATCGCGGATCCGTGTCGACGTCGTTGACCTCCTCGGCGGTCGCGTTCGCAGCGACCGCACCGAGGATTCCCTCGCCGAGCCGGCCGCTCGCGACCGGCCCGAGTCCGGGCTGCGCGTCGTGGGAGTCGCCGCCGGACAGTGCGTCGAGCCCGCCCGATCCGTCGGCGATCAGCAGGAATCCGCTGCCGCCGGCCGGCAGCTTGCCCGCCTCGGCGATCGCGACCCCGGCGACCCCGGCGACCGCGAGCTCGCCGCTCAGGCGCTCGGCCAGGTCGTAGACGAGGTTCAGCTCGCGGTAGCGATCGAGCGCCTCGCGGGCCAGGCTCCGCTTGTCGGCCTCGCGCGCGACCGCGTACGAGAGCACCGACGCGATCGCCCGGCCGACCCGATCGCCCTCGACCCAGCCGACTGTCCGACCCTCGACCGCGATCGGGAACTTCTCGAAGCCGATCCCGGTCGCCTCGCGCTCGAGGATCACGGTCCCGTTGACGTCACTGATTCGGACCCCGGCGTTCGTGCCCGAGAGGAGCGCCGACAGCATCGGCGCGACGTGGCGATGGCGGACGATCAGGCGAGCGAGATCGGGTTCGGCCATCAGGCGACGCCGCCCGCGCCGCCGGCGCCGCCGGCGCCGCCGAGGCCGAGCGCCTCCCGGGCGACTTCGAGCAGCTCGTCGGGGTCGAAAGGCTTGGTGAGGTAGCGGTCCGCGCCGACCGAAACCCCCTGCTCGCGGTCGTACGCCTGGCCCTTTGCCGTCAGCATCACGACCGTCGTCCCGGCCAGACCCGGGTCGCTCTTGATCGCGCGACAGACCTCGAACCCGTTGAGCTTCGGCATCATCACGTCAAGAAAGACCAGCTCCGGCCGGTGGTTGCGGACGACATCCAGAGCCATCTCCCCGTCCGACGCGGTCTGCAGCTCCACGCCGCCGTCCTCGAGGTCCTCGAGCGTCTGTTCGATCAGGAGACGGATGTGCTGCTCGTCGTCGACGATCAGGACGGTCGGCATGGGGACCTCAGAAGCTCGGTTGCTCAACGACAGGGTGGGTGGCTGGGCGGAGGGCCGTGATCGGTTGGGCGGGTGGGCAGACGGATCGGTCGGCGCAGCGCCGGGCGCGGCGGAGCCAACCAACGATACCGAAACGGCGGGCCGGCGCAACGTGCGGGCTGCATCGTCGCGATCGGTCGCGATCCGTCAACATTCGATCGATGCCGAGCGCGCCCGCCACGTCCACCGCCACCCCCGCTGCGCCGCCGCCCATCAACCCCGACGTCACGCTCTGGCTGCTGTCCGCGGCCCACGCCGTCAACCACGCCCAGGCCGTCGTCCTGCCCCTGATCTATCTCCGGATCATCACCGAGTTCGGGGTGACCGTGTCCGAGGTCGCCTATCTCGCCGCCATCGGATCGTTCGCGAGCGGGCTCGTCCAGCTGAGCTACGCGAAGCTGACCCGGATCGTCTCGCGTCGCAAGCTGCTGGCGGCGGGCGGAATCCTGTTCGGGACGGGCTTCGCGGCCCAGGCGGCGGCGCCCGGCTTTCCAGCGTTCGCCGCGGTCAACGTCGCGTCGCGGATCGGCGGTTCGCCCCAGCACCCGGTGGGCAACGCGCTCCTGGCCGAGCAGTTCCCGGCGCACCGGCGCGGGTTCGCAATCAGCGCCCACATCAGCGGCGGCAACGTCGGGACCGTCGTCGTGGCCATCGTGGGAGCCTGGCTGATCGCGACGATCGGCTGGCGCTGGGTCGCCGTCGTGTTCGGGCTGCCCGCCGTCCTGGTCGCGCTCGCGATCCTCCTGTTCGTCCGCGAGAGCGGTGTCGATCGCAATGCGGCGGTCTCCCACGGCAGTGTCCCGGACGCGTTCCGCGCGATCCTGCGCGACTCCGACCACCGCTGGATCTACCTGACCTCGATCCTCGGCGGCGGCGGTCGCGGGCTCGGCGTCGTGAACCTCTTCGCCCTGCTCTACCTGACCGGCGTCGTCGGGCTCACCAGCCCCACGACGGACTGGATGTACGGCGTCCTGATCGTGCTCTCGGTGCCGATGCCGCTGCTCGCCGGCTGGCTGTCGGACCGGATCGGACGGCGGCCCGTGATCGTCGGCGTCTATCTCGGCGGTGCGGTTGCCTTCGTCGTCTTCCTGCTGGTCGGCAGTTCCCTCACCGGATTGTGGCTGGGGATCGTGCTCATGGGCCTGTTCAGCTTCGCCGAGTCGCCCCAGCTCCAGGCGCTCCTCGCGGACATCGCCCCGGTCTCGATCCGCGACGCCTCGTTCGCCCTGTATTTCACGCTCGCATTCGGGGTCGGGTCGTTGTGGACCGCCCTGTACGGC
>JBKJOK010000298.1:0-12671 GCA_046595595.1 Candidatus Limnocylindrales bacterium
TCGGGGCGGTGCGGGAGCACCCGGTGGACTGGTGGGCCGGCCACCGCGACGTCCGGCCCGAGCTCCGCGGGCGCGTCCCGCTGTCGTTCTCGATCACGGCGACCCGCGGCGACTGACGCCGCACCGACGCGAGGAGCGGGTCGGCGGCGGACGCCGGGGGGAACGTCCGCCGCCGCTGGTCGGTGGGCGGGTCTGGCGCGGGCCGGGGTCAGGCGCGGGCCGGAGTCCGGCGCGGGCCGGGGTCAGGCGCGGACCGGCGTCGGCAGCCAGCCGGGCTCCGGGTCGCCGAACTTCGACACGAGATAGTCGCGCGACGCCAGGACGTCGCGCCGCGGGCCATCGAGCGCGGCGACAAGCTTGCCACCCTGCTTGACGATCCGGCCGTTGGCGAAGACGGTGTCGACGTTCGAGATGTCGGCGGCGCAGACGACCGCCGCGACCGGATCGATGACGGGCGCCACGTCGACGGCCGAGCCGTCGATGATCACGAGGTCGGCCTTCTTGCCGGGCGTGATCGAGCCGGTGTAGTCAGCGATGCCGGCGACCTTCGCCCCGTCGATCGTCGCCCAGCGGAGGGCGTCGCGTGACGTGATGAGGTCCGGCGTCGCGGTATTGCCGTCGAGGTCCTCGTCCCAGGCCGCCTGGTGCCGCCGCCCGCGCTCTGACGCGAGGATGGCATGCATCTGGGTGAACTGGTCCGTCGGGGCCGTGGTGGCGACGTCGGAGCTGAGCCCGACCGGGATCCCGAGCCGGTCGGCCTTCTGGGCAGGCGCCCAGCCGTGGCCCATCTGGAGCTCGATCTGGGGGGAGAGCGACACGTTGCCGCCCGAGTCGCGAACCATCAGCCACTCGTCGTCGGTCAGGTGCGATGAGTGGATGTAGGTCGTGTTCGGGTAGAGCAGGTCCATCTCCTTGAGGCCCTTGACCTGGCCCTTCGTGTAGCCGAAGCGATCCATCGCGACGTGGACCGTGACGTTGATCCCGAGCTCCTTGGCAAGCTCCCACTCGTAGCGCACGACGTCGGGCTTGCAGAAGTTCGGGCCACGGGTCGCGAGGCCCATCGTGATGAGACCGCGGTCGTCGCTGAGCTGCGATCGGATCCGGCGGGCGAGGTCGCCATCGATCCGCTCGACGCTGCCGCCCCAGTCCAGCCCGAACCACCACACCTGGAGCGACGTGTTCGGGAAGCCGAACGCGAAGACCGAGCGGATCCCGCTGTCCTGGAGGCCCTCGATCGCCCCATCCGCGTGGGCCGGCGTGTTCATGATGTGCGACCAGTCGACGAGGGTCGTGATCCCCGCGTTCAGGCAGTCGAGGGCTCCCCAGCGATTGGCCGCAAGGACGTCCTCGGGCCGGTAGAGGGGCGCGAACTTGTCGAGAATCGAGCCGAAGTAGGTGAGCAGCGCGAAGTCGGGCGCGCTCGTCCGGATCGACGTCTCCCAGGTGTGCCGGTGGGTGTCGATGAAGCCCGGGATCACGATGTCGCCGGTGGCGTCGATCACCCTGGCGTCGGCCGCGTCGAGGTTCGGACCGACGGCCTCGATCCGGTCGTCCACGATGAGGATGTCGGCGTTCGGCAGCTCCCCGAGTGCCGGGTCCTGGGTGAGGACGATGGCTCCCTTGATCAGTGTGCGCTCGCTCACGATGGCCTCCTCTGGCTTGATCGACGATCCGATGACGGGCTCGAATGGTGGCCGGGCACCCCGCCTCGGCCGTCCGGGTCAGCGGCTGCGGCCCTCCTCGTGGCTGACGGAGGGACGGAGGTGGTCGGCGACGGTCGAGAGATCACGGTCGCCGCCATGCGCGACCGCGGCGGCCAGAATGACGGTCAGGTCGACGTCGGCCTGGGGCATCCGCACGCCGACGGCGGCGGCGAGGTCGGCGATCAGGCCGAGGTCCTTGGCCGCGAGATCGAGGGCGAAGGCGACCGGCGTTCCGGCCGGATCGAGGAACGCCGCCCGCTTGTAGCCGACGTACGGTGCACCGGACGCGCTGGCCGTCAGGACGTCGTACGCCATCTCCGGCGCGATGCCCGCCGCCTCGGCCAGGACGAGCCCTTCGGCGAGCGCTTCGTTCAGGCCGAAGATCACGGTGTTCACCGCGAGCTTCATGGCGGCCCCGGAGCCGAGCGGGCCGAGATGGAAGATCGTTGCCGCGAGGGCGTCGAGGATCGGTCGCGCGCGCTCGAGGTCCGCGGCCTCGCCGCCGACCATGAGCGTCAGCTTGCCCGTTGCGGCCAGGCCGACGCTGCCCGAGACCGGCGCGTCGAGGATCCCGGCGCCCGCCGCCCGGGCCACCGCGGCGTGGGCCCGGATCGTCGCCGGCGGAACGGTCGAGGCGTCGATGAGGACCGTGCCGGGACGGGCGCCCGCCAGCAGGCCGTCCGGGCCGCCGAACACGGCGTCGACGGCGTCTCCGTCGGCCAGCATCGAGATCGAGACGTCGGCGGCGGCGGCCACGTCGCACGGACGGTCGGCGACGATCGCGCGGCTCCCGAGGTCGGTAGCGAGGGCGGCGGCCGAGTCCGGCGATCGGTTCCAGAGCACGAGGTCGTGCCCGGCGGCGTACACGGCGCGGGCCATCGCCGAGCCCATCCGGCCGGTGCCGAGGATCCCGACCGTGGTCACCGCGGCTTGCCCGCCCGTCGCGCCCGCCAGGCCACGGCTACTTCGCCTCGTCCAGGGTGCGCTTGACCGTCGCCACGATCCGCTCGACCGTCGGGATCGCGATGTCCTCGAGGACCGACGCCGATGGCAGCGGGATGTGCGGAGTCGTGATCCGGACGATCGGCGCGTCGAGGCTGTAGAAGCCCTCGTCGGCGGCGAGCGAGACGATCTCCGCTCCCCAGCCGCCGACCCGCGGGTTCTCCTCCACGGTGAAGAGCCGGCTCGTCTTCGCGACCGAGCGCAGGATCGCCTGGGCATCGAGCGGGATCAGGGTCCGAAGGTCGATCACCTCGGCGTCGATCCCGTGCTCGGCGGCGAGGGCATCGGCCGCCGCCACGGCCCGGGGAACCATCGCCGCGAGGGCGACGATCGTGGCGTCGCCACCCGGCCGGACGATCGCGGCCTCACCGAGCGGGGTCACGTGCTCGCCGTCGGGGACCTCGCCCTTGATGGCAAACAGGGCCTTGTGCTCGCACACGATCACCGGGTCCGGATCGCGGATGGCGGCGGCCAGCAGACCGAACATGTCGGCCGGGTTGGAGGGCGCGACGACCTTGAGCCCCGGGATCGCCATCGCCCAGTTCTCGATGCTCTGGCTGTGCTGGGCGCCGAACCGCAGACCCGCTCCGTTCGCCGTCCGGATGACGAGCGGCAGGGCGACCTGGCCGTCGGTCATGTACCGGGTCTTCGCGATCTGGTTGACGACCATGTCCCAGGTCACCGCGAAGAAGTCGCTGAACATCAGCTCGGCGACGGGGCGCAGGCCGGTCATCGCCGCGCCCATCGTGGCGCCGATGATCGCCTGCTCGCTGATCGGCGTGTCCCGGACGCGCTCGGGCCCGAACCGCTCGAACAGCCCGACGGTCAGCTTGAAGACGCCCTCGGCCACTCCGATGTCCTCGCCGATCAGGACGACCGACGAATCGCGCTCCATCTCCTGTGCCAGGGCGGCGGCAATTGCACCGCGATACGTCAACTCAGCCACGGGATGCCCTCAGTTCCGCCACGCCGAGCCTCCGTCGGCCCAGACCTGGGTCTCGAGGACGTCCGGGCTCGGTTCTGGGGCGGCGCGCGCTTCGGCTTCGGCCGCCGCGACCTCCGCCCCGACCGAATCGTCGATCGCGTCGAGGTCGGCGCGGGTCACGCCGCCCGCCTCGAGCCGCGCCCGGAACATCGGGATCGGGTCGCGCGCCTTCCACGAGGCGACCTCGTCGTCCGGCCGGTACTTGCCCGGGTCCGCCCGCGAGTGGCCGCCATGGCGATAGGTCAGGGCCTCGATCAGCGACGGGCCGTCGCCGGCTCGCGCCCGATCGAGCGCCGTCCGGGCCACGGCATGGACGGCCTCGACGTCGTTGCCGTCGACGACGATCGGCTCGAGGCCGTAGGCCGACGCCCGATCCGCCGCCGGCCGTGCGACCGCGGTCACCGCCCCGATCGGCGTGTACTCCATGTACTGGTTGTTCTCGCACACGAACACCACCGGGGCCTTCCAGACGGCGGCCATGTTCAGAGCCTCGTGGAACGCCCCGATGTTCGTCGTCCCGTCGCCGAAGAAGCAGACCGCCACCTGGCCGGACTTCCGGTACTGGGCCGACCACGCCGCCCCGAGCGCGATCGGCAGGTGTGCCCCGACGATCGCGTATGAGCCCATCGCCCCGTGCTCGACGCTGGTCAGGTGCATCGAGCCGCCCTTGCCGCCGAGGAGGCCCGTGGCACGCCCGAAGAGCTCGGCCAGGATCGGGGCCATGGGCACGCCGCGGGCGATCGTGTGGTTGTGGCCGCGATACGTGCAGAACGTGTAGTCGTCGGCGCGCATCGCCCCGCCGAAGCCCGCCGCAACCGCCTCCTGGCCGATGCCCAGATGGGTCGTGCCCCGGACGAGGCCCTCGAAGAAGAGCTCCTGGGCGCGCGTCTCAAGGAGCCGGCACTGCTGCATCACGCGGTACAGGGACAGCCCGAGCTCGCGCTCGACACGGGCGGCGGTGGGCTTCTTCGTCGCGGTCATCGGCGGCCTCAGTACGCGTTGGCGACGAACAGCTCGTCGGCGGGGAATTTCGTGATGACCACGGGGCCGTCGGCCGTGATCACGACCTCCTCCTCGATCCGGGCGGCGGAGAAGCCGTCCTTGGCCGGGCAGTACGTCTCGAGGGCGATCACCATCCCCTCCTTGAGCTCGACCGGATGCTCGAGCGAATTCAGGCGGCTGATGATCGGGCGCTCGTGGAGGAACAGGCCCACGCTGTGCCCGAACTGGAGTCCGAAGCTCTCCATCTCGCTGCTGAACCCGAACTCCTCCGCCTTGGGCCAGACCTTCGCGACCTGGTCGGTCGTGTTACCGGGCCGCATGAGCTCGATCGAGGCGTCGATCCACTCGCGGGCCTGCTTGTAGGCGTCGCGCTGGGCGTCGGTCGCGCGGCCGACGTTGAAGGTCCGGTAATAGCAGGTCTTGTAGCCGATGAACGTGTGGATGATGTCGAAGAAGGCCTGGTCGCCGGGTCGGATGATCCGGTCGGAGAAGACGTGCGGGTGGGGGCTGCAGCGCTCGCCGCTCACCGCGTTGATGTTGTCGACATGTTCGGAGCCGAGATCGAACAGGAACTTCGTGACGTCGGCGACGAGCTCGCTCTCGCGGATGCCCGGCTTGAGCTTCTCGGCGATCTGCTGATAGGCGCCGTCGACCATCGCGCAGGCGGTGTTGAGGAGCAGGATCTCATCGATCGACTTGACCTCACGGGCGTCGAGCATCACCTGCTGGCCGTCGACGACCCGCACGCCCTCGGCCTCGAGGGCGGCCAGCATCGGCGGCTCGACGATGTCCAGGCCGACGGGCATGTCGGCGACACCTTCGGCCCGGAGGAGCTCGCGAATCTCGCGGGCGGCGGCCCGGAACAGGCCGGCATCGGGAGCCACCGCGCCGCGCAGCCCGACCATGCCGGCGTGGATGTTCTCCTGGCGCAGCCACGGGCAGTTCAGGCGATGGTGCTTGGCCGCCGATCCGAAGTCCCAGACGTGAGGCTCGCCGCCGCGGGTCAGCAGGGCGTAGCGAGTCATCTTGTCGCGGGCCCACTCCCCGATGTGCGTGCTGGTGACGTAGCGGATGTTGTTGAAGTCGAAGAGGAGGAGCGCGCCGACGTCGCTCGCCGCGAGCGCATCCCGGGACCGCTGGGCGCGATACGCCCGCAGCCGCTCGACGTTCCAGCGTTCTTCCCAGTCGACGTTCATCGAGCCCGGGGAAGCGAACGACGTCCTCATGCGATCTTGTCCCCTGTGGTCCGGCCGGAGCGACCACATCCTGATCGCAACCGTTCAGTAATGCTACACAGCCGACGGTCCTGCGCAACTCCCGTCGCGTCCCCGGGTAGCATGACCGAAACAGGGAGCTGGAGGCGGTGTGGCCCGGGATCGACGCAATGGCTCGACGGAACCCGAATACGCGTCGATGGGCGAACGCCTTCGGCGGGCGCGCCAGGCCCGGGGACTGAGCCTGCGCGGCCTGGCCGAGGTCCTCGGCGTGTCGCCAAGTCTGATCTCGCAGGTCGAGAATGGCCGAGCCAAGCCGTCGGTCAACACCCTGTACGCGCTCGCGAGCGAGCTGAGGATCTCGCTCGATGTCCTCCTGTTCATGGACACCAAGCCGCCCGCTCCGGCTGCGGCCGAGGCGGGCGCAAGCGAGGTCGCCGAGTCGTTGGAAGTCGGCGTCCCGCACGATCCCGTGCAGCGCGCCGCCTCGCGGACGGCGATCCGCCTCGGGTCGGGCGTGGTCTGGGAGCGCCTCACGACCGAATCGATCCGGGACCTCGACTTCCTGCACGTGACCTACGAGGTCGGCGGCGAGTCGAGCCCGGCCGACGCCTTCCAGCGCCATGCCGGCCAGGAGTGGGGCTACGTCCTGAGCGGCACGCTGACCGTCCGGATCGGGTTCGACGAGTTCCTCCTGCGACCGGGTGACGCGATCAGCTTCGATTCCTCGACGCCCCATCGCCTCTTCAACGCGGGCGACACGCCGGTCCAGGCGGTGTGGTTCGTGCTCGGTCGGGGATCCGCCCGGGTGGCCCACCGCTGACCCGGCGGGCGACACTGGTCGCACACGGTCGGCCACCGATTCGTTCAACAACGCGCACGATCCTGCAACCTGACTTGACATGTGTTTACTGGCTTTGCACACTCCCTCAAACGTCGCGACCGACGGCGTGGAGGAGGCAAGATGCGCGCTGGTCATCACTCGCGTTCCGGAGCGACTCGACTCGTCGGACTGGCAGCGACGTTCGCGCTGGTCCTGACCGCATGCGGCGGCACCGCATCGAGCGCGCCATCGAGCGCGCCATCGACGACGGCCGGCGGCCCGTCGGCCGCGGCGCCGAGCGCATCCGCGCCGGCCACGACTCTCGAGCTGGCCTATCTCTCGTTCGCCGTGGCCAACAGTTACGACGCGCCGATGCTGGCCGCCGCCCAGGCTGCCGCCGCGGCCGGCAACGCCAAGCTCACGGTGTACGACGCGAACCTCGATCCGGCCATCCAGGCGAAGCAGCTCCAGGACGCCGTCGCGTCGGGCAAGTTCGACGGCATCGTCCTCCAGCCCCTGTACGGCGCGGGCCTCGTCACCGGCGCCCAGGACGCGATCAAGGCCGGCGTCGCGATCGGGAACATCGACCAGATCCTCGGCGCCGACAATACGACGGCCGAGTCCCAGATCGAGGGTCAGCTTGCAAACGTCGTCTTCGTCCCGAGCGAGCTCGGGCGCAAGATCGGCGAGCTCGTCGTCAAGGCCTGCGGCACGGCCGACCCGTGCAACGTCGGCTACATCTACTCGGTCAAGGCGGCCGCCCTCGACGCTTCCCTGAAGGTCGCGTTCGACAAGGCGACGTCGGTCAACCCGGCGATCAAGATCGTCGCCGAGGGTGAGTCGTTCTACACCACGGCGCTCGGCCTGAAGGCCTCGCAGGACATGCTCCAGGCCCACCCGGACCTGACCGTCATCACCGGCGCCGACCAGGCGATCACCGGAGCGGTTCAGGCCGTGGCCGATGCGGGCCTGAAGGGCAAGGTTCAGCTCGTCGGCTACGGCGGCGGGGCGATCGCGTTCCAGGGCATCGCCAGCGGCGATCGCTACGGGACGGTCATGCAGGCGCCCGCGACAGAAGGCCGCCTCGGCGTGCAGCAGTTCATCGACGCGATCCGGAGCGGCACGCCGGCCCCGGGCGTGGACGTCCTCAAGGACCTGCCCGACGGCGGCGTCGCCACCAAGGACAACGTCCAGACCTTCCTGCCCCTCGCGGAGTGGCCGGGCTGATCGCGACGTGGTCGGTCCGATGACTCCAGGCGGAGTCCACCTGGAGATCAGCGGCATCGGGAAGTCGTTCGGCGCCACCCGCGCCCTCGACGACGTCACGATCGAGATCGCAGCCGGCTCCGTTCACGCCTTCGTCGGCGAGAACGGGGCCGGCAAGTCCACGCTCGGCAAGATCGTGGCCGGCGTCATCGCGTCGGATCAGGGCCAGCTCGCCGTTCGCGGCGAGGCGGTCGCATTCCGGTCGCCGCGCCAGGCGCTCAGTCGGGGAATCGCCCTCGTCGCCCAGGAAGTCGCGGTCGTGCCCCGCCGGACGGTCGCCGAGAACGTCTATCTCGGGATGGAGCCGCGGCGCTACGGATTCGTGCAGCGCCGGCGCCTGCGCGAGCGGTTCGAGCGGCTCGTCCGGGACGCCGGGTTCGAGGTCCCGGCCGACGCGATCGTCGGGGCCCTGTCGATCGCGAAGCAGCAGCAGGTCGAGATCCTGCGCGCTCTCGCCCGGGACGCCGAGCTCATCGTGTTCGACGAGCCGACCGCGTCGCTCTCGGCGACGGAGGTCGAGCGCTTCCACGACATCGTCCGGCGCCTCGCCACGAGCGGCCGCACAGTCATCCTGGTCTCGCACTTCCTGACCGAGGTCCTGGCCCTCGCCGACACGATCACCGTCCTGCGCGACGGACGGGTCGTGCGGACCGGCCCCGCGGCAGCCGAGACCGAGGACACCCTGATGGCGGCGATGCTCGGCCGCTCGGTGGGTCGGACGTACCCCGCCCGGCGGCCGCCACCGGCCGATGCTCCGGTGGCCCTTTCGGTCCGCAACCTCCACGCCGCCGGTGTCGTCGGCGCCTCGCTGGAGATCCGGGCGGGCGAGATCGTGGGTCTCGCGGGTCTCGTGGGGGCGGGCCGATCGGAGCTCGCGCGGGCGATCTACGGGGCGATTCCGGCAACGGCGGCGGAGCTCCGGACGGCGGCGACCGACCTGCCGGGCCGGCCCGTCGGGTCGATCCGGGCCGGGCTCGCGCTGATCCCGGAATCGCGCAAGGACGACGGCCTGATGCTCGGCCGTCCGGTCCGTGAGAACGTCAGTCTCGCCAGCCTGCCCCGGATGGGCCGGTTGGGCTTCGTGCGCCGCGGGCTCGAACGTGCCCGTGTCGGCGATGCGCTCGATCGGGCGACCGCCCTGCGCCTGCTCGAGGCGACGCCTGCCACGCTGTCCGGCGGCAATCAGCAGAAGCTCCTGTTCGCTCGGGCCCTCCTCTCCCGTCCGGCGGTGCTGATCGCCGACGAGCCGACCCGGGGCGTGGATGTCGGAGCCAAGCGCGACCTGTACGAGCTGCTCGTCGCGATGGCCGCCGACGGTGTGGCCGTGCTCCTGATCTCGAACGAGGTCGAGGAGATCCTCGGGCTCGCCCACCGCGTCCTCGTGATGCGCGGCGGGCGGGTCGTCGCGGAGCTCGCGGGCGAGGCGATCACCGAGGAGGCGATCCTGGCCGCATCGTTCGGGCGCCCCCTGTCGGTCGCCTCGTGACCGCGGGCCCGACGGCCGCGCCGCTGCTGCCGCCGGATTCGCCGGCGCCGGCCGGCGCGTCCGCGACCCCGCTTGCTCGCCTGCGGAACGCCATCCGTCGCGGCGGGATCGCGATCCCGTTCGTGATCACCCTCGTCGCGCTGAGCGTGATCAGCCCGTCGTTCCTGCGCTTCCAGAACCTCTCCAACATCCTCGACCAGCAGGCTGGGATCATCATCGTGGCCGCGGCCGGGACGCTCGTCCTGATCGCCGGCGGGATCGACCTGAGCATCGGGGCGATCTACGGCCTCGCGGGCGCGACGGCCGCCCAGCTCTCCGCGTCGGTCTCGGTCCCGGTCGGGATCGCGGCCGCGATCGCGGTCGGGCTGGCCGTCGGCCTCGCCAACGGCGTGATCGTGACCCGGTTCCGGATCAACCCGCTCATCGGCACGCTCGCGATGTCGTTCGTGGTCAGCGGGATCGGGGCGATCGTCACCAAGGGCAACCTGATCGTCGTGTTCGACCACCCGGAGTTCCAGACGTTCGCCGCGACGCGCATCCTGGGCCTGACGAGCGCGGCGTGGATGATGATCGTGGTTGCGATCGCGGCCACCATCGTCCTGGCCCGTTCCACGTTTGGCCGATACGTCTACGCGACCGGCGGCAACGCGGAGGCGGCCCGGCTCGGTGGCGTCCGGATCAACACGATCCGGATCGCGACGTTCGCCCTGAGCGGCGCGGCCGCCGCGCTGGCGGGCAGCATCGACGCGTCGCGCGTCCTGAGCGCCCAGGCGTCGGCCGGCCAGTTCCTGACGTTCACCGTCCTGACCGGGATCATCGTCGGCGGCACGAGCATCCTCGGCGGCGAGGGCTCCGTCCAACGGACGGTGATCGGCTGCCTGTTCGTGGCCCTCGTCGCGAACGGATTCAACCTGCTCGGCCTCGACCCCTTCTACCAGCAGATCACGCTTGGCGTCATCCTGTTGCTGGCGGTCGGGACCGACGCCTGGTCGCGACGAGCCGACTGACCTCGCCGGGCGCGGCGGACGACAGCAAGAGGACGGACCCGGTGCACTTCGTTGGACACATCGACTGGACCTTCCCGGACGGCCCGCTGCCCGCGGGCGCGACGTCGTCCGGGGTGTCCCGGACCCGGCTGGTCGGGCCGGAGCAGGGCGCCGTCCACACCGACCTCGCGGCCGTGTCGCTCGCCCCGGGTGGCTGGCTCGCGCCCCACGTCCACGCCTTCGAGGAGGCCCTGTACGTGCTCGAGGGCGAGCTCCTCCTCGAGCTCGGCGGCACGGTCCACCGGCTGATCGGCGGCGACTATGCACTCATCCCGACCGGGCTTCGTCATGCCCTCGCCAACGACGCCCAGGACGGCGGCGAGCCGACCCGCCTGCTCTCGCTGGCATCGCCCCAGCGGATGGATGCCGGCGGGCCGCGCCGCGACTCGTTCTTCGAGCCGGCCCGCGACGTGACAGCGCTGGCCGCCGTCGCCCGCCGCCCCCCGTTCGGCGATCCGTCCCTCCGCCTGGTCGGCCACTACGACGGCACCGGGCCGCAGCTCGAGACGCTCCGGATCAACGACGCCGCCCGCGGCCGAGCGCCGGCGGGTCGCGACACGGCCCTCGTCGTGTACAGCGGGATCTCGGTGAAGATGCTCGTCGACCATGCCTTCGGAGCCGACCACGTCACGATGTTCACGGTCGACTACGAGATCGGCGGCGCCGCCCAGGCCCACGACCACCCGTTCGAGGAGGCGTACGTCTTTCTCGCCGGCGAGATCGAGGGCGAGATGGACGGTGAGCACTACACGTTCCGGCCCGGTGACGTCGCGTTCGCCGGCGTCGGTTCCGTCCACGGCTTCTACAACACCGGGTCGGAGCGGGTCCGCTGGCTCGAGACCCAGGCCCCGCAACCGCCCGCGCGTCACTCGTATCGCTGGGTGGCGGACTGGGAGCGCTACGAGCAGGACCGCACGGCACGGCCGGCGCACGAGGAGGAACGATGACAGGCAAGGGCGCCGTGGTGGTCGTCGGCGGAACGCGGGCGATTGGGCTCGAGATCGTCCGCCATTACGCCGATGCGGGGCGGGATGTCGTCCTGACCGGTCAGTCGCAGGACAACGTCGCTGCCGCGGTCGAGGCGGTCGGCGGCTCCGTCCGGGGAGTCGCATTCGATCTCGCCGCGCCGCACTCGATCGAGGCCGCGCTCGCCGACATCGGCCCCGTGGACCGCCTCGTGCTCGCGGCGATCGATCGCGACCAGAACGCGGTCGCGACCTACGACATCGAGCGCGCGATCCGGCTCGTGACCCTGAAGCTCGTCGGCTACACCACGGTCGTCGCGAAGCTCCGCTCGCGGCTGACGACGGACGCCTCGGTCGTCCTGTTCGGCGGGATGGCCAAGGAGCGGCCGTATCCCGGCTCGACGACGGTCACGACCGTCAACGGCGGGGTCGTGGGGCTGACCCGCACGCTCGTGGAGGAGCTCCGGCCGATTCGCGTCAACTCGATCCACCCAGGCGTCGTCGGCAACAGCCCGTACTGGTCGGAGAAGCCGGCCGCGATCGAGAAGTACACCTCCGAGACGCCGACCGGACGGCTCGCGACGATGGACGAGATCGTGGGCGCGACGGTGTTCCTGCTCGAGAACACCGGCGTCAACGGGGTCGACCTGATCGTCGACGGCGGGTGGCACTGCCGCTGAACGGCGCGGAAGGCCGGAGCAAGGGCCGGGCCGGGGCCCCGGCGCTGATCACTCGGGCTGATCGAATCCACGACGAATGAGCGTGACGACCCCGGCGTGAACGCAGTACCGGAGCAAGCGCGATGTGGGCGACCCTCACTCGGGCCGAATTTGATCAGCGCCGCCGATCAGGTCGCGACGGCCTTACGCGGTCCTGAGCCGCGCCGCCTCCTCGACCGTCCGGAGATGGCGGCGCGTCGGCCTCGGTCTCGTTGGCGGCCTCGACAGGCGACGGCTCGGCCACGGGGGGCATCCCTGGCGTATTCGCGCAGTGTGCCCTCCCGGCTACTCCGCGATCGGGTCGACCAGCTCCAAGCGGATCCGCTTGTTGATCCGGCCCTTGGACTCGTAGCCCGTGACCCGGATCGATCCGACCTCGCTCGTGTTCGAGACGTGCGTCCCGCCGTCGGCCTGGAGATCGAGCCCGACGATCTCGATCGTCCGGATCTCCTCGATCCCG
>JBKJOK010000107.1:0-9688 GCA_046595595.1 Candidatus Limnocylindrales bacterium
TCAGACCGCGGGCAGGACCTGGGCCTCGGTCTGGGCAGGCGCGAACAGGTCTCCGACCTCGGCCACCCGCTCCACGATCGTCCGGATCGTCCAGCGGTCGGGCCGCAGGTCCGGGTCGTCGAGCTCGTCCCACGTGATCGGGGCCGACACCGGTGCGCCTGCCGCAGGCCGGACTGCGTACGGCGCGACGAGGGTCTTGATCGAGGCATTCTGGGTGTAGTCGAGTCGGGCCTTGCCGCCGCGGTTGGCCTTGGCCCAGTCCCACGAGACGAGATCCGGCACGGTCGAGCCGACCGCCCGGCTGACGGTCTCGACCCACGCGCTCGTCTCGCTGAACGCGTACCGCGGCTCGATCGGGATCCAGACCTGGAGCCCGCGCTTGCCGGTGGTCTTGGGGTAGCCGCGGACGCCCAGGTGCTGGAGCGCCGTCCGATACAGCCGAGCGAGGACCAGCGTCTCCTCCCAGGTCGTCTTCGTGCCGGGATCGATGTCGATCAGTGCGAACGCCGGCCGGGTCGGCTCGTCGAGCCGCGAGGTCCAGGCGTGGATCTCGAACGCGGCCTGGTTGCCGAGCCAGCACAGGGCCGCGACTCGGTCCGCGATCAGGTGATCATTCGCCGCGCGCTCCTCGACCCCGACCTCGTGCCAGCGGCGCAGCCACGCGGGGGCGGTCGAGGGGATGTCCTTCTGCCAGAAGCTCGGGCCGCTCGCACCGTTCGGAAAGCGCTGGAGATTGAGCGGCCGCTCCGCCAGGTGGGGCAGCATCGTCGGCGCGATCCGGGCGAAGTAGGCGATCAGCTCGCGCTTGGTCACGGGCTTGCCGTCGGGCTCCGACGGGTGGGCCGGGAAGAGGACCTTGTCGAGGTTCGTGAGCTTGAGGTCGTCGCCCCGGGTGCCGCCGACCCGCCAGACGCCCTCCGCCGCCATCGAGGCCAACCGATCGAGCTCGTCGGGCTCGGCCGCCTGGGGCAGGGCGCGCGACGCCTTCGCGGGCGGGGGCTTGGCTGTCTTCTTCGTCGGCATCGGTTCATCCTCCCCCACTCCGCTCGAACCTGCCGGCTCCTCGGCTTCGGCAGCCGCGACCGCGCTGGCCGACGAGACCGCCACCTCGCGGACGACGAGCAACGGATCGCGACCCGGCTCGATCCCCTTGAACGAGGTCTGGCGGACGTGGCCGTCGCGGGTCCAGCCGCCGAGCTCGGCCCGGATCACGAGCTCGGGCCGGATCCAGGTCACGCCGCCCAGGTCGCCGCCCCAGCGGCCGCGGTAGTCCTTCGGCGGCGGCGGATCGAATGGCGGCGCGTCCACAGCCAGCGACGCCATCGCCGCGAGGAGCCGCTTCCGGGTCGTCGCGGTGAACCCGGAGCCGACCTTGCCCGCGAACCGCAGCTTGCCGTCCTCGTACACACCGACCGCGACCGCGCCGAGGTCGCGGGCGTTGCCCTCACCGGGCGTCCAGCCGCCCACGACGAGCTCCTGCTCCGGCCGGATCTTCAGCTTCAGCCAGGCGGGTGACCGCCTGCCCGGCTCGTAGCGCGAACGACGGAGCTTGGCGACGATCCCCTCGAGGCCGCGCGCCTCGGCCGCCGCCATGAACGCGAGCCCCTCGCCGACCACGTGCGAGGCGAAGCGCACCCGGCTCGTCTCGCGGAGGACGCTCCGAAGCAGGCGCTTGCGGTCCTCGAGCGGGACGCCGAGGAGCGATCGGCCGTCGAGGTACAGCAGGTCGAACACCTGGTAGACGAGCGGGCCGACCGACCCGCCGGCAACCGGGCCCCGGCGCTGGCTGATCCGCTCCTGGAGCAGGGAGAAATCAGGCCGACCCTCGTCGTCGAGCGCGACGACCTCGCCGTCGACAATCGCCTCGCGCGCATCGATCCAGGTGGGCGGCGAGAGCAGGTTCGGGAAGTACGTCTCGGCGTCCTTGAGGCTCCGGGTCCAGAGCTTGACGGTGCCTTCACGAACGACCGCCTCGACCCGGTAGCCGTCCCACTTGATCTCGAACAGCCAGTCCGGATCGTCGAACGCCTTGCCCGCGAGCGTCGCCGCCATCGGCTCGATCCGGTCGGGCATCGCTCGCGCGACTGCTCCGCTCAGGTCGATCTCCGCCACCGCCGCCGGCTGCTCACTGACCCACAGGGCATCGCGGTTGGCATTGACCTCGTCGTTGGTCCGGCCCGTCTTCACGCTCCGTGGATGATCCTCGGCATCCCAGCCGCTGACCGCGTCGGCGTCACGCTTCTTGATCAGGAGCCACTGTTCGCTGTCGTCCTCGAACGCCGTCGCCGGCGCGCTGCCCGGGCGCCGACTCGTCCGGACGATCGTGAAGCGGCCGCGGACCTTCTGGCCAGTCAGGACAAACTTCAGCTCACCCTGCTCCACGGCCGCGACGGGGTCGGGCGTCTCCGCCTCTGGCACCCACGTCCCCCAGTCCCAGACGGTCACGTCGCCGGCGCCGTACTGCTTTGCGGGGATCACGCCCTCGAAGTCGAAGTACTCGATCGGATGGTCCTCGACGTGGACCGCCATCCGGCGAACGACCGGATCGAGAGTCGGGCCCTTCGGGACGGCCCACGACACGAGGACGCCCGCGATCTCGAGCCGGAAGTCGTAGTGGAGCCGCGTCGCCCGATGACGCTGGACCACGAACCGGCCCGTCCCGGTCGGCGGCTCGGTGGCGCCGGCCGGCTCGGGGGTCTTGCCGAAGTCGCGCTTGCGGCGATAGTGCTCGAGGGGCATCGCCGCTCAGTCTGCCGGATCGGGGCCGGAGCCTGCCCGCCGATCTTCCGGATCGGGCGCGGCCAGGGCCGCCGGGCAATCGGCCAGACTGCCATGGGCGGAACGTTGGGCTCGTTCCGAGCTGCGATTCCAGCCACGACCGGGGCCGGCGCTCGAGGGGAGTCGTGGACTCGCGCGCAACAGAGGCCGCGAGCGGTCGTCTCCACGCTCGCGACCGCGCCTAACGTTCCCTGGATGGTTCTTTGGCCAGATAGGCAGACGGCCCGGGGTTGTCGCTCTCGCAGACGCCTGCGGCGCCCGCCCACGACGCCGGCGGATTGAGGCGTCGCGGGCGAGCCCCGGCGATCAGGCGGTCTTGCGCTTGCGGGTCGAGCGGGCCGGGGTCGAGTCCTCGGTCTCGTCGTCGGCCGTGGCCGCCTTTCGGCCCGCCGCGGTCGACTTGGAGCTCGAAGCCGCCGTGCCGGCCCGGGCCTTCTTCGCCTCGGCCACGCTGACCGGCTTGTCGGCTGCGCGCGAGGCCTTGGCCGCGTTGACCGACGCCTCGAGCGCGGCCATCAGGTCGATCAGCTTGCCGCCCTCCTCGACCGGCTCCGGCGCCTTGACCTCGTGGCCCTCGATCTTCGACTCGATCACCGACATCAGCGCGTCGCGGTACTCGTCCTTGTAGTCGGCGGCGTTGAACTCGGCGGTCATCGCCGACACGAGCTGGCGGGCCATCGCGAGCTCGGCCGGCTTGAACTCGTAGTCCTCGTCGGGCAGGTCGAGCTCGGCGGTCGAGCGGATCTCGTCGGGCCAGTGGAGGGTCGTGAGGAGCATCGTGTCGCCGAACGGGTCGAGCGAGGCGAGCGCCTCGCGGTCCTTGATGACCACCTTGCAGATCGCCTTCAGGCCCTCTTCCTGGAGCACCGAGCGGAGGAGGTAGAACGGCTTGCGGCCGATCTTGTCGGGCTCGATGTAGTACGCCTGCTTCACGAACCGGGTGTTCGCGGACTCCACATCGTCGGCCTTGGTGAACTGCTCGATCTCGATGGACCGGACCGTCTTGAGGGGCACCTTCTCGAGATCCTCGTCGGTGATCACGACGTACTCACCGGGCGAGTACTCGTAGCCCTTGACCGTGTCGCCGCGCGAGATCGACTTGTCCTCGACCGGACACCAGGTCTTCATCTGGATCCGCGACAGGTCGCTCTCGTGGAGCATGTTGAAGCGGATCGTGTAGTCGGACTCGGTCGCCAGATAGAGCTTGACCGGGATGGTCACCAGCCCGAACTGGATCGCCCCCTTCCACATCGCGCGCGCCACGGCAGGTCCTCGTGCGGTCGTCGATTCCGGACCGATTCAACTCGCGTGGCCGGTCCGGGCTCGCATGATACCCCGGGGTTGCAACCGGTCCGCGTGCCACGGACCGGCCCGCGCGTCAACGGAAGATGACGAACCCGTCGATGTCGACCCGGCCGTTGCCCGCCACGCGGACCTCGATCGTGTGGCTGCCGAGGCTGGTGAGCCCTGACGAGAACATGATCAGCCTGCTCCGGCCGCTCGAGGCCTTGAAGCTGACCGTGCCCCGACTGACCCCGTCGACGTAGATCGTGGCCGAGCCGCGGGTCGGGCCCATCGGCGCGACCAGGGCGATCGCCCGGCCGGTGAACGTCAGCCTGGCGCGGGCGCCGGCGGCGGTGGCGTACGTGGTGCTGCCGTTCGTGGCCGGGGCGTAGAGCGCCTTCTTCCACGTGCCGCTGTAGCTGATCGCGGTCGACCGGTCCGAAACGAGGGAGCTTTTGAAGGTCGGGCTCTCCACCCAGGCGCTCCAGTTGCCGGCGGTGTCGCGGGCCTTGACCCGGAACTTGTAGACGTGTCCGATGGTCTGGGTCACCGTCGCCGAGCGAACCGTCGCGGAGGTGGCCGCGGTCGGCGTCCAGCTTCCGGCGTCGACCGCGGTCTGGAGCTCGTAGCCGGCGACCGCCGTCGAGGCGTCCGTGGCGGCCGGCCAGCTGACCAGGCTCACGACCGTCGTCGACCCAAGGGTGTAGCGCGTCTGCGCAATGGCGGTCGGCGGCGACGCGACGGGTCGGTCACCGGAGACCTTGATCGTGGCCACGGCCGAGTGGGTCGTCCCGTGCTCATTGGCGACGATCGTCACCGAGTACGTGCCGTTCGGCGTCGGGTTCGGGAGGTTGACGGTGAGGGTCGAAGTGGCTGGCCCGAAACCGTACACACTGGCCGCGTCGAAGCTGGCGGTCGCACCGGCCGGAAGGCCGGTGGCACTGAACCGGATGCGCTCGAACGAGGTCGTCGAGCGGCCCACCGAGATCGCGATCCGGGCCGGACCGCCGTTCTCGCCCAGGAGTGCTTCGGGGCCGGCGCTGACCGAGAACGTGCCGCGCGGACCGATCCGGGACGCGTCGAGCATCTTCTCGTGATACGCGTCCGGGTCGGACGAGGTCTTCCAGTTGAGGTTGCCGAGATAGAGGAGCGCCTCGCGGACCTCGGCCGGGGTCAGGCCCGGCCGGCTCGCCTTGAGGAGTGCCGCGGCACCGGCGACGTGGGGCGCCGCCATCGACGTCCCCGAGCTGTACTTGTAGCCGCTCGGCACGGTCGACCAGATGCACTTGCCGGGAGCGATCAGGTCAACGTCCGACCCGTAGTTGCTGAAGTCGGCGATCGTGTCGTCCGTATCGTAGGTCCCCCACGAAAAGCACCGATTCCCGCCGAGTCCGCCGGACTTGCCGTCGCTGTCGGCCAGGGCGGAGACCGTGATCACCTCGTTGTAGGCGGCCGGGACGCGGGCGGAGGCGCTGCTCCCGTCGTTGCCGGCGGCGGCCACGACCGTGACCCCGCTCGACACGAGGCGGCAGATCGCCTGGTGGAGGATGTCCTTGTTCGTGGTCCCGCAGTTCAGGTCGTCCTTGCCGTACTTGGCGACGCTCATGTTCACCGACTCGAAGCGCGGCCGGGTCGGGTCCACGGGGTCGCGCTGCGACGCGATCCAGTCCAACCCGCAGACGTACCAGCTGAGCAGTCCCTCACCGGTGTCGTCGAGGATCTTGACGGCCCACAGGCGGACGCCCGGCGCGACGCCGACGACCCCGCTGCCGTTGTCGAGCGCACCGACGGTCCCTGCGACGTGGGTGCCGTGGCCCTGAACGTCACGCCACAGGGTCCGATCCGCCGTCGAGCAGTTGTAGCCGCCGGCGACGTTGAGGTCGGCGACCTTCGCGATGCCCGTGTCGACAACCGCGACATCGGCGTTCACGCGTTGATCGACGCCGTCGATCTTCGCGACCGCTGACCGGGTGGCACCCATCCGGGAGATGCCGGTGGGCATCGTCTGGGCCTCGGCGAAGATCTTCTCGTCGGCGACGATCATCTCGACCGACGGATCGTGGCTGAGCGTCGTGACCTGGGCTCGATCGAGGCTGGCCGAGTAGCCACGGAACGCGTGCTTGTATGTCCGGTCCGAGACGAACCCGATTCGCTTGCCCTGGCGGTCGGCCGTCGCGACTGGATCGGCACCGGCCTTGAGCACGACGATCCAGCGACCCGTCGGGTCCGTTGCCGCGCGACGTGGAGCGGGCTTCGGGTCCGGCCCGGTCGAAGCGCCGTCCGCGTTCCCGGCAGGGGCCTTGGCAGCGCTGGTCGCGGCAGCGTCTGGATCAACTGATGCTGCGACGATCGGGGCGGTCGGGCTCGCGTCCGGGTCGGGGGCGGCGGACGGATGTGACGAGGGGGCGTTCGATGCAGCCACCTGCGTCGCCGCGGGCGCGGCCGCGGCGTCGGCGGCGGGCGTGGGCTCGACGGACGGCTCCACCGACGGCTCCGAGTCCACGATCGGGGCCGGCTGGAGCGACGCGCCCGGCTCAGCGCCGACTGCGCCGCCGACCGTTGAGAGCATCAGGGTGAAGGCGGCGACGACGGCGAGGATCTGGCGCATGACGGTTCTCCGGCGAGGATCGGTTCACGGACGACGCGCTGGACTCCCTCGGATCCGATCCTGCGCTGCCACCGTACTCTCCCCTGTCCTGCCGCGTCTGGGCAGGACCCGGTGGTCCCATGCGTGAGTGGGCCACATGTCCCAACCACTCGCGACCCCTCGGAACCACACCAGACCGTCACGGAGCAACCCCACGGTCCCGTGTGACTGAAGGTCAGCGAGCGCCCGTCCGTGCGGCCCGGATCTCGTGTTCGGCCTCGGCCACCCGGGCGATCACCCCGTCGCGGAGCCGGTCCATCGCCGCCTGGAGACCGGTCGCGCTCGTCGCGATCGAAGTCAGCGTGGACTTGATCCCCTTCAGCGCATCGAGCTCGGCGCGAACCGCGGTCAGGGCGGATCGGACCGCTTCGACGTCGATCTCGGCCTCGATCTCGCGCCGACTCGCGATCGCCAGGAGCCGAGCGAGACGCAGGGCGGCCTCGAGCGTCGCGGCGTCCGGCGCGGCCGGATCGATGACGCAGTAGACGTCGCCGGCCCGGATGTCGAACGGGGCGATGCCCGCCGGGGCGTGGGCCGGGCTGAAGACGACGAGGGCCACGGCCGCCGCCCGATTCTCCTTCGCCTCGCGGAGCTCCTCGCGCATCGCCCGACCCGACATCGGCCGGTCCTTCGCCTCGACGACGACCCGGACGTCGGCGCCACCGGTCCGGTCCGGGTTCACCGTCACGACGAAATCGCCCTTCTTCGAGCGGAGCAATTCACCGGTCTCGCCGCCGGTCCGGTCGAGCAGGTCGCCGGAGCCACGGGCGAGATCGGCGAGGATCGCTTCGAGGGTGTCCTCGAAGTCGCCGCCCTTGGCCGCGGACCGCGAGCGCTCGGCGCCGCGCGCAGCCGCGGCCGCCTCGATCGCGGTCAGGCGGTCGTTCAGCTTGTCGAAGCCGGCGCTGACCTCGGTCCGGAACTGGTGCATCGGGGAGTGCTGGCGGGTCGGGTCAAGGAGCAGGGCCAGCTTCGACGCATCGCCGTCGAAATAGGTCCCGAGGAGGCTTCGCATCCGGCCGATCGCGCTGTCGCGCTTCGTCTCGTCGAACAGTTCGCCGACGAACATCCGGAGGGCTCCGCGGTCGCCGAGGAACTTCTCGAGCGTCCGCGGCAGCCGGCCGTCGCCGTCGGCGAAGTTCGAGCGAAGCACCTGGTCGAGCGCCTCCGCCGCCTTCGCGTTCGCCTGCTCGGACGAGCGCAGGAGCTTGTCGAACTCGCCGCGCACGAGATCGACGTCCACGCTGACGGTCGCGTCCTGGAGCGCGGTCAGGCCGATCCGGAGCGCGCGCTCGAGGAACGCGGGGCGGTCCTCGGCCGGATGCTCGGCCACGATCGCGGCGAGCGACGGGTCGCGGACAACGAGCCGGTCGATGACGATCCGGTCAGGCTCGACCCGGATGTCGGTGGTCGGGAGCGGCAGGATTCGGGCTTCCATGTCGCGCATCCTCGGCCCGACCCGTGACAGCTAGCGTGTCACGACGAATCGGCGGGCTCAGCCCGGCGCGGCGTCCGACCTGCGGATCGTCGCCTCGATCAGGCCGTGCGGCTCGGTCGTCGAAATGTAGACCTCGCGGTCGTTCTCGATCCCGAACTGGGCGAGGTCATAGGTCCAGTGGTGCAGGTTGGGCAGCGACATCGAGATCTCGGAGACCTCCGCGTGGCGCTCCAGGATGGCCTGGCCCACGATCCAGATCGACGCCTGGACCGACACCGAGTGATGGTCGGCCAGCACCGCGAGGAACGTCTCGTGGACGGCGCCGTACGAGCGCTCGAAGTCGACCGCCGCCGTCGGATCGTAGGCCCAGGATGCGCTGACCTTCGTGGCCATGATCCGGTCCTCGGTCTCCTTCAGGGTCGTGAACCGGTCGCGCGGAAAGCCGCTGAACGCCGAACGGGTGGTCTTCATGACCGACAGGCCGTCGATCCCGGCCCGGACACGGGTCCCGTCGCGGCCGACGACGACGAGCGCCGTGCGCGTCTCCGACGTGTCGCGGGTGAACGCGTCGGGCGCGGCGCCGATCGGGCGCCAGGCATGTTCCTCGATGGTGACGCGGGCCTGCTCGACCTCCTTCCCCTGGTCGAGGAAGTGCCGGCCCAGGACGATCGCGAAGTCCTCGATCGCACCGGTCAGGTACTCGCCCGCGAGCGCGTAGGCGGTGTTCTTCATCGTGTCGGTCGCGATGACCGCGCTGTTGTCGCCGGCGCGGTACGACGCGGCGAAGTCGCCTTCGAGCGCGATCGCGATCGTCAGGTCGCGGACCCGGTGGGGCGTCTCGCTCCGGACGACCTTGACGAGCCGGATCGCGGACTTGCCGTAGGCGTTCGCGCCGACTTCGATCATCGGGCGGCCTCGACGGGATCGGCCAGCCGTCGATAGCGATCGTGGGCGATCGCCACAACGTCGGCCACGGCCCGCCGGATCTCGGCGTCACGATCGGCAGCCAGCGCAGCTTCGAGGACGGACACGAGCTCCAGCCGCGACCGGCCGTTGACGAACACGCAGAAGCGGAAGCCGTTGCGGGCCTCGTAGGCCGCGTTGAGGCGCTCGAGGTCGGCGATCGCGACGCTCGTCTCGCGGTCGTAGCCCTGCTCGCGGAACGAGGCGGCGGACACGGACGCGGGCGGCGCGCCGAGCCGGGGATGGGCGTCGATCAGCTCGAGCTGGTCGGGTTCGGGCATCGCGGTGGCGATCCCGGCGGCGCGGGCGAAGAGCGTCGACTCGTCACCGAACGGGCGCGCGGCCGCCAGCCGGGCGAGGAATCGCGGCGCCCCCTCGAACCAGGGAGCTGCGGTCGCGACGAACTCGGCGTCGGGCAAGGCGTCGAGCGCAGCCACGGCGATCGCGCTCATCAGCTGCCCCGGTACGTCGTCATCGAGTACGGCGCGAGGAGGAGCGGGACGTGATAGCTGCGCGCCGTGTCGGCGATCCGGAGATCGACCGCGACCCGCCGGAAGAACGCATCGTCCTCGCGCCCG
>JBKJOK010000317.1:0-9250 GCA_046595595.1 Candidatus Limnocylindrales bacterium
CTGCCTGGCGCCGGCCTGCCGACCGTCGACGAGCTGTTCACGTTCATGCGTGACGCGGAGCTCCGCTTCGACACGCTCCGGATGCGGATCGAGGAGCGCTCGTTCACCGCCCGGGGCGAGAAACTCGTCGTCGTCGAGACCGCGATCCGTCACCCGAGCGACGCCCGGGTCACGACCAGCGAACCGAGCCTGGGCACGGCCGGCAATTACGAGCTCTGGCTGTCGGGCGGTGAGGTCGTCCGGACCTACAGCGGCCCGCACCAACTCGGCACGGAGCGGCCAGTCCGGCGCAGCGTCGTCGGCATCAGCGGCCGCGAATCGCGCGACCTGCCCGGCCTGAGCCGAGTCTACGCCCCGCTGACCGCCCTGCCGATGGAGACCCTGCCCGAGGCGTTCATCCATCCAGCGGGCTACTGCCAGAACGTCCTCGCCACCGGAGCCTGCACGGTCGTGGGCCTCGACGACGTCGCCGGGCGCGAAGCGGTTCTCCTGACCTGCGACCACCCCCGGACGATCGAGCTGGCGGCCGACCGGCCGGACTTCACGATCCGGGTCTGGGCGGACCGGTCCGACGGCGTGATCCTCCGGCTCGAGGAATCGATCGGCGGCGTCGTGACCCGCGACGCTCGGGTCACCGACTATGCGCCCGACGCCGCCCTTGCCCCGAACACGTTCGACTTCACCTTCCCCACCGGGACGACGATGCTCTACTGACCGGCGATGCTGGTCCGGGCACCGTGGCCCAGAACGAATCGGAACGCCCGGCCGCTGGCCGGGCGTTCGTCGTGACCCAGACGGGCGCCTAGGTGCCTTCGGCGAGCTCCAGGTCGCGCTCGATGGCGGCAAGCTCCTCCGGGGTTCCCTGGACCTTGGGTCCCGTGAACCAGTGCCGTGCCGAGACGGCCCACCAGAGGCTCACCCCGCCGATGACCACGAGGAAGACGATCGGCGTGTAGTTGAAGGTGCTGACGGTGATCGGCTGGGCCTGCGGGAGCAGGAACAGGATCGCGATGAAGACGACCCAGATCGTCGCGACGATCCCGATCGGCCGACTCCAGCGCCCGAGCGTCCAGGGTCCTTCCTGGAACCGGCTGCCCGCGCGAAGGCGCAGGTAGATGGGGGCGATATACGCCACGTACAGACCAATGACGGCGATCGAGGTGACCGCGGCGTACGCGGTGAAGCTGTAGAGGTACGGCAGCCCGAGGATGAACGCACAAACGGCCGCCAGCCAGATCGAGTTGGTCGGGGTTCGCGTCCGCGGGTTGATCCGATGCCAGAAGCTCGATCCCGGAATCGCCCCGTCGCGGGAAAACGCATAGATCATCCGCGAGTTCGCCGTGACCGACGCCATGCCGCAGTAGAACTGGGCGCCGATCACGAGCAGCAGGACGATGAGCCCACCCGTCTGGCCGACGGCGTCGATCCAGACCGTGATCGGCGGGCCGGCGTTCGACAGCGTGGCGTACGAGTCGAGCGCGTGCTGGTAGCCGGCGGCCCCGTTGGCGGTCCCGTCGGCGGCCGGGAACACGCTATCAGGGGTGATGCCGATGTTCATCGCCGTCAGGAGAATGAAGCCCATGATCACCGACACGACGACCGAGAAGACGATCCCGCGCGGCGCGGCCGTCGACGCGTCGTGCGTCTCCTCCGACATGTGCGCGGACGCGTCGTAGCCGGTGAGCGTGTACTGCGCGTTGAGCAGGCCGATGAGCATCACGTAGAGCGGGATTCCGAGAAGAAGTGGACCGGGCCATTCGGGGTTGTCACCGCCGCTCCCAGTGCCGTTCACGAACGTCGAGAACACCGTACCGATGTCGGTCCGGCTGTGCTGGTTGAAGACGACCGTGACCAGGACGATCGCTGTGACACCCACGACATGCCACCACACCGACACCTGGTTGAGGAGCGACACGAGCCGGATCCCGAAGGTGTTCAGGAGCCCGTGAATGAACAGCACGATCCCGAAGATCGCGATCGTCACGATCGGCGCGGTCGAGACACCCAACGTGATGTTGAGGAAGGCGTTGATGAAGAACGACAGCCCGAAGTCGATGCCGGCCGTGACCGCCACCTGGCCGATGAAGTTGAACCAGCCGACGAACCAACTCCAGGCGGCCGGGTTCGCCCCGGACTCCGGCGCGAGCTTCGCCGCCCAGTAGTACAGGCCGCCGGCCGTCGGGTAGCTCGAGGCGACCTCGGCCATGCCCAGGGCGACGAGCGTGACGAAAAAGCCCACGACGAGCCAGCCGAGGGTCATCACCGCGGGGCCGCCGGTGAACATCGCGAACGCGAACAGCGTCAGGCAGCCCGACAGGATCGAGATGATCGTGAACGAGACCGCGAAGTTGGAGAATGTCCGCATGCCCCTGCGGAGCTCCTGCGCGTACCCCAGTTGGTGGAGCCTGTCGGTATCCGAACCAGCCATCCCTTAATCCTCCATCCGATCCACGTGACGGTTCGCCGGGACGCGTGGGCTTCCCCCGTCGCAACAATAGGCACGGCGGGTCGCTGGACACAAGACGGTTTCACGGGGCGCGAGACCGCGCGGGGGCGAACGACAGGAGGCGACATGGGCGATCGACTGTCCGGCAAGGTGACGATCGTGACCGGAGCCGGTTCCGGCATCGGCCGTGCGACGGCGATCCGGTTCGCTGAGGAAGGTGCCCGCGTCACCTGCGTCGATATCGACGGGGCGGCGGTCGAAGCCACGGTCGCGGCGATCGGAGGCTCAGCCCACGCCGTCACGGGCGATGTCGCGGACCCGCGCCAGGTCCAGGCCTGGACCGACGGCACCGTCGAGCGCTGGGGCGGACTCCACGCGGTCTTCAACAATGCCGGCATCAACATCCCGGGCGTGTTCCACGAGGTCCCGGACGAGATCGTCGACCGGACCCTGAACGTCAACGTCAAGGGCTGCATCTACGGCTGCCGCTATGCGATCCCCCACATGCTCCGCGGCGGTGGCGGCTCGCTGATCAACACCAGTTCGGTCAACGGCCTCGTCGCCGAGCCGTTCCTCGCGATCTACGCGACGTCGAAGGGCGCGATCGTCATGCTCAGCAAGGGCATCGCCCTCGACTACGCGAAGCAGGGCATCCGCTGCAATGCCATCGCCCCCGGCTGGGTCGACACGCCGATCAACTACGCCCATGCGGAGATGCTCGGCGGGCTCAGCGAGGTCTATGCGACGATCGACTCATTCCAGCCGATCGGTCGGCCGGGCGAGCCACGAGAGATCGCCAACGTCGCCCTCTTCCTCGCCTCGGACGAGTCGTCCTTCGTCACCGGCAGCGTCATCGTCGCCGACGGCGGAATGACCGCGAAGTAGCGCCACCAGGAGTCAGGCCGCAAACGCGGCGCGGAGGGTTCCCATGTCTCCGGCCAAGCACAGCGATCTCGGCGCCGCCGGCCATCGCGCCGACCGCAGCCATCCCCGGCTTCAGGAGCTCCAGGCGATGGTCCGCGACGGGCGGATCGACACCCTGATCGTCGCCATCACCGACATGCAGGGCCGGCTCATGGGCAAGCGCGTCCAGGCCCAGGCCTTCCTCGACGGCGTGATCGATCACGGCGCCCATTTCTGCACGTACCTCCTGGGCACCGACATGGAGATGAACACGCCCGAGGGGTTCGCCCTGATGAACTGGGAGACGGGCTATGGCGACTGGATCGCCGAGCCGGTCTGGGACACCCTTCGCGTCCTGCCCTGGCTCGAGAAGACGGCCATGGTCCTGTCCGACGTCTATACCGAAGAGAAGCACGAGGAGATCGCCGTTTCGCCGCGGACGATCCTCAAGCGCCAGGTCGCCCGGGCGGCCGAGCACGGCCTGACGATCAAGGCCGGCTCCGAGTTCGAGTACTACGTCCTCAAGGAGTCGTGGGAGGAGTCGGCCAAGCTCGGCTGGGGGATCCCGCAGCGCTTTGGCTACTACAACGAGGACTACCACCTCCTCCAGGCGACCAAGGCCGAACCGCTCCATCGCCTCCTGCGCAACCAGATGACGGAGGCCCGGGTCCCGATCGAATTCTCGAAGGGCGAGGCGGCGCCCGGCCAGCACGAGGTCAACATCCGCTACGACCATGTCCTCGAGTCGGCCGATCGGAGCGTGATCTTCAAGCACGGCGCCAAGGAGATCGCCTACCTCAACGGCTGGGGCATCACCTTCATGTCCAAGCCCGACCACACCTGGACCGGATCGTCGGGCCACCTCCACATGAGCGTCTGGAACGAGGACGGATCGAAGTCGCTGACGTTCGACCCGGACGCCGGCCGGCCATACGGGATGTCCGACACGATGGCCCGATTCATGGCCGGGATGATGGCGTTCTCGCGCGAGCTGTCGATCTTCATCGCCCCGAACATCAATTCGTACAAGCGCTACGCCTCGCTGTCGTGGGCGCCGGTCAACATCGTGTGGGGCCGCGACAACCGGACGACCGGGTTCCGGGTGGTCGGCCACGGGCCGTCGCTCCACGTCGAGGATCGCTTCCCGGGCGGCGACATGAACGCGTACCTGACGTACGCGGCGATGATCGGCGCCGGGCTGTACGGGATCGACCACGAGCTGGAGCCGCCGGCCGAGTTCAAGGGCAACGGCTACATCGCGAAGGACGTGCCTCGGATGCCGCGCGCCCTGTATGAGGCGATCGCGGCGCTCGAGATGAGCGAGGCCGCGGTCGAGATCTTCGGCCAGGACGTCATCGACCACTACCTGAACGCCGCTCGGGTCGAGCAGGCGACGTACGACTCGATCGTCCACAACTGGGAGCGCGAACGCTACCTCGAGCGAAGCTGAGCAGTGAACGAGATGCTTCGCGTGGCTCTCTCAGCCGTCGCCATCTTTCTGTTCATGATGGCCGGCCTCGGCGCCTTCGTACGCGGCGATCTCGTGCTGACGGCGGCGTTCGGAGGGTTGGTGTTTCTGACGCTGGCGACTGCGGTTCCGCCGTCATCCCGGATTCGGTAAGGGTCGCGCCGCTCGCGGCGGTCGTTCGTCGCGCTGACCGGCTCCAGCCAATACCCGCCGCTTCCGACGCGTCAGCGACCCAGCACGGCCTCGGCAACCCAGGCGCCACGGTCGCGGCCTGCCGGAGAGGCCGTCCGGGACGGCTGAGCAAAGGCCGCTGGCACGCTGGCATGCGCCCGGGCCTCGCCGACAACGAGGGCGATGACCCGGCTGCGGACAGATCCGGACGGGCCTGATTCGTGCGCGGTCCGCCAGAGCCGCAGGAACGCCGACTCCACGACGGCCCCGGCGCTGTCGGCCTGGCCGTCGGTCAGGCGCAGCGCCAGCCCGTAGGCCAGGGCGGCGTGACGGTCGTAGAGGGCCCGGAGGGCCGTGAGGTCGCCGCCGACCACGGCCGACAGGAGCTCCGCGTCACGCGTATCGGCACCTGGATCCGGTCGGCGTCCCGCGACTGTCATCAAGCAGCCGATTTGGCCCGCCCCGGGTTTGCCGGGGCGTCGAACGTGAGGGTCGCGTCGCCGGTCGGTGGCGCGAGGTAGGTCGCGAGGCCTTCCTCGAGCGGGGTGAGACGGCGCGGCATCCGCTCCAGCAGCGGGTCGAGGTCGACGGTCGCCGGCTGGTTGATGAAGTCGACCGCATCGGGTGTGAGGAGCGGAGTCGGCAGCCACGACAGCGGGATCGCGAGGAGCTTGATGAGAGGCGTCGGGCCGGGCAGGATCGGGCGGCGCAGGCCGGCGACCCGAAGCGCGGTCGCGATGATGTCGCGCATCTTCAGCGTCTCGGGCCCCCCGAGCTCGAAGACCTGGTTCGCCGCGGCATCGGCGACCAGCGAGTCAGCGGCGAGCGCGGCCGCGTCGTCGACGAAGACCGGGGCGAGGAGCTGCGAGCCGGTGTTCGTCATCGGAACCATGAACAGCCGCCGGGCGAAGCCGACGAAGCGGTTCAGCGACACGTCGCGCGGCCCGAAGATCCAGGTCGGGCGGATGATCGTCCAGGTCAGGCCCGAGCCGCGGATCGCCTCCTCGGCGCGCCACTTCGCCCGGAACCAGTGGCGTGGGGCGTCGGCCGCGGCGCCGGCTCCGGACAGGTAGACGACCCGCCGGACGCCCGCCTCGCGGGCTGCGGCGATCAGCCGCTCGGTGCCCGCGGCGTCGACCTCCACGAACGTCTGGTGCTTCCTGGGTGCCTCGATCGGCGAATTCCTGAAGGCGAGGGCGATCGCCAGCGCGTCGGCGCCACGGAGGGCCTCGACCAGCCCATCGCCCGACTGGACATCGGCCTTCCGGATCTCGATCGCGTCGGACAAGCCGCCCCGGGCGCTCTCGCCACGGTGCGACAGGACGCGCACGCCGTGGCCGCGCCGATGAAGCTCGGTCGCGATCGCGCCACCGACGAAGCCCGTCCCACCGGCCACGGCGACGGTCTGGCCCGTCGGCTCGGCGGCAGCGGCGAAGATCGTTCGGATCGACTCGGCCCGGTGGCGGAAGATCCGCTCCAGCTCTGAGCGGACGACGAACCGGTTCGCGACATCGCCCAGCGGCCCGAGTGGGACCGTGTACTCGATCTCGTCGTGGACCAGCGTTCCGCCGGGGACGGACTCGAAGGTGTGGGTGTGCTCCCAGCTCCGGTACGGTCCGCTCAGCTGGAGGTCCTGGAAGCGGGTCGGCGGCTCGTAGCCGGTGATCTTCGTCGTCCAGGTCACCGGGATCCCGAGCAACGGCCGGATCCTGTAGCGGATCTCGAGGCCGGCACGCATGTCCCGATCGTCGGTCAGCAACTCGAAGCCCATCGACGCCGGCGTGATCCGGCCGAGGTTCTCCGGCCGCGAGAAGAAGGAGAACACCTCCTCGATCGGACGGGCGATGAACTGGCTGGCCGAGAGTCGATGGGTGGTCATGGGTGGCGACGTCCTTGGTAAGGATGGCACGGCGACCGGAGGAGGGATGTCCGGCGCCGTGCCTGATATACGCGGTTGGAACGTTTTGTTCAATGTTTGTCCAGACTCTACGTTCGACAGCACGGCTTGTCAAGGGTTGTTCAGGCTGTATGCTGCACGAACCATGTACACGATCAAGGAAGCTGCGGCGCGCACCGGCGTCTCGGTCCCGGTCCTGCGGGCCTGGGAGCGACGCTATCGGATCGTCGAGCCGGCCCGGACTGCCGCCGGCTACCGCCTGTACGACGACGAGGCCCTCGAGCGGATCCGGACGATGGGCCGGCTCGTCGGCGCGGGCTGGACGCCGAGCACGGCCGCCTCGGCGATCCTCGCCGGCGATCCATCGGCCCTGGCCGCCGGTCGGCCGCCGACGGTTGGCGCCAAGGGAGCTGAGAGCGCGGCACCGGCCGCCGATGCCGACCTGATCGAAGCGTTCGTTGCGGCCGCCGTCGCGCTCGATGCCGAGGCGATCGAGGTCGTTCTGGACCGGATGCTCGGCGAAGGATCCTTCGAGCGTTTCGCCGACGCGGTCCTGCTGCCGGCGCTGACGGCTGTGGGCGACGCATGGGCCCACGGTCGCCTCGGCGTGGCAGGCGAGCACGCCGCGAGTCACGCGGCGCTTCGCCGGCTGGCGGCCGCGTACCAGGCCGCGGGCCGCCAGACTCCGCGCGACGGGGCGATCCTCGTCGGGATGCCGCCGACGGTTCGCCACGAACTCGGCGCGCTCGCGTTCAGCACCGCGGCCCGGCGCGCTCGGCTGCCCGTCCTCTACCTCGGGCCGGACCTGCCGGTCGAGGATTGGGTCGGGTCCGCCCGGGCGACCAAGGCGCGGGCAGCCGTGATCGGGGTCGTCATGGTCGGCGACGTCCGGCCGGCCGTCGACGTCGGAGTCGCCCTGCGAACCGCCGATCCGGACCTGATGATCGCGTTCGGCGGGCGGAGCGCCGGTCGGGCCGGTGAGCTGCTGATCAGCGATCCGCGCATCGCCGCCGGGTCCAACGGCGGTCGGTCGGGTCCGCCGGTGATCCTGCCCGAGCCGCTGGCGGACGCCGTCCGCTCCCTCGAGGACGCCCTCGCCCGTCGCGCCTGACGATCAGTCGGCCGTGCGGCTCGCCGCGCTTGCCGCCCCGTACACGGCCAGGCTGCGGGCCCGTGCCATCGCGTGGTCGACGATCCGCGGCAGGTAGGCCCCGGGCGGCGGTTCGTGGACGTCTCCGCCCGGGATCGCGGAGAGCTCCGGGACCCAGCGCCGGACGTAGTCGCCGTCGGGATCGTGGCGGCGGGCCTGGAGCGTCGGGTTGAAGATCCGGAAGTAGGGCTGCGGGTCCGTCCCGGTCGATGCGGCCCACTGCCAGCCGCCGTTGTTGCTGGCCGGATCGCCATCGACGAGGTGCTCCATGAAGTGCCGCTCGCCGACCCGCCAGTCGACGAGGAGGTGCTTCGTCAGAAACGACGCGACGATCATCCGGGCCCGGTTGTGCATCCAGCCGGTCGCATGCAGCTGACGCATGGCGGCGTCGACGATCGGGTAGCCCGTCCGGCCATCGCGCCAGGCCTGGATCAGCGACTCGTCGGCCTGCCAGATGATTGAGTCGAACTCGCGTCGGAACGATTCGCGCCGGACGCGCGGCTCGTGGCGGAGGAGATGAGCGTAGAAGTCGCGCCAGGCGATCTCCGCACGGAAGCGGGCCGGTCCCGGGCCCGGGCCCATGCAGCGCTCGACGACCTCAACCGGCGAGAGCGTTCCCCAGCGCAGGTCCTGGCTCAGGCGAGACGTGCCGTCCACGGCCAGCCGGTCGCGACCCGTGTCGTAGTCACGCAACGCGTCCGAAGTGGCCCAGCGCTCCAGGCGGGCCCGGGCCGCCGGCTCGCCCGGCTCGAGAAGCTGCGCCGGATCGGCCGTCGGTCGTGGATCGCCGAGCAGGCTCGCGATCCGTCGGTCGTTCGCGACGGTGTCCGCGGTCAGGTCGCCGGTCGAGATCGCGCCGGGCGCGTCGAGCACGGGCCGAAGCGGCAGCTCGGACCAGCGCCTGTGGAACGCGGAGAAGACCGAGTAGGGTCCGCCATCTGCGCGCCGGATGTCCTCCGGCTCGTGGACGAGCAGCCCGCGCCCGGCCAGGAATGGGATGCCTGCCCCAGCAGCCGCGCTGGCGACCGCTTCGTCACGGGCCCGGCCGTACGGCCCGTGGTCGCGGCTGGCCAGGATCGCGTCGGCTCCCATGGCCGTCGCGAAGGCGACGACGGCCGTCCGCGGATCGTCGTGGAGCAGGGCGAGCCGTCCGCCGCGCTCCGCGATCGTCGCCGCGAGCGATCTCAATGCCCCGCCGAGGAACCACGTGCGATT
>JBKJOK010000175.1:0-9108 GCA_046595595.1 Candidatus Limnocylindrales bacterium
CGGATGGATGACCCGTGTGTTCGGCGACCCGGATGCGGCCGGTCACCCTGTCAGTAGCCGCCGAAGGCCGGTCGGGTTCACCGTGATGCGTGCTGATACCCTTCCCGCGGGCCCTCCCGGGACGGGATCGGGCCCCTTCGGCGTGGCATGCGCGCCGCTGAACGGGCGCGCGCGGGCGCCGGGAGCACGAGTGAAGATCGTCGTCGGCCTGGGCAATCCGGGCACCCAATATGAGAAGACCAGGCACAACGTCGGCTGGATGGTCCTCGACCAGCTGGCCGATCGGGCGGGCTGGGCGGGCAAGGGCCGGACACGCGACGCGGCCTCGATCGCCATGGGCCGGTTCCGGGGCCTCGACCTCACGATCGTCAAGCCCCTGACCTTCATGAATGACTCGGGCCGGGCGGTCCGCAAGGTCCTGGCCCGCGAGCACGCCCCGCTCAACGAGCTGCTCGTCATCGCCGACGACTTCGCCCTGCCGTTCGGCAAGCTCCGGTTCCGCGAGAACGGCGGCGCCGGCGGTCACAACGGCCTGCGCTCGATCATCGACGAGCTCCAGACCGAGAAGTTCAGCCGGCTCCGGGTCGGGATCGGCGCGCCCGACCGTGGCTTCATCGACCACGTCCTCGCGCCGTTCCAGCCGGACGAGCGGCAGCGTCTCGACGGCCTGCTCGAGGCTGCCGCCGATGCGGTCGAGGAGTGGGCCCGCCACGGCACGAGCAAGGCGGCCAACCGGTTCAACATGTTCGAGCTGCGGCCGGCCGACGAGACGCGCCTGGCCGCACCTGGCGCGGTCGACGGGCCACCCGACGAGGCGGGCGTGCGCCGGACGAAGACCGGCTGGCGGAAGGTCCTCCGGCGCGAGGACCACGAGTGACCGCCGGCCCGACGCTGCGCGGCAAGCGCGGTCGCGATCGGCGGCTCGCCGATGTGGCCGGCGGGTCACGGGCCGGCGCCGGCCGGCGGGCGCCCGATCTCTCGGCCCTCCCGCCGCTGCTCGCGGCCACGGGGTCGTTCGCGGGCCTGCGCGAGCGGCTCGGCTCGGGCACGGTCGACGGCGCCGGCGATCACGGCCCGGCCCGCAAGCGACCCGCCCGTCACGTCGGGCTGAACGCGGTCCCGCACGGGGCGAAGACGTTCCTCACCGCGGCGCTCGCCCTGGCCGAAGGGGAGCGGCTGATGTGGATCGCCCGCGATGCCGAGATCGGCGACCGCGTGGCCGAGGAGCTGACGGCCTGGCTCGGCGATCCGGCGGCTGTCTCCGTCCTGGAGCCCCGGACCTCGCTCGCCTACGAGCGGAGCGAGCTCGTCGCCGACGAGACGGCGGCTCGGGTCGCCGCCCTGTCGGCCTGGCGGAGCGGCCGCGCCCGGGTGCTCGTGGCCAGCGTCCAGGCCCTCCTCCAGCACACCATCGCGCCGGACGATCTGCCCGACGAACCGCGCCGCCTGCGGATCGGGAGTCGGCTCCGGCCCGAGGTGCTCCTTCACGAGTTGCTCGGACTCGGCTACACGCCCGCGGCCGAGGTCGCCGGGCGCGGCGAGTTCGCTCGGCGCGGCGGGATCGTCGACGTCTTTCCGCCGTCGGCCGGCCTGCCGGTCCGGATCGAGTTCTTCGGTGACGAGATCGACTCGCTCCGGGCCTTCGACCCGACCGATCAACGAACGGTCGGCCCGATCGACGAGGCAATCCTGCTGCCCGCGTCGGAGTTCCTCACGCCCCACGGGGGAGTGGCCGCGCTCCGCGCCAGACTCGGCCGATCCGCAGCGAAGCTCCCCGAGCGCCTCGCCGCCGACCTCGCCCGGTTCGAGGGCAACGCGACGGGTGACGATCCGCCTGCGTCCGAGTCGGCTGGTCCGGGCTCGAACGCCGCCGCGGCCCGCGCCGCCGCGGCCCGCGCCGCCGGGGCCCGCGCCGGCACCGAGCGCACCGAGCGCGCGCCGACCCGCGCCCTCGCGGTCGGTGACGCCGCCGAGGTCTGGGCCGCCCACCTCGCTCCATCGACCGGGTTCGACCACCTCGACCTCTCGACCCTGCTCGTCCTCGACGAGCCCGGCGAGATCGCCGAGGCCGCCGACTTCCTGTGGCGCCAGGCCGACGAGCGACGGGCCGAGCTCGTCGAGGCCGGTGAGCTGCCGAAGGACTGGCCGCCGACCTGGCTCGGGCCGCGCGACTGGAAGACCCGGCTCGTCGCGAGCCGCACGCTGGAGCTCACCTGGGAGTCGGAGCTGCCGGCCGAGTCGGCGCTCGCGGCCCGCGGCTTGAGCTCGGGCGACCCGTTCGGCTGGCGCGAGCCGCAGCTCCCACCCGGGCGGGCCGCCTCGATCGCCCAGGCGGTCGAGCGCTGGAAGGCCGACGGCGCCCGGATCGTTCTGGCCAGCGACCAGGCGCCGCGCCTCGCCGAGCTGCTCGAGGAGGCCGGCCACCCGGTCGGTGTCGTCCACGCTCCGGACGCCCCGCCGCCGGGCGCGATCACCGTCGTCGAGCGGAGCCTGAACGGGGGCTTCGAGGGCGGCCCGGACGGCCTCGCGTTCGTGACCGACCGGGAGCTGTTCGGGAGCGTCCGCGTCCGTCGGCCCAAGGCGATGCGCCGGGTCGTGCCACGCGACATCCTCGAGCGCCTCGTGCCCGGCGATCTCGTCGTCCATATCGATCACGGTGTCGCCCGCTACGAGCAGATGCTTCGGCGCGGCAACAAGGCCGTCGGCGAGGATCGCGACTACCTCGAGCTGAGCTTCGCCGGCGCCGACAAGATCTTCGTCCCGGTCGAGCAGATCACCCGGATCTCGCGCTACAGCGGCGCCGAGCACCCACAGCTGTCCAAGCTCGGTGGCACGGAGTGGCTGCGCACCAAGCAGCGCGTCCGGAAGGCCGTCGCCGATCTCGCCGAGGAGCTCCTCAACCTGTACGCCGCCCGGGCCAATGCCCCCGGTCACGGGTTCGCGCCCGACACCCCGTGGCAGCAGGAGATGGAGGCGAGCTTCCCGTACGAGGAGACGCCCGACCAGCTCCAGGCGGTCGTCGAGGTCAAGGCCGACATGGAGGCCGGCCGGCCGATGGATCGGCTCGTCGTCGGCGACGTCGGCTACGGCAAGACCGAGGTCGCCCTGCGGGCCGCGTTCAAGGCGATCCAGGACGGCAAGCAGGTCGCGGTCCTCGTCCCGACGACCGTCCTCGCGGCCCAGCACCACCAGACGTTCGGCCAGCGATTCGCCGCCTTCCCGCTGAAGGTCCGGCTGTTGTCGCGCTTCGTGCCGGCCCGCGAGCAGGCCACGACGATCGAGGGCCTTGTCGACGGCTCGGTCGATCTCGTGATCGGGACCCATCGCCTGCTCTCGAAGGACGTCCGGTTCCGCGATCTCGGCCTCGTGGTCGTCGACGAGGAGCAGCGCTTCGGAGTCGCGGCCAAGGAGCGCCTGAAGCAGCTCCGCCGCGAGGTCGACGTCCTGACCCTGTCCGCGACCCCGATCCCGCGGACGCTGAACCTCGCCCTCGCCGGCGTCCGCGACATGTCCGTGATCGAGACGCCGCCCGAAGATCGGCTGCCGATCCAGACCCGCGTCGCCGAGGCGTCGGCCGGGCTGGTCCGCGACGCGATCCTGCGCGAGCTTGACCGCGGCGGGCAGGTCTTCTTCGTCCACAACCGGGTCGAGACGATCGAGGCCCAGACCGAGCAGCTCCGGCGGATGCTGCCCGACGCCAAGTTCGTCGTCGGCCACGGCCAGATGGCAGAGGGCCACCTCGAGAGCGTGATGATCACCTTCGCCTCGGGCCAGGCCGACGTGCTCGTGTGCACGACGATCATCGAGTCCGGGCTCGACATCCCGAACGCGAACACGATCGTCATCGACCGGGCCGACACGCTCGGGCTGGCCCAGCTCTACCAGCTCCGGGGCCGAGTGGGACGGAGCAGCCGGCGCGCCTACGCCTACCTCCTCTACCGCCGCCGTGAGCGGATGAGCGAGGAAGCCCGCAAGCGGCTCCAGGCAATCTTCAACGCCTCGGAGCTGGGTGCCGGCTTCCAGATCGCGCTCGCCGACCTCGAGATCCGGGGCGCCGGCAACATCCTGGGCGGCGAGCAGTCCGGGCACATGGCCGCAGTCGGGTTCGACCTGTACTCGCGGCTGCTGGCGGACGCCGTCGAAGAGCGCAAGGCGCTCCGCGAGGACCGGCCGGCCCGGGTGGAACGTCAGCAGGCGGTTCTGGACCTGCCGGTCGAGGCCCACCTGCCCGACGACTACGTGGCCGAGGAGGCCCAGAAGCTCGAGCTCTACCGACGCCTCGCCCGGGCCCGGACCGGCGCTGATCTTGCAGCCTTCCGCCAGGAGCTGACCGATCGCTTCGGCCCCATGCCGGCCCCGGTCGTCCGGCTCGTCGAGGTTGCCGAACTGCGCCTGACCGCCGAGGCCGTCGGGGTCGCCTCGATGTCGCGCGAGGACGGCCAGCTCGTCGTCCGCTTCGGCGAGGGCCTGTCGCGAGCGACGGCGATGCGCCTGCTCGCGGGCGGCGGGCTGCCCGGCGTGAAGCCGTCGGATGTCGCGTTCGCGAGCAACCAGGTCCGGATCCGGCTGCCGCGCGACGCCTCGCGGGCATGGGGTCTGACCCAGGCCGTGATCGCCCGGCTGGCCGCCTCGGAGTCTGCGTCCGAGTCTGCGTCCGAGTCTGCGCCGTGAGCAATTGCCACGCAGTTGTAACTTGCCTCAACACGGTTTCCGGGTTCAATGGGAGACGTGCGTGAGATGACCCTGCCCAATTCGACGACTGCGAACGCGCTGCCCGGTCTCGCCACGGCCGATCCCGGGGCGGGCCTGGCCCGGCTGTTCGGCGCGCTCGGCCGGAGCATTCCGCTCGTCGACGTCGCGGCCGAGCCGTACCGGGCGTTCCTCGAGGCCCTCGCGGTCGCGGTGTACACGACCGATGCGGACGGTCGGATCACGTTCTTCAACGAGGCCGCGGTCCAGTTCTGGGGACGGCGCCCGGACCTCGGCGAGGAATGGTGCGGATCGCTCCGCCTGCTGGAGCTCGACGGCACGCCGATGGCCCATGCCGACTGCCCGATGGCGATCGCCCTGAAGGAGAACCGGCCGATCCGCGGCGTTGCGGCGATGGCCGAGCGACCGGACGGCCGGGTCGTCGCCTTCGAGCCCTATCCGACGCCGCTCCGCGATTCTGACGGCCAGCTCGTCGGCGCGGTCAACGTTCTCGTCGACGTCACCGAGCGCCTCGCCGCCGAAGCGGCCCTGCGAGCGTCGGCCGAGGCGCTCGAGGCGTCGAACACGGTCAAGGACGAGTTCCTGGGCTTGATCTCGCATGAGCTCCGGACACCGGTGACCTCGATCTTCGGCAACGCCGTGCTCCTGACCGACCGGCTGCACGTGGCCGAGCCCGAGGCCGGGATGATCCGGGACATCGGCGAGGACGCCGATCGACTGCTGCGGATCGTCGAAAACCTTCTCCTGCTCACGCGGCTCGGCGCGGGCTCGTCGATCGATCGCGAGCCCGAGGTCCTCGACCACGCCGTCCGTTCGGCGGTCGAATCGCGGCGGCGCCGGCTCCCGGAGCGGCCGATCGAGCTCGTGATCGCCCATTCGTCGATCGTCGTCGAGGCCGAGACAGTGGCCCTCGAGATGGTCATCGAGAACCTCCTGAGCAACGCCGACAAGTACAGCCCGGCGGGCACGCCGATCGAGGTCGTCGTCGCGGCTGACGATGGTGTCGCGACGGTCCGGATCCTCGACCGCGGGATTGGCATCCCGGGTGAGATCGCGGACGACGTCTTCACCGCGTTCTACCGGACCGACCGGGCGCGCCGGACCGCCGGCGGCGTCGGGGTCGGCCTCGCGGTCTGCAAGCGGATCATCGACGCCCACGACGGACGGATCTGGGCCGGCCCGCGCGACGGCGGCGGATCCGAGGTCGGCTTCGAGCTGCCGCTCAGCCCGGAGCTGGGCGCCGACGCTGACTGACCCGGCGGCGGGAGCGCCCGAGATGGAGCTGAAGCTGCGGATCGAGCTCCAGATGGCGTCCGACGACGAGTTGCGTGCCCTCCGCGGTGCCCTCCTTGCCGCCCGGGCGAGCGAGCTGAGTGAGATCCAGCGTCGATCCGGTCGCCACGCGCTCGGCTACGGCAGCGATTCCGCCCGCGAGTCGATGACCGACGAGGTGGCCGATCTGCGCCGCCGCTGGACGATGCTCGACCGCCTGCTCGAAGCGATCGATGCCGCCGTCGCGCGCCGCGCTCGAGACCGCGCGGGGTAGGTTCTGATCGCCGGCCACGACCCGTCCTGTGAACAGGATCGCAGCCGCGCTTGCCTCACGTCAGCCGCGCTCGACGTCAGCCGCGCTCGACCGATGTCAGGCGATACAGCTGGCGCACGCCGTGAAGGCCCTTCAGTTCGCGGACCCCGGCATCCTCGAATGTCAGTCCGGAACCGTCGATCAGATCCATGACCGTGGCCGAGACGAGGATCTCGCCCGTCCCGGCTTCAGCCATGATTCGGGCCGCGGTGTGGACCGCGATCCCCCGGACGTCACCGGCGACCATCTGGACCTCGCCGCTGTGAACGCCGGCCCGGATCTCGAGGCCCAGGTCAGCCGCGGCGTCACGAATCGCTGCCGCGCCGCGAACGGCGCGCTCGGCGCCGTCGAACTGGGCGAGGACGCCGTCACCGGTCGTCTTGACGAGTTGGCCGCGATGGCGATCGACGGCCAGGGCAGCCTTGCGGTTGTGCTCTCCGATCAGATCGCGCCAGCGTGCGGATCCGAGGGCAGTCGCACGCAGGGTCGAGTCGACGATGTCGGTGAAGACGATCGAGGCCAGCGTTCGCTCGTCGCGGGCATCCCGTTGCTTTCCGTATGTCCGCATCGCCTCGAAGTCGACACACACCCACGGCTCGTCCCCGACGACCCAGGCATCGTGGCCCGGAGGGATCTCGAAGACATCGCCCGGACCGATCTCGAGCTCGGTTCCATCCGTCATCTGGGCGCGGACGCGTCCGGACAGGGTGACGCCCAGGTGGTGGTACTGGCAGGTGGCCGTGCCCGCGATCGGCTGCACGTCGACCGACCAGCGCCAGCCCGGCTCGTAGGTCATCCGACCGACGACGGTGTCGTCGAGCTCGACAACGTCGATCCGGCCACGCGGGATCGTCCGAACATCGCTGGATTCCGTGAAACGACGTCGCTGAAGACGCATCGGACCTCCGCCGATCATTCTAGGCCGCCTTCCGCACGGACATGGCCGCGTCCGGACGCTCCGGACGCTGACCGTCCGGGACTGCCCTCGATTCGGCCCATCCGGTAGCGTGATCGTGATCAAGACGCGGACACGCGACGGACGAAGGGACGACGGATGACGGACGGACAGATCACCCGGGTGGGGTTCATCGGTGCGGGGGTGATGGCGCGCAGCCACCTGGCGGACATCCTCGTCCGGGACGACACGACGGTCGTCGCCGTGTGCGAGCCCTCCCCGGCGGCCTACGCCCAGGTCGTCGAGCTGTTCGACCGTCAGGGCAGGCCCGCCCCGGCCAACGAACCGGACTGGGCGCAGTTCATCGCTCGGTTCCGGCCCGACCTCGACGCCGTCTTCATCATCACCCCGCACGCGTTCCACTTCGCCCAGGCCACCGCCGCGCTCGAGGCCGGCCTCGACGTCCTGCTCGAGAAGCCGATGGTCCTCAGTGCCGACGAGGCCGAGGCCCTGATCGCGACGCGCGACCGGACCGGTCGGCTCCTCGTCGTCGCCTTCCAGGGCAGCCTCTCGCCCCATGTCCGCGAGGCGTCACGTCTCCTCCGCTCCGGCGAGCTGGGCCCGATCCTGAACATCAGCGCCACGGCCTGGCAGGACTGGGCGACGATCACGACCGGAACGTGGCGCCAGGAGCCCGCCCTGTCCGGCGGGGGCTTCATGTTCGACACCGGCGCCCACATGCTGAACACCGTCGCCGACCTGGCCGGCGAGGATTTCGCCGAGGTCGCCGCCTGGCTCGAGGACGACGGCCGGCCGGTCGACATCCGGGCCACCGTCATGGGCAGGCTCGCGTCGGGGGCGCTCGTCACGATGAACGCCTGCGGCAGCGCAATCCCGTCCTGCCACTCCGAGATCCGGGTGTTCACGACCGGGGCGATCCTGAAGACCGGCATCTGGGGCGAGACCCTCGAGATCCAGAAGGCGGGTGCTCCCGGCCTTCGCAAGGTCCGGGCGGTGGCCGGACTGCCGGTCTGGGAACAGTTCCTGAACGTCCGGACCGGTCGGATCCCGAACCCGAGCCCGCCCGAGGTCGGCCTCCGGATGGCCCGCCTGTGGGACGCGATCCGCGAGTCCGCGGCAAACGCCGGCGCGGTCGTGCGGCTGCCGAGCGGCGACCGGGCGGCGATCGGCGTGGCCGGCCGATGACTCGCGTCACGGTCTGGAGCGAGCATCGCCAGGAACGGTCCGATGCCGCGGTCGGCGCGGTCTATCCGGACGGAATCCACGAGGTGATCGCGGCCGGGCTGCGGGACGCCGGATTCGACGTCGGCACCGCGACCCTCGACGAGCCCGAGCACGGCCTGACCGAGGAGGTCCTCGCGGCGACCGACGTCCTCACGTGGTGGGGCCACGTCGCCCACGGCGAAGTGGACGACGCGATCGTCGACCGGGTCCAGCGCCGGGTCCTCGACGGGATGGGCCTGATCGTCCTCCACTCGGGCCACCACTCGAAGATCTTCCGGCGACTGATGGGCACGACCGCCGACCTGAAGTGGCGCGAGGCCGGCGAGCGCGAGCGGGTCTGGGTCGTCGATCGAGCGCATCCGATCGCCGACGGTCTTGGTGAGTCGTTCGTCCTCGACGTGGAGGAGATGTACGGCGAGCCGTTCGATGTGCCGGCCCCGGAGCAGCTCGTGCTGATCAGCTGGTTCGAGGGCGGCGAGGTCTTCCGGAGCGGTGCCTGCTGGAGCCGGGGCCGCGGCCGGATCTTCTACTTCCGGCCCGGCCACGAGGCCCATCCGACGTACTTCCAGCCGATGGTCCGCCAGGTGATCGCCAACGCGGCGCGCTGGGCGACCGGCCGGCGCGGCGCGCCGATCGCGATCGGCAACCCGGATCCGGTCGAGCCGATCGGGCG
>JBKJOK010000003.1:0-2118 GCA_046595595.1 Candidatus Limnocylindrales bacterium
CTCGCGCAGGGAACCTGGGACGATCAGCGCGAGGCGTTCGGGGACACCGTGGTGGATACCATCGAGGAGCGCGCGCCGAACATCCGGCAGCTCATCGTGGGGCGGCAGGTGATCACGCCCCTGGACATCGAGCGGACCACCGGTCTCACGGAGGGCAACATCTTCCAGGGGGAGCTGTCGCTGGAGCAGCTGTTCCTCAACCGGCCCGTGCCCGGCTGGGCGCGCTTCCGGACGCCGGTGCGGGACCTCTGGATGTGCGGCTCGTCGGTGCACCCGGGCGGCGGCATCATGGGCGCCAACGGCCGGATCGCCGCGCTCGAGGTCCTCCGCTCGCGCGGCAGGCGGGTGGCCTGATGGCGACGTACGACGCGATCGTCGTCGGCGGCGGCCATAACGGCCTCGTCACCGCGGCCTATCTTGCCCGGGCGGGCAAGCGGACACTCGTCCTCGAGCGCCGCCGGCATGTCGGCGGCGCGGCCGAGACCGCGGACCTCGGCGGCGCGCGCGTTCCGCGGCTGGCTGACACGGTCGGCCGGATCCGGCCGTCGGTCGTCAAGGACCTCGACCTGCGCTCGCACGGGCTGCGCCTCGTCGCGCCCGGCATTCGCGTCTTCGCACCCCAGCCCGACGGGCGAGCGATCAGCCTCTGGGCCGACGACGCCCGGACCGTCGAAGGCCTGCGGGCGTGGTCCGCTCGCGACGCCGACGCCTGGCTCGACTTCGACCGGCTCGTCCGCTCGTTGGGCCGATTCCTCGCCGAGCTCGCCGCCGAGACGCCACCCGACATCAAGGCGCCCGGAATTGGCGACGCGTTCAAGGGACTGAAGCTCGGCCGGACGTTCCGCGGCCTCGGCAAGCACGATTCGCACACGATCCTGCGGGTCCTGCCGATGGCCGTCGCCGACTTCGTGGCGGAAGCGTTCGAGACCGACGCCCTCCAGGCGGCCGTTGCCTGGCGCGGAGTCCGGTATTCGTTCCTCGGCCCGTGGTCGGCGGGCTCGACGGCGATCCTCCTCGGGGATTCGGCGGGCAACGACGGCGGGGCGGCAGGCCAGACGGTCTTCGCGATCGGCGGACCGGGCGCGCTGTCGGAGGCGCTGGCTTCGGCGGCGCAGTCGGCCGGGGCCGAGATCCGGACGTCGGCCGAGGTCGCCGCGATCACCTCGCGCGACAACCGGGTGACCGGGGTCGCCCTCGCCTCGGGCGAGGAGATCGGCGCCACCGTCGTCGTGTCCGGCCTCGATCCGAAGCGGACCCTGGTCGGGCTGGTCGACCCGGTTACCGTCGGGCCGACGATGCGCTGGCGGGCCGCCAACTACCGGACCCCGGGGGTCGTCGCCAAGGTCAACCTCGTCGTCGATCGACTGCCCCGATTCACGGCGGCCGGCGGCGACGACCAGCTCGTCCGGGGCCGGATCCTCGCGGCGCCCGGGATTGACGCCATCGAGCGGGCGTTCGATGCGGCCAAGTACGGCCGGACGTCCGACACGCCGGTCCTCGAGGCGACGATCCCGTCGCTCGTTGACCCGTCGCTCGTGGCGGGCGCGCCGGACGGCACGCACGTCGTCAGCATCAGCGCCCAGTACGCGCCGGCGACGCTCCGCGGCGGCGCCTGGGACGAGGACGGCCGGGCGGACGCGTTCGCCGACCGGGTCGTCGGCGTCCTCGACGACCTGGCGCCCGGGCTGACCGCGAGCGTGACCGCCCGTGAGGTGATCACGCCGCTCGACCTGGAGCGCGACTACGGGCTCACCGGCGGCCATCCCCTCCACGGCGAGCAGTCGCTCGACCAGTTCTTCCTGTGGCGGCCGTTCCTCGGCAGCGCCCGCTATCGGCTCCCGGTGGACGGGCTGTACCTGTGCGGCTCGGGCGCGCACCCCGGCGGCGGCATCACCGGCCAGCCGGGCCAGAACGCGGCCCGCGAGATCCTCGCTGACATGAAGCGGCGCCGCTGAGCGTCACGCGGCGCCGCTCAGCGGCGCTCGACGCGGGGTTCCTCGGCGAGGCGCTCCTCGGTCGTCGTCTCGGCCGGGTGATCGGCAGCCGGTGGCGCCGCAGCCGACGGTGCACCGCTCGGGATCACCTCCACCGGAGCGGGCCACGACCACGTCTTCAGCC
>JBKJOK010000007.1:0-3223 GCA_046595595.1 Candidatus Limnocylindrales bacterium
GAAGGTCGCCGGCCAGCAGATTGTCGAGGAGCCGTTCCACCCGATCCTGACGTCGCAGTCGCCGATCCTGCGCGGCCTCGACGCGCTGCCGCAGCTGCTCGGGTACAACGGGACGACGGCCAAGGCCGCCGCCCAGACCGTGCTCGTGACCCCGCGCGACGATCCGCTCCTCGCCCAGTGGCAGTACGGCCTCGGGCGCTCGGTGGCGTGGACGTCGGACTCGACCGGGCGCTGGGCGAAGGGCTGGCTGGGCTGGAACGGGTTCTCGAAGTTCTTCAGCCAGCTCGTGTCGTGGACGTTCCCGGGCGAGGAGACTGGCGGCATCGAGGCGACGTTCGTGACGGAGGGCAACAAGACCCGCCTCCGGGTCGAGAGCGTCGGAGCGGACGGCTCGCCGCGCGACTTCTACTCGACGGCGGTCGCGATCACGACGCCGGATCTCGAGTCGCGCGCCCTCGGGCTGGCGCAGGTCGCACCGGGCGTCTACGAGGTGGAGCTCGGCGAGATCGATCCGGGGGCGTACGTGATCCGGGTGTCGCAGACGCGGCCCGGCTCGACCGCCCTTGGCCGGACGCTGGGACTGGTCGCGCCGACGCCCGCCGAGTATCGCGTCCTGGGCACGAACGAGAGCTTCCTCGCGACCCTGCGGTCCGCGACCGGCGGCCGGGCGATCGACCTGCCGGCCGAGCCGTGGACCCACGATCTCCGGACGAACGCGTCGTCGACGGACCTGTGGCCGACGCTCCTGGTCCTGGCCCTCCTGCTCTGGCCGCTCGACATCGCGCTCCGGCGAGTGTCGCTGGGGCGGCGCGAGCTCGTCGACGTGCAGCGCTGGCTGGGCGGCGGCTGGCGCCGTCGATCTCTCGCGCCGCGCACGAGCGAGGTGGCAGGGATGCTCGCGGCCCGCGACCGTGCGGCCGGATCCGCGACGCGGGCGGCGATGCTCCGCGACGACGATGCGGACGTTGCGGCCAACGTGAACGCCCCGGCCGGAGCGCCGGCTTCGGCACCCCCGCCGGTTGCTCCGCCGGCGCCCCTCGCAGCGACGGCGGCCCTCCCTGCGAGGGGCCCCGCGTCGATGCCGCCGGAGACGCCTCCGGAGACGCCGGCGTCTCGTCGGCCGGCCGAACCCGATGCAGGCGACACGCTGTCGCGGCTGCGCGAGGCCAAGCGGCGATCTCGCGAGCGCTGATTCGTCGGCGACGAATGGACGCGCGACGACGGTCCCGAGGCGGGTCCGACGCGAGCGGTGTAGGCTCGATCTCGTGATCCCCTCCGCCCCATCCAGGCGCCGCCGTGCCCGTCTCGTGGGACTTCTACTTGGCACCGTCGCGGCGGCGTCGCTCCTCGCCGGTTGCGACACGATCTCGCGGTCGTCGCCTGCGCCGACCGCCGCCGACTTTCCGGGCATCGCCGGCGTCCTCAGCCAGCGCGGCATCCGGGTCGACCGGATCATCTCGGGCGACGCCGGCTGCGACGACATCGAGATCGCCCGGACGGCGATCGGCTTCGACGCCAGCGGGCTCGACCAGGCAACGCCGGTCCGGGTCCACATCTACATCTTCCGCAACCGAGCGACCTACGAGCGCCTGCGCTCGACGATCGACACGTGCGCCGCGGCTTTCGTGACCGACCCGGACACCTTCGAGTCGATCGACACGTCGCCCTACGTCGTGGCCGGGCAGGGGCCGTGGGCCACGGCCTTCCGGGACGCGGTGCGGGCCGCGATCAGGGAGGCGGCCGGAACCGGCGGTTGATCGTCGGCTGACCCTCTACCGACCCGATCCACACCCCTCCTGACCGGACCCGCACATCCTTAGGGGCCGCCGGCACCATCGTCCCACGGCCGTCGGGACCACCGGGCCACGAAGCTACGCGTCGTCCGTCGCGATGCTCGGGACATGGCATCCCGACGATCCCGGACCCATCGGCTGCTGCTCCCGACGCTCCTCGCCGCCGTGCTCGTCGGCGAGATCACCGGCCTCGCCCTGGCCCGGTCGATGGGTCCGCGGGCGGCATCTGTCGAGCCCGCCACGCTAGCCGCCGCGATGCCGGCCCGGGACACCGATCGGGGGACCGGTACGGAGCATCCGTCGGCCGCGATTGCCGACCGGGCGCGCGACGCGGTCGCGGTCAGCGCCGACGCAGCTCGAGTCCGCGCCGCGTCGGCGCCGGTTGGTCCCCGCACGCTCCCAACGAGCCCCGGCGGCGCGACCACGACCTCCGCGAAGCCGGCGGTGGCAGCGGCGCCCGCGACCCGCCCCGCCGCGACGACGGCGTCGTACCGTGGCACGAACCGGGTCTGGATTCCGTCGCTCGGGATCAACCGCTCGGTCAGTTTGTTCCCCTGCTCGCGGACCCGACCGCCCGACAACTTCGTCTACCGCTGGGGCTGTGCCGGCCGGAACAACGTCTACCTGCTGGGCCACGCCTACAGCGTCTTCAAGCCGCTCCACGACGCCTACGTCAGCGGCCGCCTTGCCAAGGGGATGAAGGTCATCCACGCCGACGGCGCGGGCCGGGTCAGCACGTACTCGGTGATCTGGTGGCGGGTCGTCAAGCCCACGACCGCGGCCTCGTGGGCGTGGGCCGCCCAGACCCGCCCGAGCATGACCCTCCAGACCTGCGTGGGGCCGCGAAGCGAACTCCGGCTGATGGTCCGGCTCGTGCAGGTCGGCTGACGCGCCTGATCCTGGCCCGTCGGGCCCTTGATCAGGCTGATTCATCGATTCGGGTCGGACCGCGCTCGACGCTGTCGTGATCGCGGCAAGATCCCAGCGATCGGGTGGCTCGCCACGAACGATCGTCGCGCGTTCGATCAACCGCGCTGATCAGGAGATCGGTCGGACCTATTCCACTCGCAAGTCGAGGAGCTTGCGGGCGATCACGAGCCGCTGGACCTGGCTCGTGCCCTCGCCGATCTCGGTCAGCTTGGCGTCGCGCATGAAGCGCTCCACCGGGTAGTCCGTCACATACCCGTAACCGCCGTGGATCTGGATCGCAGCGTTGGTGGCTCGCGATGAGACCTCCGACGCGAACAACTTGGCCTGCGCCGCCACGAGGCCGTAGTCGCGATCGTGGTCCTTGAGCCAGGCGGCCTTCCAGACCATGGATCGAGCGGCCTCGATCTCGGTGGCCATGTCCGCGATCATGAAGGCCACGCCCTGGAACGAGCCGATCGGCCGACCGAATTGTTCGCGCGTCTGGGCGTACGGGATCGCGG
>JBKJOK010000311.1:0-6117 GCA_046595595.1 Candidatus Limnocylindrales bacterium
CGCGTCTCGAACTACTTCTACATGATCGGGATGGTCGCGGAGCCGGTCATCTACCTCGTCGTCTGGTCGACCGTCGCCCGCCAGCAGGGCGGCGAGGTCGGCGGCTTCACGCCGGGCGAGTTCGCGGCCTACTACATCGTCTGGACGCTGGTCCGGAACATGAACATCGCGCTGACGCCGTACGCCTGGGAGGAACGCGTCCGAGGCGGCGAGCTGGCAGGAATGCTCTTGCGGCCGGTCCACCCGATCCACACCGATCTGGCGGGCCTGGCCGGCTGGAAGGTTGTCGTGATCCTGCTCTGGCTGCCCATCGCGATCTTCCTGTCGCTGATCTTCCAACCGACCCTCGCGATCCGGCCGATCGATGTCGCGGTCTTCGGGCTCGCGATCTGGGGTGCCTACTTCCTGCGCTCCATGTTCCTCTGGCTGCTCGGCCTCGTCACGTTCTGGACGACCCGGGTCGGGCCCGTGTTCGACATCTTCTTCACCGCCGAGTTGCTCCTGTCGGGCCGCCTCGTGCCGCTCTCGCTGATGCCCGACTGGGCCCAGCAGCTCGCGGGCGTCCTGCCGTTCCAGTGGACGTTCGGCTTCCCGATCGAGGCGTTGATCGGGCAGCTCCCCACCGAGCGGCTGCTCGGCGGACTGGCGATGCAGCTCGTGTGGATCGCGATCAGCGCCACCCTCGTCGCCGGCGCCTGGCGGCTGGCGGTCCGGCGGTTCTCGGCGGTGGGCGGCTGATGGCCGACGACCCTCGCTTCGACGACCGGCGCGACCTCCTCCGGCCGCTCCGGCTGTTCGCCCTGTTCTTCCGGGTCGGCGCGCTCAACGAGCTCCAGTACCGGGCCAACCTCGCGGTCCAGCTGTTTCAGTCGGCGATCGCGCTGGGCACCGGGCTGATCGTCCTGAACCTCGTCTTCGGCCAGACGACGAACCTCGGCGGCTGGAGCCAGACCGAGCTGCTCGCGGTCATGGGCGTCCACACCCTGATGGGCGGGATCATCAACAGCGCGATCCAACCGGCCATGGAGCGGCTGATGACCGACGTCCGGGAGGGCACCCTCGACTTCATCCTGACCAAGCCCGCCGACGCGCAGGTCCTGATCAGCGTCCGGGAGTTCCGGATCTGGCAGGCGGTCGACATCGTCGTCGGGGCGATCGTCCTGGGCGTCGCGGTCGGTCAGCTCCAGACCGGGATCGGCGTGGGAACGGCCCTCGTGTTCGGGCTGACCCTGCTCCTCGGCGCCGTGATGATCTATTGCTTCTGGCTCATCGTGACCACGGCCGCGTTCTGGGTGATCCGGATGGACGAGCTCCACGAGCTGTTCGAGGGGCTGTACCAGTCCGGACGCTGGCCGGTGACGATCTACCCCGGCTGGCTGCGCGTCTCGCTGACCTTCCTGGTCCCGATCGGGTTCGCGGTCACGGTCCCGGCCGAGGCGCTCACGTCGCGCCTGACGATCGAGACGCTGGCCCTGGCGGCGGCGTTCGCAGTCGGCCTGTTCCTCATCACCCGCTGGTTCTGGCGGTTCGGGTTGGGCCACTACTCGGGCGCCTCGGCCTGACCGGGCCAACCGACAGCGGCGGTCGGAATCGAGCCGCCGGCGGTCGGACGACGCGGCGGCGAATCGGGAAGGGTGGCGTCGGGCGTCAGCCTGCCGGCGAACGATCCTCGTCGCTGGTCACGTCCTGGGGGTCCACACCGGTGAAGTCGCGGGCCGTCGAGGTTCCGGTCGGCCGGTCGGTCGGTCCCTGGTTGCCCGTGTCGTGCCGGCCAGCCTCCTGCTCCTGCTTGTCGACGTCCTCGCCGCGCCTGGTGATGCTCTCAACGTCGGTCTTCGACTTGTCGAATCGATCCTGGTCGTCCATTGCGGGACCTCCTTGATGCGGGCCGCTCGCCGCGGTCCTCAGGTCATCGTGCAAACGGTGAGCGAGCCCGGCTCCGGCGACGGCAGCTTTCGCCTCGCAACGTCATGCCAGTTGTCGCGGAGGGTCGTGACGCCGTCCGATCCGGGACGCACAAGACCAGACGGCGTCACGATGGGAGCCGGCGCACGCCATGAGGGGAAGGCGAGCGCCGACAGGAAAGGCCTACCCGGAGCCGAGACTCCCCGTCCGGCGCTCGATCAGCCGGAGGATCATCGGGGTGAAGATGAGCTGGAGCGCGAGATCCATCTTGCCGCCCGGACAGACGAGGGTGTTCGCCCGGGTCATGAACGAATCGTGGATCATCGACAGCAGATACGGGAAGTCGATCCCGCGCGGATCGCGGAAGCGGATGACGAGAAAGCTCTCGTCGAGGGTCGGGATGAACCGGGCGATGAACGGGTTGGAGGTGTCGACGACGGGCACCCGCTGGAAGTTGATATGGGTCCGGGTGAACTGCGGGCAGATGTAGGTCACGTAGTCGGGCATGCGCCGGAGGATCGTGTCGGTGATCCCCTCGGTCGAGTAGCCGCGGGTCGACTTGTCGCGGTGGATCTTCTGGATCCACTCGAGGTTCAGGACCGGCACCACGCCGACGACGAGGTCGACGTGCCTCGCGACATCGATCCCGTCGCAGGCCACCGCGCCGTGGAGACCCTCGTAGAAGAGCACGTCGCTGTCGGTCGGCACGTCCTCCCATGGGGTGAATGTGCCCGGCTCCAGGCCGAGCGGTTCGGCCTCGTCCTCGTCGTGGAGGTAGCGCCGGATCCGGCCGCCGCCGCTGTCGCCGTACTCGCGGAACAGGCCCTCGAGCTCGTCGAACAGATTGGCCTCCGGTCCGAAGTGGCTGAACGCCCGGTTTCCCTTGGCCGCCTCCGCGGCCATCGTCCGGGCCATCTCGGCGCGGTCGTAGCGATGGAACGCGTCGCCCTCGACGAACACGGCGTTGACCCCCTCGCGCCGGAAGATCTGGGCAAACGTCCGCGACACCGACGTCGTGCCCGCGCCCGACGAGCCGGTGATCGCGATGACCGGATGGCGGGCGGTCACCGGGGCCGCCCGACCGGGTCGCGGAACAGGCCGCGCGACCGGAACAGTGGTGCGTCGAACGGCCGGACGTTGTGATCGCGGTGGTAGTCCTCGATCCGTTCGACCTCGCTCGCCGAACCGAAGACGAAGCCCGCCCGCTGATGGATCGCGGTCGGCACGACGTCGAGGATCGGACCGTAACCGGTGCTGGCCCGGCCGCCGGCCTGCTCGATCACGAATCCGATCGGGTTCGCCTCATACAGCTGGCGAAGCTTGCCGCCGCGGCCGCCCGGCCGATCGTCGCGCGGGTACAGGAACACGCCGCCGCGGAACAGGATCCGATGCGCCTCCGCGACGAGCGAGGCCACCCAGCGCATGTTGAAGTCCCGGCCGCGCGGCCCGCTCGAGCCGGCCAGGCACTCGTCCACGTAGCGGGTGACAGCCGGCTCCCAGAAGCGCGAGTTCGAGGCGTTGATCGCGAACTCGCTCGTCGTGTCGGGCACCCGGAGGTGGCGATGGGTCAGGATGAACTCGCCGATCTCGCGATCAAGCGTGAAGCCGTGGGTTCCGCGCCCGAACGTCAGGACGAGCATCGTCGTCGGGCCGTAGATCGCGTAGCCCGCGCAGACCTGGCGCGAGCCGGGCTGGAGGAAGGCGGCGGCGGTCAGCGGCTGGTCGGGCAGCGGATCGGCGAGGACCGAGAAGATCGAGCCGACCGAGACGTTGACGTCGATATTCGACGAGCCGTCGAGCGGGTCGAAGGCGAGCAGGTACGGCCCGCGGTCGAACTCCGGACCGACGACATGGACCTCATCGAGCTCCTCGGAGACCATCCCGGCGAGCGAGCCGCCCCACTCGGTCGTGCGCAGGAAGACCTCGTTGGCGAGGACGTCGAGCGGCGCCTGGGCGTCGCCGGATGGGTTGCGCGTCCCGGTCTTGCCGGCCGGGCCGGCCAGCGCGCCCTTGCCGATTGCGTTGCCGATCCGCTTGCAGGCCAGGCGGATGTCGTTGACCAGCGCGGTCAGGCCGGCGCTCGCGGCCGGGTCGCGGCGCTGTTCATCGATGATGAACTCGGTCAGGGTCATCTCTCGGGACGCCGGCCCGACGGCGGACGGCGATCGCAGAACCTGCCCGGCCAGGGGGTCCGGGATCGATGTCATCGCCCGGTCCCGTCGGTCCCGTCGGTCCCGTCGGTGTCGTCCGGTGTGCCGGACGTCGGAGCATCGTCGAACACCCGGCTCGCCCGGATGTCGGCCGCCTCGATCGTCATGAGCGTCGAGCGGGTGATCGTCCCAGACCGGTCGGCGACAAGCCGGTTCGCCTGGCGCAGCCGGGCCCGGTCGATCGCGTTCCGGATCGAGCGGGCGTTGGCGAAATTCGGCTGGGTCCGGCGCAGCGCGATGTACTCAGCGAACGCCCGGGCGCCGGCCGGCGACAGGCGATACTCCAGCGTCTCGAGCATCAGGCCGGCGATCGCCTCGAGCTCGGCCGGGCCGTAGTCCGGGAAGTCGACATGATGGGCGATCCGCGAGCTCATACCCTGGTTGCTCGCGAAGAAGCGCTCCATCCGGTCGCGATAGCCGGCGAGGATGACGACCAGATCGTCGCGCTGGTTTTCCATGACCGCCAGCAGGATCTCGATCGCCTCCTGGCCGTAGTCGCGCTCATTCTCCGGGCGATACAGGAAATAGGCCTCGTCGATGAACAGGACGCCGCCCATCGCCCGCTTCAGGACGTCCTTGGTCCTGGGCGCGGTATGGCCGATGAACTGGCCGACGAGGTCGTCCCGGGTGACCGCAACGAGATGGCCCTTCCGGACGTAGCCGAGGGTGTGCAGGATCTCGGCCATCCGCATTGCGACCGTCGTCTTGCCGGTCCCGGGATTGCCCGTGAAGCTCATGTGCAGCGAGGGCGGGCTGCCGACCAGACCCACCTGCCGGCGCAGCCGCTCGATCAGCAGGAGCGATGCGATCTCGCGGATCCGGGTCTTGACCGGAGCCAGCCCGACCAACTCGCGGTCGAGCGTCGCGAGGAGCTCGGCGACGCGCGTCTCGACCTCGGTCGCTCGCTCGGCGAGCTCGTCGTCCGGCGTCGCGACCGGCGCCTCGGCCCTGGTCGTCATCGGTCGCGTCCGCCAGCCGCGACGGGCTCGATCGTGTAGCGAATCGTCCGGCCGGCCGCTTCCTGGCGGATGAGCCGGAAGCCGGGCTCACGCTTGGGCCGGTTGACGATGAACGACAGCCGGACCGTCTCCCAGCCGCGCGTCGAGTCGAAGGCGTTGAGCCGGATGTAATGGTCGGGGAACGTCGTCCGGGCGTTGGTCAGCTCCATCAGCACGCCGGCCGCGTCGTGCAGGTCGAACATCGGCTCGCCAACCATCTCCCAGTACCTGTTGCGCGGGTGGGGATCGTCGGTGACCTCGACCGACAGCGCCCAGCCTCGGCCGAGGCAGTACTCGACCTGGGCCCGGATCTGCTCGTCGGTCAGGTCCGGCAGGAACGAGAAGGTTCCCTGGGTCAGGCGCATGTCCGGCCTCAGCTCGGCGTCGCGGTGGGCACGTAGTCCGGCGTGTCCGTGCTCGTGTAGTCGAAGGTGATCTCGCCCCAGGTGTCGAGAGCGGCCTTGAGCGGCGCGCACCAGCGAGCCGCGCCAGCCAGGATGTCCGGCCCCTCGTTCCAGATGTCGCGGCCCTCGTTCCGGGCCAGGACCATCGCCTCGAGGGCGACCCGGTTGGCGGCGGCGCCGGCCTGGATGCCCATCGGGTGGCCGATCGTTCCGCCCCCGAACTGGAGGATCACGTCGTCGCCGAGGTAGGTCAGGAGCTGGTGCATCTGGCCGGCGTGGATCCCGCCCGACGCGACCGGCATGACCTTGCGCATACTCGCCCAGTCCTGGTCGAAGTAGATGCCGTGCTCGAGATCGATCGGGTTCCGTGGCTCGCGCAGGACGTCGTAGAAGCCGGCGATCATGTTCGGATCGCCTTCGAGCTTGCCGACCACGGTCCCGGCATGGATGTGGTCCACGCCCGCGAGGCGCATCCACTTGGCGATCACCCGGAACGAGATCCCGTGCGCCTTCTGGCGGGTATAGGTGGATGCCCCGGCCCGATGGAGGTGGAGGATCATGTCGTTGCGCCGGGCCCACTTCGAGATCGACTGGATCGCG